>JAIVHB010000041.1 GCA_020201275.1 Rhodothermaceae bacterium | reverse complement strand
GCTTTTTATTCTATCCAGTGCATTATAGATGGTAAAGTCACTCATCTTTAATCCCTTTTTTACTTCATCCCAATGGAGCGGCATTGAAACCGTTGCACCGGGTTTAGGTCTTAACGAGTAGGGCGCCGCAACGGTAGCGTGTGGGCGGTTTTGTAGAAAATCGATATATATTTTCCCTTTTCTTGCCTTTACACTGCGTTCAATGCTTGTGAATTTTGGAAGTTCTCTCTGCACCAGTGTGGCAATGATCCGCGCGAACTCTTTTGATTGTTCATAGGTATATTTTGCACCCATCGGAATGTAGACATGTATGCCTGTAGAGCCGCTTGTTTTTGGATACGAGGTAACCCCCAGGCTTTCCAATATTTGTCTGGTAACAATTGCCGCTTCAATAACCTGGTCAAACGTATTTTGCGCAGGGTCAAGGTCTATGATGCACCAGTCGGGATACTCTTCTTTTTCAACTCTGCTATGCCAGGGATTCATTTCAATGCAGCCCAATGTTGCCATGTATAACAGACTTGCTTCATCCTTTGCCACCAGATATTTCTTTAAACCGGCATCAGCATCGCTTTTATAGGTATAGGTTTCAACCCAGTGAGGGGCGGTTCCTGTCACATTTTTAAAATAAAAACTCTCTCCGTTGATGCCGTCGGGATGACGGTTCATAGATTGGGGCCTGTTTTTCAGATAGGGTAAAATCCAGGGGGCAACCTGGTGATAGTAACTGAGCAAATCTCGCTTGGTGATGTTCTCCTTCGGCCAGTAGATCTTATTGAGATTGGTGAATTTTATCTCATGCCCGTTAATTTTACGCACCTGTGTTTTATCTGCAGGATTTAAAAATGGTTTGCGGTCTTTCGTCCGGGCCGGTTTTGCGGTTGTTTCTGATTTTGCTTTTTTCTTTGAAGTGGTTTCACTGGCATCAAATGCTTTTTCTGTTGTTACATCTTTTGCCTTTATACCCGTGCGCATGGCTATAAACGATGGATGTCGCATAATTCCATCCGTTGTTATTTCGGTAAAGCTCACTTCGCAAACCAGTTCCGGTTTCATCCATACTGCTGTTGCATGCGGTGGATCGGGCTGGAATCGTGATGCTTTATTGATGTCCGGTTGTTCTGCAAAAGGTGGCATTTTGATTATGTATGGTTTAAACTGCCTGATCATTTCTCTCTGCTGCTTATCGCTGAACCCTGTTCCTGCTTTACCTTTGTAAATCAGCTTTCCCTTATCATAAACGCCAAGTAATAACGAGCTGAATGATTTTGATGAGCCATCATTTTTAGTATAACCGCCAATTACCATTTTCTCACTTTTAGCGGCTTTAATCTTTAACCAGTTTTTTGAGCGATTTCCAGCTGAATAGACACTGTCAGCCTTTTAGCCATAATTCCTTCCAGCCCCATCTTCTTTGCGGTTTCAAAAAATTCTATACCGCTTACCTCAAAATTTTCACTAAAACGAATGATGCTGTTTTCAGGGATGAGTTGTTTTAAAATGGTTCTTCTCTCACTCAACGGTATCTGCATCAGGTCTTTTCGGTCCAGCCATAGCAAATCAAACACATAAAAACAGAGTTCTCCATCGGCTTCGCTTCGCCAGTTTTGCAGAGCACCAAAATTTGATTTGCCGCTTTCATCGAGCACCACCACTTCACCATCTACCACGGCATGAATGTTCCATTGCTCGATGGCTTTATGGACCGGGTAGAACTTTTCGTTATACGATTTATCGTTTCTGGATTTTAATTCCGCTTTATCATTATTGCAGAACGCAACTGCCCTGTAGCCATCCCATTTAACTTCATATTGCCAGCCTTCTTTGTCGAACGGTTTATCGACCCTGGCAGCAAGCATTGGCGCTATTTTGGCAGGAAACCTGCTGCGTTTTCCTTTGGCAACAATGTTGTGATGTAATGTTTTCTCTTCCTTTTCTTTTTTATCACCGGCAGATGCTGTTATGGCATCACTGCGTTTGTTGAGCGACGTTTCTTTTTTGCTATTTACCGACGATTCTTTTGCCCGCTTTGACCCGTTGTCAGTTGTGGATTTTTCTACTTGTGCCAGCGTTTTACCGGAGATGACGGATGTATCTTTCAGCGTGACGTCATCTTTGGATACATAGTTGTCTTTTACTTTAAACAATAGCCAGGCATTTTCTGCTTTACCATGCGTTTTTATAAGCGCATATTCACCTTTCAGTTTTTTGCCATACAATACCACATGCAATTTGCCTGAATGGACCCCTTTTCTCAATGCTTTATCCTGTGTTTTTTTATCCTTTCCATCCGCACCGGCAAGTTCATAGAAACCTTCATCCCAGACAATAACCGTTCCGGCACCGTATCCATCTGGTATGATGCCTTCAAAGTTTCTGTAATCATAGGGATGGTCTTCAACCATCATGGCAAGGCGTTTAATGTCGGGGTCGGTAGACGGACCTTTAGGAACGGCCCAACTTTTAAGCACTCCTTCCATCTCCAATCTGAAGTCATAATGCAAACGCGAAGCATGATGCTTCTGAACTACAAAGCGAAGGTTATCACCATCAGGGGTGCCACCCACCGGTTCGGGACTTTTTTTGAAATTCCGTTTCTTTTTATACCTGGTAAGTGCCATGGTAACTGTAACTTCTTAATAGCCGGCATAGTGTTAATAGCCAGCATGGTCATTTCCTGCGGTGTACGTGCTGGTGCGGTTCCAGGGTGAGTCGCTTCGACTATCGAAGGATCTAGTCGGCAATTTTTTTTGGTACCCAAACCGAAACAGAACCAGCCTGGCAACGAAATTCTCCCCATCCATCCTTGTTCGTAGTTACCGTATCATCGATATGGCCGGTAATATCCACATAGGTTGTCTCGGGGGAGCCTGTTTCCATGTTCTTTCTGCCTTCCTCTCCATTACTGATCACAACAGCCATTCCGAGCGGTTCTTCATCTTTCCCCAGGCGGGTCCAGCCGATGCAGTTTGGATGATCAAAATAATCGTACTGGTCGCAGTAGGCATATTCTCTTCGAACAAATAAGAACCGGTCAATCAGCCACTGATGAGAATCCATCCGGATCTCGTATTCATTTCCATCTCTGCCCTTGTCTTTATACTGAGCCCCATAGTAATCGGCAGCAAAAACGCAGGGATAGCCATCTTTTCTTAAGAGGATCATTGCATAAGCCAATGGCGTGAACCAGGCTTCAACGACCGATTCAAGAGATTGCAAGGGCTGGGTATCATGATTGCTGACCATTGTTACGGCATGGGTGGGATGATCTTTAACAAGGGTATTGTCAAAAATGGTCTGCAGATTAAAGTTTTTGCCTTCTTTGCCGGCCCGGGCAAAATTATAATGCAGAACCACATCAAAAAGCATCATGCTGCCGCCGGTTACCCCGATAAAGTCTATCAAAGCCTCGGTGTTTTCCGACCAGTACTCGCCAACGGCAAACAAATTCCGGCCGCTGTGATAGCGCACATGCTCCAGCCAGTCAAGAAAAAAAGCGGATTTAACATGCTTGGTAGCATCAAAACGGAAACCATCAACTCCCGTTGTTTCCAGGTACCATTCTCCCCAGTAAAACAGCTCTTTTTGCACGTCGGCATTATTCATATCGAGGTTGCAGCCCATCAGGTAGTCAAAATTCCCTTTGTCGAGGTCTACACTTTCATCGAATGCTTTCCCCTCAAACAGGTAAATCGCATTGGCCTGATCATCAAGCGCGTTAAAATCGGCTGCATTAAAATGCCACCAATGCCACTTCAGGCTGGAGTATTTCTCATTTCGACCCGGGAAGCTGAAATGTGTCCAGGCTTTGATTTCCTGCAGCTCACCAATAATTTCATGTCTGTTGTCAGGATTGATAGGGGTGGCTTTAAACACTTCTTCCTCATCAGCACCCAGCTTGTGGTTAAAAACCACATCAGCATATACCTGAAGACCGGCTTCCTGCGCGGCCTTTATACCGGCCAGGTACTCTTCGCGTGTGCCGTACCGGGTTCGGACAGATCCTTTCTGGTCGAATTCGCCCAGGTCAAACAGATCATACACACCATACCCAACATCATAGCCTCCCGCTGAACCTTTATAGGCTGGTGGCAGCCAGACAGAAGTTATTCCGGCATCAGCCAGGTTTTGGGCATTTTCAGCCAACTGTTTCCACAAATTCCCATCGGCAGGCGTATACCAATGGAAGTATTGCATCATTACGCCATTTTCTGTTGACATTTTAATCTGAGTACTTAATTAAATGCATTGCCAGGGCAAAGGCCGGAAAATTGCAAAAACTATCATTGTTCAGATCCTGAACAACCACTGCCGGGCAGTTTTGCATCGCAATCTGCAATTAATCCATTAAAGATAGTTGCGTATTTAGTTATGCTTTTACATTGGAGATATACTTATCCGCTTCGTCCTTTACTTTGGCGGCCATCTTCCTGGTTTCCTCTTCTCCCTTTTGAAATGAGTTCGAAACCGATTCAATCATTTCCTCGAATCTATCAGCAACAATGTCGGTGTACTCGTGGCCTTTTTCAGAAATTCTGTTCCTGGTTGTCGATCCTTTACCCGGTGCGAATAAGACCCCAAATAAAAAACCTGTGGCTACGCCTCCAATAGTATATAATAATGCGATTCGTTTTCTCATAATAACCGTTACCTTTATTTATTATTAGATCAATTTATGTAACATTTTTGCACCGTAATGATCGGGGTGTAAATGCGCATACTTCTGTAATGTTGATGATCGCGATGGCCATCACCAAACCAGTTTCGGTATGCCGGATCTGAACAGGGATCCAAACAGATCTGACCGTTATTGTTCTGCCGTTCAGATAGATTCAGATCCGTGGTTTAAATAACTCTTCTGCCCTGGATTACCTGAAGCAGGATTGCAATAATCGCAATTACCAGCAGGATGTGAATCAGGCCGCCGGCACTATATCCGACAAGACCTATAACCCATGCTATGATCAGAATTACTGCTACGATATACAGGAGATTACCCATGATTTTGTTGCCTAGTTATTGGTTATTAGATTTTGTTTCCGCAGAAAAGAAATTATCCAACGCATTTCGAAGATTATTCATATCGCTGTTGAAATTGTCTTTAAAATTTATCCAGTTTACACTTAAAGAGTCATTATAAGTGTCGAGTCTGCGTTGTAGCTCTCTGTTGGTGAGATCAAGCTCGTTAATCCTCTTTTCATAAACAGATCTGGCGGCCAGGTCGTGTTTGCCTATCCCGGTTCTGATTTCTGCAATCGAACGGTTGTTGACAGCCAATTTGCCGGTATTTTCATTTCTGAATAGCTGGATTTCTGCGTGAATTTCACTTTTGGCAATTTCCAGATCCCTTGTGGCTTCCACTACTGAGGTTTCTGCCTTGTCCAGTTTCTGGCCGGAATCCTCGCATCCGGCAATAAAAGCTGCAGCCATGAAGAGGATTGCAGCTGCTATAGGTAGTGTCTTTTTCATTGCTCTTGATTAACCCTGCCTTGCTAATTTTTTATGATGTACACAACGCATCTATCATCATTCAAACCGGTATCACTGCACCGGTTCGAAGATGATACTATGTTACGGAACGAGCACGTACTGGTCCCAACCAGGTATATCGCGCATCCAACAACCACTCATACGATTCCGGCCGCTGGTGTGAAAAATATTTACGCCGGAACCACCGTTCGCACTCGTATATACACGCCGTAATTCTACAGAAGAAGGATCAGAAGCACAGCGATCAGAACAAGTGAACCTACCGAAACGAACACACCGCGGTTGCCGTTGATTTCCTGTTTGATCTCGCGCACCTCTTTCCGAAGTTCTTTCTTTTCGGCACGGGTGAGTTCTGATTTATCCATCTCTTTTATTTCATCGAGACGTTCAATCAGTATCTGGTTTCTTACAACGAGTGTATTCGTATCACTCACGGGCGCCTTGTTCGTGTCGGAAAAAGCAGCACTCTGAACAGGAACAAACGCCAACAGCATAAGAGCCGTCAGACCACTTACAAGTATTTTTTTCATTGGTATCAGATTTTGTTCCCGCAACTTGCGGGCCAGGTGTGGATCTATTACCACACTTAGAATGTATGTGGTACGCCCTGTCAGTTTGTTATATGCAGGAGAGAAAGACTTGTATATATCACACTTGAGGATCGTTTATACAGTGCACCCTGGGGATCGCTCCCCACACAATCTGACACTCTTATTATGAAATATCAGCCGGGCGGTTTACATACGGTACCCGCATGTGGGTTGTTTTATGGGGAACAACACGCCCCCCGGTAAACATTCTGGCATCAAAGGTCAAAACACTTCTTGCCCCGTTCCGGTTATCCATCTTGAGCGTTCCGCCCAGCTGTTTGCTGAGCATGTTCACCAGCATAAGGCCATAACCCACCTTCTTTTTCGTTTCAAACCCTTCGGGAAACCCGACACCGTTGTCCTGAACGGTAAGCGTAATATGCCGCCCGGTCTTTTTGAGCGTTACATGGATCAATCCCTTTTTTCTGCCGGCGAACCCATACTTCATTACATTCGTAAGCAGTTCATTCATGATGATGCCGAGATGGAAAAGGTCTTTCGGCCCGATGCTGAATTCGTCGATTTCCCTGGTTATTGTTACCTGAATACCATTCTGGAACAGCTCTGACAATGAATCCAGCAGTTTTTCGGTGTACTTGCGAACAGAAATGCTCTCATAACCTTCGCTCATCAGCAGCATATCATACAATACCCGCATGCTTTTGACCCGGCCCAGGGCATCCCGCAATACCGATAATGCCTCGGGGCTGGTAACGGAATCGGCATGCATCGATAAAAGCCCCTCAATGGAAACGATGTTGTTTTTAATCCGGTGATGAACCTCCATCAGAAGGGTCTCCTTCTCTTCGAGCTGCATCCGCGATTTATCTTCGGCCTGCTTATATTTTGTGCACTCCTGAAATGAGATCATGGCACCTTCACTCACTTTTTTGCGCGTGAGGCGGGGCATGATGTGCATGGTATACCATTTACCCGCAGTGGACTGCACCTCCATATCGATAGGTCTGAGGGTATCGATTACCAATTGGATATCGGCACACAGACTGTTATATCCAACCAGTGTTGAACGCGTATCATCTAACGGCCGGCCTGTATCGCCGGGTTCCAGGTTCAGAATTGCACCGGCAGAGGCGGAATAACGCAGAATACGAAGATTTTTATCCACAAATACAGATCCAATACCGGTACCCGACAGCAGATTGTTCATGTCTTGATTTTCCCTGGCCAGTTTATCGAACCTGCCCTGTACTTCCGCAAGTACCGATACAAGTTCTTCTTTGCCGGGCGAAATGAAGTTGATGTACCCGTCGTGGGTATCAGTGCGGGATTTGACCGGAGACGTCCCGTTTTTAGCAGTTCTGGATAGTATTTTTAAGGTCATATCTGTCTTTCTCTTAATGTTACAAACCTCAATGGCGGTATTTTTCTTAAAGCCTGCGAGAGATCGTAAATGTGCCTGTTGATGAACAGCCTGGTAATGTTACAGCCGATACTGACTAACCCGTGATCACGGTAATGCAATGAATTGTCTTGCCTGATGGTGCCAAGCAGCCTCAGCCCTCATGAAGCCGTTAAGGTTAAGATTACTGTTTTACATTGGTTGTATCTGCAGCGACAGTTTTGTTATCCGGGTCTTTAGTTCGTTTACGTATGCGCTCCCGGTGTGCCTTTAAATCAATAAAATATTGGGGATACAGCCCTGTGAACTTTTTGAACTGGGCGGTCATGGACTGTTCATTCTTGTAGTATAGTTTTTGGGCGATATCTGAAAGAGTAAAATCTTCGTATAACAACATTTCCTTTATACGTTCAATTTTCTGAAGAATAATGAAATGCAAAACGGAGATGCCCTGCACATCCGAAAACAGCTGCAAGAAAGAAGTCTCTCCGTTCCCGATATTTTCATGGAGCAATTCAGCATATTTATACCTTGGCAACTCATCAGAATAGTGGATCACTTCAATGATCTCATTTATGATTTTATCAATGATGGAGCTTTGTCTTTCATCAAGCAAGGCCAAACCATGCTTTCGCAGGTTTTTATTGAGCATATCAAATTGTTCCTGCGTGCACTCATCGGTGAATTGAATGGCACCGAAAATCGATACAGAATACTCAATACCCAGTTTCTGCATTTCTGATCTTGCGGCCATTTTACAACGCAGACTGGTCATATACCTGATGTATATTTTTTTGCCAGAAGTGTTAATTAATTCAGGTTTCATTGTCCTGTGATTGTTTAAGCATCATGTAAAAAAAGCAGACAGGCATTCATAGCCTGTCTGCTTGGTTATATGACGTATTTTATTATTACTCTCTCACCGGGACTCAAGTGTTTTCTCTCTCACTATTTATTTATGTTCATTGAATGTTGTTACCATTTCAATTTTAATCTCCACTATAATCAGACCTATTTCTCGAAATCCGATTTTGGTGTTTTTAT
>JAIVHB010000247.1 GCA_020201275.1 Rhodothermaceae bacterium | reverse complement strand
GTTCATGGAGATCCCAGCCTCCGGCCGGATTCCCGTCGGGGCCGTAACCTTCTAGAGTGTACCAGAAAATCTGCCCCAGAGCGGTGGCATCGGGGCCCAGCGTGGGCTGCACACCGTCGGGCAGGGTGCCTCCGGGCAGCGAGCTGAGTTTTTCCAGGATCCGCGACCGGCTCCAGTAGAACTCCACATCATTCTCAAAAATAACATTGATGGTGGAGAACCCGAGCATGGAGTTACTTCGCACGGTTCGCACGCCGGGCAGGCCAAGCAGCTGCGTGGTGAGCGGGTAGGTGATCTGGTCTTCGATGTCCTGCGGGGAGCGGCCGGGCCACTCGGTAAAAACGATCTGCTGATTGTCGCCAAGGTCGGGTATGGCATCCACCGGCACGGGATTGCGCGGCAAAAAGTTGAGATCCCAGTCGAACGGAGCCGTGGCAATGCCCCACCCGGCAAGGGTAAGGAACAGCAGAACTGCGATCAGTTTGTTGTGAAGGAAAAAGTGAATGATACGATTGATCATAATCTGGCGGTATTCAGCCACGGGATGACGAAACGAAACAGTATGCCCGTGACGGGTGATCGGATGGGATGGATGTCCGGCACAGGGGGCCGGATCAGATACCGCCGGGTATCAATTCAGGAGAGAGGCGTGCAATATGTAGGCGGGAACCCCGGGGTATGGAGGGGCCCTTTTGGCAACATGGCTGATTAGCACCGGGGCAGACGGTTTGCGGGCAGTCTCACCTGTAAGTGCTGGTCCCGAGAGGGTCAAATCCGGAGCAGGTACAGCGATCGCGTCGCGGGCTTCGGTATCGGTGCTGCTTCTGATTTCGCAATCGCAGTTGTCGCAGCCTGCCCGGGGTGATGTTCCGGATTGTTCCGATGAACCCGAATGATTCAATTGATCCGAGTGACCTGCCTGACCCGGCTGTGCCGTACTTTTCGATGTAACCGGTGCATTGGTTCCTGGTGAGGGTACGGCCTGAGTGGTCTCTGAGCCGTGGCAGTTACCGCCGGATCCGGTGGCTACAGCGAATGTGAAATCGGGGATTACCGGTATCATCCGGATTGTGTCATCCTGCGGAATCATCCCGCCGGCGGAAGCCATTTTTGTGCAACATCCGCTATTTTTCATTTCGGCTGCCTGCATTGGACAATTATCCATACCACAGGGGGCGGTACGGACCACCATCGCGGCCAGCAGGGAGCAGGTCGTGATTAGTGTCAGCAATCGTTGCAGGTTCAGGCTTTTCATGGGCTAAATATACACAAACGTCGTGACATCACTAATGTGAATCATTTCGGGATCATAACGCGGCTGATGGCATTGTGGTGTACCCTGTGAATACAGGGTCAATGCTTTATACGGCATCAGCCGATTGGATTACTACAGAATCCTTGAAATCTGCTGTTAGAAGTTCTTACTAATCACCCTGCCGGTGCTGATATCAGGAAGGTACAGCTGATGGAACGCAGAGTCCGGTTTCATCAACCCACTCCGCAGATAACACCATAACAAGTTAAAAAAGCCCTTTTCGATTGCAGATCAGTTATCCTGTCAGCATCACGATGATCACCATGATGACGATAGACGCCTTGAGAGCGACGGTTTTCCAGTTGTTCATGTCAGAAGAGGAATCGCTGTGAATAATATGTGGATAACGCACGGAGGAAAGTAATATCTCAAGAATGAATTTCAAAATATTTTTTCCACCCGACGTATTAATCTAATTCACAGATTGACAGTTTGTTACACGAAATATGAAGATATCTTAATATTTAATCGTTTTACAGATCCTGATTCCTTCATAAACACTTTATGTCTGATATTACACACCTAATTAAGCTTCGCTAACTACACCTGAAAACCAGAAGTAATCTGACCTTTAAATTTTATAAAGACCGACAGCAGAACAGCTGATTCAACGTAACTATGCACAATTATATATCACTCTGTTTTGTCAACAGCTACCCTCATAAAATGTCTGGCATTATCCTCTTTGGTTTTTTTTTTATTACATTGAAATCACCAGATCTGCGAGTTCCTCATCATATGATTCAGGTACATTATACCCATTGATGAATAAAAACGTCAGTGCTGATCCAAGTGCGGTTCTTATGTTTCCATCCACAAACGGATGGCGCATTACGATGCATACAAGATAGCTGGCGGCCATTTCAAACAGATTTTGCAGATATTCACCGCCAAAACTCGCCTTTGGTGCATCCACACATGCTTTAACTCCCTCCAGATCTCTGATATTTGGC
>JAIVHB010000173.1:1469-10027 GCA_020201275.1 Rhodothermaceae bacterium | reverse complement strand
GTCTAAGATATACGGACGATATCATACCACCATTAGAATGGGCAATTAAATCAGCCTGACAGGATCTAGCGGGTTTGCCTTCTTCTCCTGAGCTATCTATCAACCATTCCATGAAGATTCTGAGGCTGTCGGCGAGAACATCTGCACTGCGGCGCCAGTCGTTTGGGAAGCGATACTGGTCGAGAGTTTCTGGATTCTCATTGAATTTATGTCCCGGGAACCCGGCAGACTCTAGATGGTCGTGTATAGGTCCGTACACAGACCTGAGACCAAATACATCTTCTATAACTTCATTTGAGGTGATGCTCTCAACACTAGTTTTACCATCTGATTGCATAGCTAACCGTGCCATCCGAATATTTTTTTCATTACCAGCAGTAACTGGTAACCACAAATCGGTGCCTTCTTGATCCCGTAGCCAGGTACCTCCGATTCCAGGCAGGAAAACTACCGGACGACGCAACTGGCTAAATTCAGAGGTATTCCCTGAGGCATCCATAGCCGTGAGTGAGATGATGTCTTCTGGCTCAAGTTCAACCGATGCGGTAAACATGCCGTTCTCTTCAGCAGAAACTATAGCGATAGGTTTCACATTGCGTGGCCAATAACGGCCATTGCCGGTTCCCGCCTCCGTGACTTTATAGACGATAACAGTGTCGCCCGGAGTGCTTATTCCTCGTACTAAAGATCCAGTAAGCTCCAGAACTCTTGGTGGAGCGATATTGCCATTTGGACCATTACCGTCGCGTTCCCAGGTTCCGCAACTCGGACCATCACCATTTAGATCGAAAAGGCTGCGCAAGTCAAAGCCGGAAGCCTGATCTGGTGTGAGTTCAATAGTATTCTGGAGCAAACGGATTCCCCGGATTTGGTCACCGAATGTGACGACACCCTGATAAATCTGATTCACATCCGCAGGTGATCCCGAACCTCCAATTGTAATATTTTTGGATGTACCGCTGATGCGAATGCCTCCCTCACCATTGGGTGAAGGGTTTCCGTTTGAGTCGAACCCTATTCTGTTACCGGTAAGCTTGACCTCCTTTGAATTGACAATATCGATACCATATGCAGGAAAGCCGGTTATTCCCAAACCATTAATTGACACACTATCGGATTTGATCTGGAGTCCGTGTGATGTAACAGGCAAGTCGATACCTTTAATTTCTACAAATCCATCACCTTCCACTCTAATGTTAACAGGTCTCGTAATAGGTGGCAACGGATTTAGTACATTAAATTGCGTAGTTCCCGGTTCATCTGTTTTCACAATTATTACGGGAATCCTTTCATCGAAATCATAAGCGTTTGCAGACTCAATAGCCGCCCTCAACGTGCACTTTTTCTCATTTTCATCAGGCTCAGTATCACAAATCCCATCTTCTAGGTCAGTGTCTGATTTATCTTCTAATGAGTTTACATAGTAGATATTCGATAAGGTATCTTTTGGAATTACTACACGAAAAACGTGGCGTTTACTTTCGGGATTTGTAGCTTCGCCTGTTATTATGGTGCCATTTGCTGAAATTGCTCTAATTACTGCACCATCAATATCCCAACCTGATGGCATTATGCCAAGTTCAATCATTTTATCAGACAGTAGAACGTTGCCTTCTTCCTTTAAAAATGTGGGTGGCATACCCAAGGAAACTATTACAACACTACCATCATCATTAGTAACTAATACAGGATTACTCGTTTCAATTTCTTCGGGAGTTCCAATGATTTGACCAGATGGATCAATTTTGACGACGTAATTCGTATCTCCGGTTTTTGCGTGAGCGAAGATGATTTTGCCATCACCTGAAGCGGTATGCATTATCAGATGATCAAAAGAATGTTCAGGAATAATGGTGTTGCCGTCATTCCAAATAAAACCTACTGCTACGGGACTTAAATAAACATCATAGTGGTTCCCAACTACTATTTTTCCATCTGATGATATTGAATTAAATACTGCTCCATATCCTTCTGCATTTGCACTGTAAGGTGAAACTAAAAAACTTGATGGTAAAGTGATGTTCCGTTCGCCGATAATTTGTCCAGATTCACTTAACTGAAATATTTTGCCAGATTGGGTGGGTAAATATGTGTAACATGGGTCATTGGGGTTCTGACAACTTTCCTCATTAATACTCAGAAAAGATTTAATTTTCCATGGTACCACAACCCATGCTCCGTTAAGTGATGAGATATCATTGCCATTAATAGAAATATCATAAGGACGATTATCCCTGCCTATTTCTCCGGAAAATAATTCCATTAGCAATTCAGGATTTCCACCTTTGTATAAATACAGTGCATCGGTGAGGAAATTGGTATTACAAAAGATAAAAACCGGACATTCTACTGAAAGTTGGCTGTTGAAAGTATATTTCCAGAAAACATTGTTGTCAACTACCAAAACCGGCAAATAGTCTGATGTTAGATTAACTGTGTTGGAGTATGGGTTTTCTACACTTGATAGTTGGGTTACTGTTGCTGTACTTCCATCTGATTTCCAGACAAAATAACCTGTAGAAAAGTTTGAAAAGGTGACCTTTAACAGGATTCCATTCCCGTTTGCAGACATCCCAGCAGGAACTATTCTCATAACCGAATTATTTGGTGTAATAACCCTGTTGAAGGATGGCGATTGAGCCAGAAGTATACCCGGATAAACCAAAATTAACAGGAATACCAGGATACATTTTACCCATGTGATATATTTTTGTGGAATTGGTATTACTAACATGTATGCTCCTAACTTAGCAATAAATAATTGATTTAGTATACGTTTTAGGATAAGATTATACAAGATGATGAAAAACCAATTATATATTTTCGACCCCGCCCAATTTGAAGTATTTAATTCATAGAGCTAATAACCGTATTTTTTAAAAATTTATGGACTAACCTCATGTGTTACAATGGATATGAAAATCAATATATTCCTGGCTGCTGTTGAAGGCACTTTAAAAATATTGATATTTGAAAAAATTAATATTTCATAATATTCTTGCTCAAGTCTAAAAATCCCGCGTTTTATTTTAATTACTATTAATTTTATGCAGACTTATTATTACAATAATAGGTGAAATGGAATTGACTGTTTTCTTAACAGTTTTTTAAAAAAGCAGAAATCCTGATCAAGTATATACAGATTAGTGAGCGCACTAAATGATGAATATCGTAATGGCTTCATTTGCGCTATTCCCGTGACAAAATTTTGGTGCTGCAAACAGTTATTAATTGCCTGTGTGCAATAATGTGCACTACGGATAACTTTAGCTCCTGTCATGCCAGTAGTAATATGCAGCAAGAGCCTGCCGCCTGACTACAGTATGTTTTCACTCACTCAGCATGAATTCATACCCGGCCGTTATCACGTTATCATAGACATCTGAATGGTTTTTTAAAGCCTGTAAAGCGGTGTCGATTTGTTTTTCAATGGCGGCATCAATCCCGTTTTTACGGATCATTTCCAGCAGCTCGAGGCGCAGCAGCCACTCATCCGGGTACTCCTCATGCAGCAATTTTGCGATCTCACGGCATGACGCCCCGCTGGCCGCATCTGTATCCCGCATTTCCCTGACCCTGCGGTACAGATTGTAAAGGCGCAGTTCTGCGGCCGTGGGCTCATCCTTAATGGTGGTTTTGGTCGACTTCGGCGGATAGACATTGAATTTCTCCTTGTCGGCACTGCCCGACCAGACCGATGTTATACGTTCGCCAACGGCCATATCGTAGACTCCCCAGTCGGGCTGGAAAAGGACTGTTCCGTCGGGACCGGTTACCGTACAATTCTCGAAGGTTATCAGTAAGAGCTTTCCATGCTTGCGGGTTACATTGCGTAACCGGCCGGCCACAACAACGCCCGACTCAAATGCGAGTGTCCCGTCACGACCGTTAAAAAGTCCGGCATCAGCCATATCCCCGTCATCCCACATCTCAAGTGGTTTTGAGTGTCCCATCACACGGCCAACGGGCGAGCTGAACCCGTCTTTGTGGGATTCCGTGCCATGACCAACAAGCTCGGTATCCTCATAGGATAGCTGGCTTGGACCTGAAGTCCCCACGTAGATTTCGATTCCATGCCCGTCGGTAAGCAGATTGTCGAACTGCCCCGATACTTGTATTCCGCTGCTGTAAACCGCGGTCCCAACATTATGGCTGTCGATAACCTGTCGCACAGAATCGGCGCCGCCCCTGCGAAAGCACATCCCGTTGGCATACTCCTCAAGCACATCGATCAGATGCTGGAAATCTTCGGCAACAAACAGCTGGGGCTGCATTTTGGTGATGTCGTAATTGTAATTGACGCAGTCGGTACTGAAGGGGATTTTTTTCACATCAGCACTCAGGCAGGCCTTGCTCTCACCGACAGATGAAAGTAATCCCGCCCCGAACAACCTGAAATCACCGGTGCTGCCAACCAGTCCGTACTCAACCGTCCACCAGTGCATGCGGGAGAGTTCGGCAGCTTCCGATGGAACGGTATAGGCGGTAAGTTTCTGCTCCAGATCGCGATCGGCCTCTTTAATCTGCTGATCGGTTGCGTTGGCGTACTCCTTGATGATCGACAGGTAGCGGATGGCCTCATAGATATCGTAGTCATCCTTTGAAAAGACCGCTTTGGCACCATACCTGCCAAAACGCTGAAGGTATTCGGAATAGAGCGGATCCGCAATGATGGGGGCGTGCCCGGCTGCTTCGTGCACAATGTCGGGTGCAGGTGTGTAAAGGATGTTGCCGATATTCCTCATCTCGGCGGAGATGACCAGTATTTTATGCTCGGAATACTCCATAAAGGCCGCGGGGGGCACAAAGCCGTCCACCACAACCGCCCTCCAACCGATCTTCCCCAGTTTTTCATTCATATCGTCGATATGAGGGATTGTATCAATGGAGATGCCGGTCTTTTCAAGCCCACCGAGATAGGACGGGTGGGCATATCGTTTCAGAAAGTTGACGTTCCTGCGCATGATGTAGCGCCATGTGGCATGATGCTGGGGTGTATACTCATCGTAATGCTGCTTAACGACGAACTGCCGCAGGTACGATGGTATGGATTGTATGACTTCTTCCTGGGTAAATTGCATGGGCATGATCTATAAATTAAAAGCGCTTTTCCTTACAATATGATGGAAAAAGCGCATGATATCAAATGTGAGGTCAAGTTATCGCCAACGCCAAAAAAAAGCTGTTAACAATATTTAGCACTGGAAATATAACGGGTTTATGAATAAGGGAAATAAGAAGCCAGCGAACAATTGTATTTCGAAGTAAAATCCCCGTCATGGTGAGCGCAGCGGAACGAAGTGGAGTGAAGTCGAACCATGTGCGCAGTGCAAAAGCACTGCGGGGCGGCGGGGGTAATTATGGTGGGATAGCATAAAAAAATCAAGTCTGGGGGCTTTTTAAAAAGCCCCCACGTGCTTCGACTTCACTCCACTTCGCTCCGTTGCGCTAAGCATGACGAATGGGGTTGCGCACAGCGTGACAATGTTTGGGAGCTACACGCCAAACGGGGCGTTGGGTGATGACCTGGCAATGGTTAAATTGCGGTCAAAAAATATGTCTATGCTGGTACCTGCCCACATACGGACCCTGAAGCCTTATATCGCCGGAAAAACGATAGAAGAGGTGGTTCGGGAATACAACCCGCCGCGCATATCGAAGCTGGCATCCAACGAAAACCGGCTTGGATGCAGCCCGGATGCCAAAGAGGCCGTGATCCGGTCGATGGATCAGATTATGAATTATCCCGATCCGGCATCGAAGGTGCTGCGGGAGCGGCTGGCGCGTCAGTTCGGCATCAAAACGGAGAACGTAATTACCGGAAGCGGATCGGAAGGTGTTATGGCCCTCATCACACGTACCTTTTTTCTGGATACCGAGGAAGCCCTTACCGCTGATGCCACGTTCATTGGTTTTGTGGTGCTGGCCAACAGCCGCGGGGTGAAACTGCGCAGGGTGCCGCTAACCGAAGATTACAGGTTCGACCTGGATGCGATCGCCGCGGCCATCCGGCCTGAAACCAAGGTGATCTACCTGGCGAATCCGAACAATCCCACCGGTACCTATTTTACACGTGACCAGTTTGAGGCTTTTCATAAAAAAGTACCCGACCATGTACTTGTGATCATGGATGAGGCGTATTTCGAGTACGCCCGTGATGTGGAGGATTATCCTGATTCCATGAAATACCGCTTCGACAATGTGATCACACTTCGAACCTTCTCGAAAGCCTACGGACTTGCTGGCCTCCGCATCGGCTACGGATTTGCCCATGAGGAGATCATTTCAAATCTGATAAAGGTTAAGTTGCCCTTTGAACCCTCCACACCTGCCCAGGCTGCGGCCCTGGCAGCCCTCGACGACTCCGGTTTTCTGGAAAGGTCGGTAAAAATGGTGCACAGCGGCAGGCAGCGCCTCTATGATTTTTTGTCGGCCCGCAATGTGCACTATGTTGAATCGGTATCCAATTCCGTGATGACCGTGTTTGAAAATGAGAAAAAGGCGGAATGGTTTACTGATGCCATGCTCAGAAAAGGGGTGATCCTGAGGCGGCTTCCGGCGTTCGGTCTGCCAAACTGCGTCAGGATTACGATAGGAACCCCTGATGAAATGGAACACTTTGAATCGGCTTTCGACGAACTGGGATTGTGATTAGGAACATTCCAGCGATCATCTGCCGCGAAGGTGTTTATTAAACAACATCCTCTTTTTGGAGTCACTGCCACCGGAAGATGATTCGGTTTATCTGGAGTGCCGGTATTTATTTTAACATCATCCAGTGCAAGGAGTCAGAACAATCGAAAAGAGGTTACTGTGAATCAGGGCTGCCGGTATTTTGTAACATTAACTTGTATTTGGAGTCATTACCATCGGACAGAGGATCCGGAATATCAGGGGTGAAGGTTTTTATGCATGATATATCCGGAGCTGGTTAAAAGAGTAAACGATATCACAGATAAATGAAAGCAATGCAAAAAAATGAGATGAACACAGTCTATTCCCGGAAAGATTTTTTAAGAACAGCCTGTTCAACGTCGGTGTTTGCAACTTTGGGTATTACACTTACAGGGTGCGAAGTAACCAGTGAAAAGGGAGGCAATGATGAACCGGTAATCCCGGAGGAAGCTATCACTATTAACGGAAATTCGATTATCCTGAATCTGGACAAAGAGGGAATAGATGTTCTAAATGAGGAAGGCCGATGGTTTTTTATACTGGAGGCGCTTACGCTGGTGGTCAATGTGGATGGCGAACGTATCCGGGCTTTTACCAGCGTCTGTACACATCAGGGTTGCGCCACCGAGTGGAGTTTCATCAGCGGCAATGCCCGGTGCAATTGCCATTTGTCGCAGTTTAATAATCGTGGTGAGCCGGTATTCGGCGTGGCCACCGTTCCTCTGCCGGAATATCAGGTTACGCGCAACGGAAATATTGTTACCATTACGAAAAACTGATAGGGTTCATATACGATTCCTGATCAGCCAGCAACCATCATTATAACCGGTAAAATTGTGCGAAATGTCCGTATTCGTCTGACACTCATTCTGGCAGGAATGTTGTTTTTCTGTACTGAACTAGTGGCCCAGTCCTATATGACGGAAAACGGATATGCTGAATTTGAGTCGAGGGCCCCGCTGCTTACGTTTAAAGGAACTTCCGGTCACCTGACCGGACTGATAGACCTCGACAAAAACCTGATCGATTTCTACCTGGACCTGAACACCATCGATACGGGTATCAGGCTCAGGAACCGGCATATGCGCGACAGTTACCTTGAAACGGATACATATCCATATGCCGAGTTTACAGGCACGATTGTAACGCCATTCGATCCGGATGACCCCTTGCCGCAGATTGTGACAGCCGATGGGAAATTCCGACTGCACGGAGTGGAGCGTGAGATCAGGGTAGAGGGTACACTGGCGGTTGTTGCCGGCGGTCTTTCATTGAATGCCAGCTGGACACTCATGCTGGAGGACTATAACATCGACCGTCCACGGGTGGTATTCTATGAGCTGGCCGATGAGCAGATTGTGAGTATCAGGGCGTTGCTGGGCCCCCGTGAGGAATAATAACGGCAGATCAATCAGATGAACGATTGATTGAATCAGATTAAAAAAGAAGGTCATGTATAATGAATTATAAATTACTTATCGCCGGAATTCTGATTTGGATGATTCCCGGTGCAGATACAGCCCTTGGTCAATTGGAAAGACGTCCGGCTGTAACCGACCGGCCGGTTGAACTCACCTTTATGGCACCCCGAAACATCAATCTCTACACGGTTGAGAATTTGTCAGGGGGTGAGCTGCACTACTCCATCATGCACACGTTTGGAGAGGTGAATACGGGTATCGGAACGCTGTACGGGCTTGATGGCGGGGCGAATATCAGGTTCAGTATTGAGTACGGTTTCACTGATCGTTTTTCGGTCGGTTTCGGCCGATCGAGCCTGGACAAATATGTGGATATCACCTCCCGCCTGCACCTCCTCAAGCAGATGCAGAGTGGGAAAATGCCCTTTTCGGTATCTCTGGTGGGCAGTGCCGGGGTAACTA
>JAIVHB010000173.1:0-1463 GCA_020201275.1 Rhodothermaceae bacterium | reverse complement strand
GTGTGGCTGATCCGGCTGTGAATACCTATGTGGCACTCGGGGTTTCGGGCAGGTATAAAGTGGCTTCCCGTACCGCGATTTCAGTGCAGTACATCCCGGTAATTCCCGGCATCGTTACGGATCCGGAAAACCTGAGCTACAACCTGGCTGTGGGTATCGACATTGAAACCGGCGGACATGTGTTTCAGATGTTTTTCACCACATCGCGGGCCCTTAACGATCAGTACCTGATTGCCGGGCCGAACGGGGATTTCTTTGAGAGCGAATTCCGGTTCGGGTTTAATGTGAACCGGTTGTTCAGTATAAGGTAGATGGTTTTTGGTGTCAGACGTGAGACGCAAGACATGAGACATGAGACGTGAGACGCAAGACGCAAGACATCAGACTGATTTACCTTCAGGTTTTTTGGGTTTTTTTGAGTTTTGCTGGGGTTTGAAGTCGCGGGGTTGGGCGGGGGTGAAGAAATACGCTGTTTCAGGGGAGGTCATTGCCTCTTGGGGTGAACGCCTGGATGCCGGTTATTTCGCGGCCTACAATGAGCCCATGGATGTCGTAGGTGCCTTCGTAGGTGTTTACCGATTCCAGGTTTACCATGTGGTGGATCACCCGGTATTCGCCGGTGATGCCGTTGCCGCCCATCATGTCGCGAGCCATGCGTGCGATATCGAGGGCGCGGCCACAGTTGTTGCGCTTGGCCAGGGAAACCATAGCGGGATGGAGCTGGCCTTTGTCTTTCAGGTCGCCGAGGCGCCATGAGAGCAGCTGCATCTGGGTGATGTCGGTGAGCATGTTGGCCAGTTTGGTCTGAATGAGCTGGTTTGCCGCCAGCGGATATCCGAACTGTTTACGCTCCATGACGTACTGGCGGGCGCGGTGATAGCAGTTCTCGGCCGCGCCAACCGCGCCCCACACGATGCCGTAGCGGGCGCTGTTCAGACAGCTGAACGGGCCTTTAAGGCCGCGGACGTCGGGGAAGGCCAGATCGTCGGGTACAAATACATCCTCCATGATGATCTCGCCGGTCCATGAGGCCCGCAGCGACATCTTGTTATGCGTAACCGGTGCGGAGTAGCCCTTCATGCTCTTTTCGAGGATGAACCCGCGGATCACGCCCTCTTCGCTTTTCTTCTCTTTGGCTTTGGCCCAGACGATGGCGATGTCGGAAATGGGGGAGTTGGTTATCCACATTTTGGCGCCGTTCAGGATCCATCCGCCGTCTACCTTGAGCGCAGTGGTGGTCATGCCACCGGGGTCGGAGCCGTGATCGGGCTCGGTGAGACCGAAGCAACCGATGAGCTCGCCGGTGGCCAGTTTGGGCAGGTACTTCCGCCTCTGGTCTTCGGTGCCGAAGGTGTTGATTGGGTGCATCACCAGCGACGACTGAACCGACATGAACGATCGGTAGGACGAATCGACGCGTTCGATCTCCCGGGCAATCAACCCGTATGCGGTATGGCTCACGC
>JAIVHB010000040.1 GCA_020201275.1 Rhodothermaceae bacterium | reverse complement strand
ATGGCCCTTTCGCTTGTACGACGAACTGCATCCGCCCGGTACATGGGAGGCTTCAAGTACAAGAACCCTGTGCCCGTCGCGGGCAAGCATGGCTGCTGCTGTCATGCCACCCATTCCGGCACCCACAACTATGGCATCGTATGAAGATTGGGATGAAGATGTATTGGATGTATCAGTCATGGTCCTGAGAACACCAACCCGGCACTTTGCGTTTCAACATCTTACCCTGTTCTTTCGGCCGTTGCGGTCATAAAATATTGTGGTAAAAGGTGGCCAGACGGTGCAGAAAAAAGCAATCCTACCATTTGACCCTGTCGCCGGCTAAAAAGGCATCTATCCCCTTTTTACAGTCATCGGAATCGCGAGACAGTGCGTTCGTCTCTATGGCATAGCGGATGGATTCATCCGGCGTGTGATCTGAAACGTAGTGTATCAGTTTTTTTGTGGCCGCCAGGGCATTGCCGCTCGTCTTATCCAGAAAGACGGTGGTCCAGTGGGAGACTCTCGACTCAAAATCGTTTTCGGATGCCGATTCTGTAACAAGACCGATACGTGCTGCTTCCGTGGCGCTAATCAGTTCGCCGGAGAGTAGAAGCCGTTTTGCTACGGTGATGCCGGTTTTGCGGATGAGAAACCGGGCCACGATGGCTGGAACAAAACCGATCCGGGTCTCGGAGTAGCCGAGCATGGCTCCCTCGCGGGCAATGGCCATGTCGCATACTGTAAGCAGCCCGCATCCACCGGCTATAGCATGTCCATGAACGGCAGCAATAACGATTTTCGGGCTGTTGTATATTTTGAAGAACAAGTTGGAAAGGCGGCGCGAATCCTCGAGATTTACCTCATAGGAGGCGTTTCTCAGGTCTTTTAATACGGCCAGGTCGGCACCCGCGCAGAACACGTCACCATTTGCCCGAAGCAGAATAATTTTGACATCCGGATTGGCCGATGCCGCTGTAACGGCTTCATCAAGCTCAGTGATCAGCGCCGGGTTCAGGGCATTTTTTTTATCGGGCCGGTTCAGCGTTATGACGGCTACCCGGTCTTTGATTTCCGACAGCAGGATATCCTTCATTTTTTATTGATAAAATAGTGAATAGTCGTGATTGATGAGACATCAGACATGAGATTTGAGACATGAGATTTGAGACATCAGATTTGAGACATCAGACATCAGACCTATTGAATTGTGCCAGGGGGTCAATAATCACCTAAACCGGTATTTTCTTGTCTTATGTCTGATGTCTCACGTCTCACGTCTCACTGCTTTACGTCTCACTACTATACTCCAACTACCCGTAAAATCCGATCTTCTCTTCTTTCAGGGTCTGATCCTTCTTCAGGACATCAGTTAAGGCTTTTTTACGGAATTTGAGCGTGAATGTGGTTCCTTTATTATTTTCTACAGCCAGATTTGCACCAAGCTGGGCACTCAGGCCTGATATGAGTGTCATCCCCAGGCTGCTTTTGGCGGCTATCTCTTCTTTTGAGGGCAGACCGACGCCGTTGTCGGAGACGGAAAGAGTGATCTGGTCGCCGGATGTTGTGAGTGATACTTTGATGAGGCCGGTTTTACGACCTTTAAAAGCATGCTTGAAGGCATTTGTGAGAACCTCATTGAGTATGAGTCCGCAGGGAACGGCAGTAATGATATCCAGAATTACTTCCTCTGCATCTACTGAAACCCGGATTCCTGAGTTATCCAGGCACAGAGATTCGGCAAGTGATTCAGCCAGCTCCCTGGTATAGGCACCAAACTCGATGCTGGAAAACGTTTCGTTCTGATAGAGTTTTTCATGGATCATGGCCATCGACCGGATGCGGTTTTCACTTTCGCGGAACAGCGCTTTGTAGTTTTCATCCTTCACATAATCGGACTGCATTGACAGCAGGCTTGATATTATGGCCATGTTATTTTTCACACGGTGGTGGATCTCGGTCAGCAGCACCTCTTTTTCGCGCAGCGACTCATGGATCTGATTGGCGGCAATGCGGCGTTCGGTCACATCACGTACGATTCCCCGGAATCCTTCTGGCTTCCCCGCCAGATCCCTTTTCAGGTTTACGGAGGCCTCTACAAATCGTTTTTCACCGTTATTCCTGATGATTTCCCACTCAGCACCCAGTTCCGGAATACCTGTTTCGTACACCTTCACAAACGTTTTTATAACTTTTTCCGCACTTTGGTCATCGGTATACCGGTAATAACCCATGTCCATCAGGTTATCTCTTTTGTAGCCGGTTATTTCGGCCAGCGCCTGGTTGATGTAAATAAAATCGCCCTCCAGGTTGGTTTCAAAGTAGCCGTCTTCAATTGTTTCGACAATCGTTCTATATTTCTCTTCGCTTTGGCGCAGTGCATCTTCCGATCTTTTCTGCTCGCTGATGTCGCGGTAAATGCCGTATACCTCTTTTTTATCACCTTTTGCCCGTATCGGTGAACCGAGAATGGATACATAGAGCAGTGAACCGTCTTTGCGCCGCCTCAGTGTTTCGTTCTGCACCACAAGATCCTCTTTCGACACTCGTGAGGTAAGCATTGTGGCCTCGTCTTGCATCCCGTCGGGCACAATAAGTTGGTTTACATTATTACCCACCACTTCCTGGTATCTATACCCAAACATTTTCAAAAAAGAACGGTTCGCATCCTGTATAACCTCATTTTCATCGATTATGATGATGCCCTCCGGTGAATTTTCAAACAGCTTCTGAAAATAGATTTTCTGCTTTTTGATATTCTCTTCGGCCCATTTGCGTTCCTGCAGCTGTGTACTCAGAATGGCATTGGTATTGGCGACCTCCTGTGCCTTTTGGTTTTGGTGGCTTAGCATACCCACCAAAACGGCAATTGTTGGGGCGATAAGGGCTATGATTACCAGATCCTGCTCGTTGCGGATGGAGTAAACAAGGTACTGACCCGGCTCGGAAAAATAGTAGCTGGCATACAGAACGGTAATAAGTGCACTCACAAGGCCTGACCGCAGTCCGCCCTTGAATGCGGAATAGACCACTGCGGTGATGTAAAGGGGAGCGGGATTATGTATGGCCAGCCAGTTGGTGGTGAGCAGCTCGATCAGGATAAGCAGCATCACCGTGAGCATTGGTCCGATAATTTCGGCACTCAGCCCGCTGTTGCCTGCTTTTCGCAACTCTTTCCCGTTGATTATACCTGGCATCAAGCGCTGTTTTTTAATATTATACTTTAATAAGTCATATATTTAATGAGTTTACCGCAAGAGACGGGTCATATGTTCACGGTGCCAAAACCAGAACATTAAAAAAAACTCATCTTCTTTAAGGCTATATTGTGGTTTAGGTTCCCGAAGACTCTTGTCCATAATTGCAGCCCGGCTCTTCTGCCCTGTTCAGAAAGGCTGACATTATTCTACGCCATACGCAGACAGACCGAATACCTCTACCCTTTCCGGGCGAGAACAATTATGCCATTACCTTCTTCCCGGCTGATGGTAAGGTCGGCATTCATCATGATGAGGCCGGGTATAAGAATGATGAGATAGTAAAAAGGAAGCAGGATGGCGGCTAACATGCCCAGCCGGTTTAGCATCAGCATCGGCCACTTGATCATGACCACCCAGGAGGCATGGCCCCATTTTCGGTAGGTATAGTTTATTTCAACGGGTATCAGGCCGCTTTTTCTGAGTTTTTTTTCGATCTCTTCACGTGAATAGCCCGTTCTGGCGTGTTCATCTACGAAGGATCCTTCTTCTTCCTCTGCATCTTCGCCAGACCGGTGCGATGGCGAATGCATCAGAAAAAAGCCGCCATTTTTTAGTGACCGGCTGATATTATCAAGTACGGCATAGTCGTCTTCTATGTGCTCCATAACATCCACACAGAGCACAAAATCGTATGTTTCGCGGGCGTCAAGCTTGAGCAGATCCAGGTTTTCAAATGATATGCGGCCTTTCCCGATATCCGTGGCAAAATAGGACCGGCAGTCTTCCAGATAACTCTCTTTTACATCAATTGCCCTGATAACGGCATTGTTGAATTCACTGAGCAAAAACCGGTCATACTGACCGAAACCCGACCCTGCATCGAGCACATTCCATTTCTGACGACCGGAAAAATGGTTAGCGTGTATATGGCGCACCATTTTCCTGACATGCCAGCTTCTCAGAAAAAACAGGTTCAGCAGTTTGTAGAAAACAGTGCGCATCCAGCGCCTGCCCCGTATCATACCAGCAAAAGCGTCTTTGACCGGGTCGTAGGCTATCCTGCTCATCAGCCCTTTGCTCCGGTGAAGTCACTGTACCCCCAGCACCAGGAACAGAATCCCGAACAGCAGCATGGGCCTGTTGGTGAGATACTGATCATAGAACAGACGCATCACAGTGAGATATACGGTAATCATGCCGCCGGCAATAAGGCTCGCCACACCGAGTGTTCCGAAAAAGTGCATCGGCTTCTGAAGATACCGGTTTATGAATATGAGTGTAACCAGGTCAAGAAAACCGTTGATGAACCTGGATAGGCCGAATTTGGATTCACCGAATTTGCGGGGATGGTGCTGTACCACCTTCTCTCCGATCTTTTTGTAACCGTCCCAATAGGCCAGAAGCGGAATGTACCTGTGCATCTCACCATAAAGCTCGAGCCGTTCGACCACCTCACGACGGTAGGCCTTAAGCCCACAGTTGAAATCGTGAAGCTTGATGCCGGTTACCAGGGATGTCGTAAAATTGAAAAATCGTGAAGGTATTGTTTTGGATACGGGATCATGGCGCACTTTTTTCCAGCCGCTAACCAGATCGTAACCGCTGTCGATCATCCCGACCAGGGCGGGAATTTCGAAGGGATCGTCCTGCAGATCGGCATCCATTGTTATAACCACCCTGCCCTTTACCCGCCGGAAGGCCTGGTCGAGAGCTGTACTTTTGCCATAATTCCTTCTCAGGCGGATGCCTGCTATGTGTTCATCGGAGGCCGCAAGTCCGGTAATGACCTCCCATGAGGAGTCGGTGGAGCCGTCGTCCACAAAAATGATCTCATACCCCAGTTTGCCATCAAGGGCCTCTCTTATTCTGCCGGTAAGTTCGGTGAGGGATTCATCCTCATTAAGCAGTGGAACGACCACACTTACATCGGGTTCTGTTTTTCCGGATTTTATTTCGATGGTAGACAAGGGCTGGCTGGTTGCGTTTAACGCATTTGGTATTATATTTCAGGGAATGGGATGAAGTTACGTAAATCAGTAAAAATGTGAGCAATGAAAAAACTTTACTACAGTATTGGTGAAGTAAACAAGATTACAGGCATAGAACCGCATGTTATCCGTTACTGGGAGACCATATTCCCGCAACTGAAACCTTCAAAAAACCGGTCTGGCAAACGTGTTTTTACCCAGAACGACATCAAAACTATTCTGGAGATAAAGGATCTTGTAAAAAACAAGGGGTACAGCACCAGCGGAGCGAAGAAATTGCTTGACGAGAACAATGCCCCGGCCAAAAAAAGTGAACCCATAACGGCCGAACTCGAGCGTGATCTTAAGGAAGTGAGGCTCTTTCTTGAGAAGATGCATCAGAAAATGTAGTTAAGCTGGTTTTATTACACCATCCCTCGGGCCGTTCCGTTAAATCCAGCTCATGTGTATGAACAACTACGGTTTCATGTAGCTCAGCTGGAAATAAATAATCAATAATTGACAACTGACTGAGTTTTATGAAAAGAATCCCCATTTTCCCGCTTCAGCTTGTACTGTTTCCAGGGGAGAAACTTCCGCTCCATATTTTTGAACCCCGCTACAAGGAAATGGTGGCATGGTGCCTGGGCAGTAAGAGCCCTTTTGGTGTAAGCAGTTTCATAAAAAACCAGATTTCACGCATCGGCTGCATTGCCCGCATCGACTCGGTAGAAAAAAAGTATGACGACGGCCGTATGGATATCATATGTACCGGAACCGACCGGTTCAGAATCAAAAAGTTCGATTCGTCAAAAACATACCTGCAGAGCGAGATTGAAGCGTTCCACGACATGAAAGACGACGCGGGCGAAATGCAGCTGAAAATGGACCAGCTTGTACCCCTGTTCCGGGAGCTGATGGAGATGGCAAGCCAGGAGACGAACACAGGGGTTATTGAGGTACCGGCGCAATCATATGGTTTTGCACATCTTGTAGGATTGGAGCTTGCACAAAAGCAGAAACTTCTGGAGATGAGGTCTGAACAGGAACGGCTCCAATACATCCACAAACACATACGCAAGATACTTCCCCAGATGTTCATTGCTGGCTAAACCTGGTCAGTACTACCGGCAACCATCGTAGCGGTGTGTTTTTAAACCGTGACGGAATACTCATTGTTACCGAACCGGTTTAGCATAACAACACCGGAATTGGTTATTTTCCAATCATCATCAATCCCGAATCTGCATCAATCCTAACTGTTAAATCCGCTGCGAACTCATGGTCAAGCTTACAAAAACCGGACATCCCCCATTCACGCTCTATTCCATCGAAACAGGCCGTTTCCAACTCGACGGCGGTGCCATGTTTGGTGTAGTGCCCAAAACACTCTGGTCGCGCCATATTGAATCGGACGATAAAAACCGCATCACCATGGCCATGCGCTGTTTGCTTATTACGTCGGATGCAACCGGGCGCACGTATCTTATCGACAACGGCTCGGGGCACAAGTTTGATGAAAAGTTCAGCTCCATCTACGGATTTGACTATGAGCACAGTACCCTCGAGGGCTCGCTGAAACAGCAGGGCTTCAGTACGGCCGACATTACCGACGTCATCTTCAGTCATCTGCATTTCGATCATTGCGGGGGTACTACCCGGCTGAATGAGGAGGGCCACCTTGAACATGTATTCCCGAACGCCCGCTACTGGGTTGTCAAATCACACTGGGAAACGGCCATGGACCCGAACGCACGGGAGAGAAGCTCCTTCTTCCCTGAGAACCTCGTCCCCATTTCCGATTCCGGCAGGCTGAACCTGGTCGAACCGGGCCATGTTTACGAGGAGGGACTTACAAATATGGTCATGAACGGACATACCATCGGCCAGCAGCTTCCGGTTATCCATCTGAATGACAAGCGGCTTATTTTTGTTGCCGATCTGTTGCCGACACACATTCATATCCCTCTTCCCTGGATCATGGGCTACGATATGTACCCTGCAACCACACTGGAAGAGAAAGAAGATTTCCTTGCCGGATGCTCCAATGGCAAAACCTTCCTATTTTTTGAGCACGATGCCGATTGCGAGGTCGGCACAATCGTGAAAGAAGGTAAAAATTACCGGATAGGCCAAAAACTGACCCTAGGCGACATTTAATCATACTACCCTCAGCAAGCCTCCGTTTGCTAACTATTAGAGCCTACCCATCAGATGAGCAATCATACAGAACAGAAACTTGACCAGGTTTCCCGTAACGTAGAGGCGGGTTACCGGAGGTACGTTCGGCGCAGATGGCTTGCAATTGTGTTGATGCCGCTCGCCGTATTGCTGACCGGTTTCACCCTTTTGTACCTGATTGAGGCAGGCAATTATCTGAGCGTTCTTGTAAAAAGCACGGTTGCGGCAGTAGCAATTTTGGCTTTTTTGGCCGTTCTGTACCAGGTTCTGCGAAGATTGCCACCGTCAGGTTTCAGGGACTATTATTACCGGGTTTCGCGGCATGGCGGGATCGAACCGCTTCGCAATCTGCTTGACCTGGCCGGCGATTTCAGGTCAACCGGGGGCAAACTCAAAGATGCTGCAGTTAGGCAGAACCTGGAGTTGGTTGGACAGGTCGACCTGGATGAAAAAATGAGCCGTTACAACCGTGAAGCCAGGCCTTCCGCACTCATCACATACGGACTGTATGTGCTTATGATCCCCCTCATCGCACTTCCTGTTCTCATCCACCTGCAACCCGATGGGCTTAACCGCTCGCTTCAGTTCTGGAAAGCCTTCGAACGCCCAAATCCCTACACCTACCGGATAGATCCCGGCAGCACCGTTCTTGAGCAGGGAAGTTCATTCCAGGTGCGCATCGATTTCGAAGGCGATCAGCTGCCGGAGGATGTTCACCTGTCACTGCGCACTGGCATCGAAAACCGGTACCGGCCGCAGCGCATGCAGAAAATCGGCGACAACCGCTTCTATTCCGACTTTATCGAACTGTTCAACGATCTGGATTATTACGTGGAGATGGATGGGTTCAGGTCGGAGGTCAATGAGATCCGCGTTCAGCTGCTGCCCCGCTTCGGTGAACTGGTGGTTACCGTTGAGCCTCCCGCTTATACACGTCTTGAAAAATCTGTTGTCAATTACCCTTTCAGCCGCATTGAGACGTATCCGGGGTCTACACTCATGATAGCGGGGCGGCCGAACAAACCGCTCGATAAAGGTTTTCTGATACGTCATGTCGCTGCCGACACGCTCGCGGCACTACCAGGAACGGCACAACCAGGCATGGCAGAATCGGGGGAAGAACTTTTGAAATGGTCTTTCCTGGTTGACGGTGCCGATTCCCTCAGTTTCGGGATGCGCGATGAGCACGGTCTTACCAACAGCAACCATTTCGCGTTCACCCTCATCACACTTACCGATAATCCACCCATTGCCAGCATCCTTCAGCCTGAACAGAACAAATCGGTTCTGAATCCGGAAAACCTTGAGTTAACCTATGAGGTCGAAGACGATTTCGGGTTTACGGGCCTGCGGCTGCGTTACTCTGTAGTGCGGGCTTTTGGCGGAGCAACCGAAAACGGGCAGATAAGTCTGCCAACGCCTGCCGAACGTATACATATGGGCCGTTACAACTGGAACCTGGGCGATCTTCGCCTGCAGCCGCTCGACCGCGCAGAGTACTGGATTGAAGTGACCGATAACGATGATGTGTCGGGATACAAGACAGCGCGTTCGGCAACCCACATCCTGCAATCGGCATCACTGGCCGAATTCCTGCTTGATCAGGACGAAAAAGAGCAGTCCGTTTCCGACGCTTTCGAAAATGCCCGTACCGAATTCGATGAGATGCAGCGCGAAATGGAAGAACTCAGGAAAAATCTGCGGGAGAACCCTGACGATTCCTGGCAGTCGCAGCGTATGCTCGACGACATTGAGGAGCGCAGTTCCGATCTGAGTGAGCAGATAGAGGAAATACAGAAAGAATTCGACGAACTCCGCAAAGAACTCGAAGAAAACAACATGCTCTCGGAGGAGACCCTTCAGAAGTACAATGAACTCCGCGATCTGATGGAGGAAATTGATGATCCGGAGCTCAGAAAAGCCCTTGAGGAGTTGCAGAAAAGCCTTGAAAACATGGATCAGAACCAGCTCCGCGAAGCCATGCAAAACCTGGAATTCAACGAGCAGACCTACAAGGAACGTCTTGAGCGCACCATCGAACTCTTCAGGGATCTGCGGCTTACGGCCGACCTGGAAAAAACCGCCCGCATGCTTGAGGAGCTAAGCCGGCAGGAAGAGCGGCTTATGGAGGAGATTACTGATCCGGACGAGCAGATTCAGCAGCAGCAGCAAATCCGCGACGAGATCGATCAGATAAGAGATAAGCTCGATAAGCTGCCGGATGTGGGCCCTGAAAAACGTCGTACTATGACCGAACAGCTGCGCGACGACGTGGGTGGCGACCTGGGCGAAGTGGGTGAACAGATTGAGCAGAATATGCAGGATATTGAACAGGGATCCGACGATAACCAGGTGAAGGAATCGCAGCAGCAGATACAGCAAAAGCTGCAGCAACTTAGTGAGGATGTACGAAGCAGCATGCAATCGATGCAGCAGGAACAGATCAGCATAAACGTGACCGCCCTGCAAGCTATACTTCAAAACCTCATCCTTTTGTCGGAATCGCAGGAGGATATCAACGAAATTACACGACGCCTTACCGACAACAGCTCCGCATTCATTGATCAGGCCCGGAAGCAGAACAACATCAGCCGCAGCTTCAGCCAGGTTTCCGACTCCCTTTTCAGTGTGTCGGCCGAAATACCACAGTTTTCGAACAGGATCAACGAAAAGAAAACCGAGGTGATGCGCAATATTGAACGTACGGTCGGGTTCCAGGCCGAACGCGACCGTGCCAGGTCTTCGGCCCAGGAACGCCTTTCGCTGGGTGGAATCAACGAGCTGGCCGTGATGGTGGCCGACCTGCTCGAGCAGATCCAGAACAGCGACGGGTCCGGCGGCGGTGGTATGAGCGCCCAGCAAATGCTGCAGCAGATGCAGCAGATGGGTCAGGACCAGCAGCAGCTCAATCAGCAGATATCCGACTTCATCAACGATTTGCAGGGAGAACGGCTGACACAGGATCAGATGGAGCGACTAGACCAGATGGCCCGGCAGCAGAACCAGATTCGCCGTCAATTGCAGCAGATGCGCGATGGTGGAGCCCTGAGGCCTGGCGACCAGATGATGAGTGAACTTCAGCGTGTTCTGGAACAGATGGAAGACACCATAAACGACCTGCGGGGCGGTTCGACCGACCGCATCCTGGTTGAACGGCAGCAGAACATATTATCGAGGATGCTCGAAGCCGAGCGGGCGTTGCAGGAGCGCGGCGAAGACGAGGAACGGCGTGGTGAAACCGTAACCGACTTCGAGCGCAGAACCCCCGATGAGCTTACACTCGAAGAGCTCCAACAGCGAATACGGTCTTCGCTTCAGGATCCGAATCGTACACGCTTTAGCCAAGACTACCAAAGGCTTATAGAACGTTACTTCGAACTTTTACAGGAAAGAATGAGCCGAACAGAACCCGGCGGTACACGTTAACAGGAGTCTCAGATGATAACAGAGAAATCACACTCCCTTGCAGATGCGGCACCGTTGTATTTAACCGGTTATAGCAGTGCAAAGACTGGAAAGAGCTGGCACCACGGATACATCCTCCGCCTGGTTTTGGCCAGCTTTCTGCTGGTAAACATCACTGCCTGCGACAGGTCAGACATTCAGGATTTTACCGGCCTCGAAGGATCGGCCGCCCACTGGGTTACGCCCGGACAACTCATCTGGGATGTGGGCACAGAGGCTGAAAACTTCGAAATCCGATATAGCAATACAGCCGGTATCATGATAACCGATGACGGTGTTTCCGGTGGTACAATACTTTCTGTTAAGCCGGTCCCGCCCCGGGATAATGGACCTGCCTTGAAATACCGCCATCTGTCAGGCCGGCCGGTGTTTGAGGTGACGGCAGATACGGCATCCATTGCAGATGCACTCCGGGGCCAGATTGTTGCAATCGCCTATGACGATAATGGCAATCCTGTTCGGGCGACCAGAGTACAGCACGCCGGCGTGATTGATGCGATGTTCACCTATCCGGGGGCATTGGGACCTCAGTATACCGATGATGAGATCCTTTTAAATGTATGGGCTCCAACCGCTCAGGCTATGTCACTTAAAATTTATGACGCCAAAAAGAATCATGTCAGGACCATTGAAGCGCAGTCGCCTAACCCTGCCGACGGCGTATGGCGGTTCCGCTGCGACCTGAGCTGTGACCGCGCCTTTTACCGTTTCGAGGTTACCGTTTATCACCACGAGAACAACCGGGTAAACACCTACGAAGTTACCGATCCCTACAGCGTGAGCCTTTCAACCGACAGCCGTTTCAGCCAGTTCGCAGATCTGGCGAGTGACGGAAGCCTGAAACCCGGTGGCTGGGACCGGATCAGGAAGTCACAGCCGAGGGCTGTCGACATCACCCTGTATGAGGCCCATATGCGTGATTTCAGCATTTCCGACCAGACGGTACCAGAAGAACACCGCGGCACCTATCTGGCAATGACCTACAACGGCCGTAGTGGCAGGGCACTGTCCGACGGTATGGCCCATCTGATCCGGCTGGCCGAAGCAGGACTAACCCACCTGCACCTGCTTCCGGTCAACGACATAGCAACCGTGAACGAAAACCCCGAAAATCGGGTCGACCTCGATGATCCTTACGAGCGTATATGCGACCTCATTGACCATGATGCTCTCAGGGAAGAGTGTGAAACAAATGGTTCCACACCGATAAGGGAGGTTTTTGAACGCCTTGCCGCTGACGATCCTGCTACCGGTCAGATCCAGAAACCTTACTATGAACCGGGCATAGGCAACGGGATGGCCGCCTACGACGGATTCAACTGGGGGTACGACCCCTACCATTTCAATGTTCCCGAAGGCAGTTATTCGACCGATCCCGATGGGGTAACACGCATCATCGAATTGCGGGAGATGGTGAAGGCCCTCGATGAGGTGGGTCTGAAGGTGGTGGTGGATGTGGTCTACAACCACACCTTCGACTCCGGGTTGTCGCCTTTCTCTGTACTCGATAAAATTGTGCCCGGTTACTATCACCGGTACGACCCCGATTCAGGTGCATTGGAAACATCCACCTGCTGCGATAATACCGCGGCTGAAAATGCGATGATGGAGAAGCTGATCATCGATTCGGTAATCCTGTGGGCCAAACACTACAAAATCGACTCATTCCGCTTCGACCTGATGGGGCATCATCCACGGTATGTGATGGAGAACCTACTCAAAGCACTGGCAGAGCTCACACTGCAGAAAGACGGCGTGGATGGCCGCAATATCTACATCTATGGCGAGGGCTGGAATTTCGGTGAAGTGGCCGATAACCGCATCTTCAAACAGGCGACTCAATTTAATATGGGCGGTACGGGTATCGGGAATTTCAACGACCGGCTGCGCGACGGGGTGCGGGGCCGCAATTTCACCGACAGCGGACGCTTCCAGGGATTTGCCAGCGGGCAATACCTCTTCCCGAATGAGGCTGCCAACCCTGATGAGCCTGTCGGAGGCGATACGGCCCAGAACCTTGCACATCTGCTTGAACAGGCCGACAGGATCCGTGTTGGGATGGCCGGCAACCTGAGTACCTACACGTACATAAACCGCTTCGGCGATCATGTAGACGGTAGTAATGAAATGATCGGCTACACACTCCTGCCCCAGGAGTCGGTGAACTACATCGACAAGCACGACAACGAAACCCTGTGGGACAATACTCAGACCAAACTGCCGCTCGATATGGATATGGACGCCCGCATCCGTGTTCACCTGCTCAGCAATGCTTTTGTGAACTACGGACAGGGTGTACCCTTTTACCAGATGGGCTCCGATATTCTGCGGTCCAAATCGCTTGACCGGAACAGCTACAACTCTGGCGACTGGTACAATGCCGTCGATTTCACCCTCGAAACCCACAACTGGGGCATCGGGCTGCCGCCCGGCTGGGATAACCGCGACCGGTGGGAGGAGATTAGCGAATTCCTCACAAATCCGGCAATCAGTGTAAACAGGGAGCACATGGAACACGCTCACCGCTTGTTCCTGGAGCAGCTCCGGATCCGGTACAGCTCCCCCCTATTCCGTCTCGGAACGGCCGATGAGATCCATAAACGGGTCACTTTCCATAATACCGGACCGGATCAGGTACCGGGATTGATAGTAATGAGCATCTCCGATGGAGCCTGCGCGGGCGAGCCGCTGGATGAAGCCCTGGACGGCATAGTGGTCATATTCAATGCATCTGATGAGCCACAGCTTTTTGATACAGGCAATGCAGGCAATGCAGACAACACAGATAATACTGGCAATACTGGCAACACTGGCAACACTGGCAACACTGGCAATACTGGCAATACAGGCAATACAGGCAATACAGACAATTTAAACATGGCTGGTATGACCGGCATGGCCGGCATCACAGCTTTGAAACTGCATCCCGTGCAGGAGAATGGTGCCGATCCGGTAATCCGCACCGCTTCATGGGATGATGGTATATTTACGATACCGGCACTCAGCTCGGCCGTTTTTGTAAAACCGTCAGGTGGTAGCCAGGGCGATTTCCCCTGCAATCCGCACCGGTAATCGGGCTGATGTGTTATCACCGTGCCTGCGATCTGCGTGACCATTTTTGTAAAACCTCTGAGTGGCAGCCAGGGCAATTTCCCCTGCAATCCGCACCGGTAATCGGGCTGAACTTTTTACTCCAGCGGTTTATATCTTGATGTGAACCAGATTCACATACAGCGGAACACACCATGGACCTATTCGCCTCCCCCGACGGGGAAAAAACCAAAGGCAGATCCCGGGAAAAAACAGCAAATGAACCCCTTGCAACCCGCATGCGTCCGGCCAGTCTTCAGGATTTTTCGGGGCAGGAGCACCTGATCGGTCCCGACAAGCTGCTGCGCCGGGCCATCGAGAGCGGGCGTATCAGTTCAATGATCTTTTACGGTCCGCCCAGCTCCGGAAAGACCACACTTGCCCTGGTGGTATCGCGCGAGGTAAATGCCCGTTTCGTTACCCTGAACGCGGTACTTGACGGCGTGAAGGAGCTGCGCGAGGTAGTGAAAGCGGCCAAAGATCAGCTCAGGATCAACGGGCTCAAAACCATCCTTTTTGTGGATGAGATCCATCGCTGGAACAAGGCTCAGCAGGACGCACTGCTGCCGCATATCGAGTCGGGTTTACTCACCCTGATCGGTGCCACGACCGAAAACCCGTACTATTCGCTGGTGAGTCCACTGCTTTCGCGCTGCCAGATGTGGTGACATCCGCAACGCTCTTAACGCCCTGGAGATGGCGGTACTCACCTCTACACCGGATTCCGAAAGCAGGCGGGTCATCGATATCGAAACGGCAAAAGAATCGATTCAGAAGCGGCTCGTTCGCTATGCCAGGGGTGGCGACGAGCACTACCATTACGCGTCGGCCTTCATCAAATCGATGCGCGGGTCCGACCCCGACGCGGCCCTCTACTGGATGTGTGCGATGATAGAGGGCGGCGAGGATCCCGAATTCATATTCCGCCGCATGCTCATCTTTGCCTCCGAGGATGTGGGCATGGCCGATACCAGCGCCCTGAATACGGTCAATTCTGCGCACGACGCATTCCACAAGTGCGGGATGCCGGAGGGGTTATACTTTCTTTCACATGCATGCATCTGCCTGTCGATAGCGCCCAAAAGCAACTCAACAGGTGCGGTATTTGAGGTGATGGATGAAATCCGCCAGCGCGGAACCGGCACAATCCCGGCCCACCTGCGTGACAAGACCGCAAGCCGGCTCGAAGCAACGTACCTCAAGCGGCACAACAGCAGCGAGGATTATAAATATCCGCACGGTTTCCCCGGTCACTGGGTAGATCAGCAGTACCTGCCCGATTCACTCAATGAAGCCGGCTGGTACAAACCGGGCACGGAGGGTGCTGAGGCAAAATATGCGGAGCGGCTGCGGAAAATACGCGAAGGCAAATAGATTTCTCAGGTGCGGAAATATCTGACCCGGTGCCTCTTTTTTTACGCTATCCGAGGCTTCCCGGATCCCAGAAGTGCATATTCAGATCAACGGTATCGGTAGCTGAAAATACAACCCCTTCCTGGCGGAGCATCTCTTCCATCACACCTCCTCCGAAATGAATCTTGCCGGTGAGCTGTCCCAGCCTGTTTACGACCCGGTGGCACGGCAGATCGGGTCGATTTTGTACGATCGTACTGTTCAGTGCCCAACCCACCATGCGTGCACTCCCGGCCTGCCCAAGAACACGGGCGATGGCGCCATAGGTGGTCACTTTTCCATATGGGATCCGTTCCACAACGGCATATACCCTATCGAAAAATGAGTCGTTGGTTTGTGAATTCGGAGCCATGGGTTGTTAATTTAAATAGAAATCAGATGTGAGATGTGAGACGTGAGACATCAGACATCAGACGTCAGACGTCAGATGTCATGCTTGAGCGCAATCCTGCGCTCAGGCCGTGCTACCAGTGACAGATGTGTTGTCAGTGACATCTTTTTTATACAACCTCTTTCAGGTGGAATAATCGCGGTTTGATAAGCACGTTTTTGATTTATCGATTCATAAGATTCAACGACGTACCGATTTACCGATTTATATCATTTCTACAGGGTGCAGCTATGTCACCTTTTAAAAAGTGTTGCCCCGCTTTTGGGCAAGATTAGTGGCTACCGGCAACATACTTCCAAATTACTTCGCCGTTCAAATGTTCTATTGTTCACTTGTTCCCTAATTCGAAGCATAATAACAGCACCATCGGTGTCACCTTCCATATGGTGTAGCCCCGAAGTTAGTAGCTCAGTATGACGTATTAATGACTGATTCAAGCAGAATCTGAATCGCTTCATGACCGGGTTCTGTGCGGTTGTGCCTTGCCGCCCTGAGGGTATAGAGGCCAAGGCGGGCATATAGTTGTTTCAGTTCTGGATTTTCGTTCAGAATCTGCAGGTGCTGTTTGATGGTTTCGAGGTCTCCGCGCAGGATTGGTCCGGTGAGGGCCTGGCGATGGCCCGCGTCGACGATATTCCCGGCAGCTTTTCGGTGGATCGGACCCAGAACCTGTTCTATAGGCATGGCACTGCCTGTCACATCACCGGTAAGTTCCTGTGCGGCCTCCATTAGTCCGGCGAGGTAATTGGAGATGAATACAGCAGCCAGGTGCAATTTCAATTTTCCGGCCTCATCAACCCTGAGTGGTGTGGATCCGAGAACCCGGGTAATCGGTTCAAGCCGGTCGAGTGCTTCCACATCACCCTGCAGGCTTATGCAGATGCCCCGGAAGGTTTCCGGTCCGGAACCGGTGGCGAAGGTCTGCACCGGGTGAAATACCGCAATTGCGGCCCCTTTTTGTTTGAGTGGCTGCAGGTGGGATGCCGGTATGGCACCGGAACAGTGTGCCACGGTTGTTTCCTCCCACCGGCCGGATTGTGAAAGGTGCTCTGCCACCGGGCCGATGGCATCATCCGGGACGGCCAGAAACAAGAGCAATCCCGGGGCAGGGTCGGGGGCACCGCTTCCGGTTT
>JAIVHB010000172.1 GCA_020201275.1 Rhodothermaceae bacterium | reverse complement strand
GAAATCTATGTTATCCCAGTTGTTTTGATTGGCCGAATTGGAGAGATTCCTCACTTTGAAGGTACGCGTCGATCCAATATCGTACTGCGCGATGGAAGTCTCTTCCTGAATACCGGTATCTTCACGGACCTCACGCCACCGGTAATACTGGACAAGTGCTTCTTTCCCTTCATCACTGCTTATAAGATCTATGGTGGTGCAAATAAGCAGGTCTTCGGGTGATTGGTGGGTATGGGGGTGGTTGTGGCTCGATAAACCTTCGATGGCCGGCGATTGCAGCTGTATGGTTTGCGCATAAAGTATACTGGCCGGCATTGCGGAGAGGCTTAACCCCAGCACTACAACCGTCAAAAATAGTGGTATCCGAAGAAATCTATTGATCATTATCTATCCATTGGTATGTGGTTACCCTGATGAAAAGGACTCTCTTGCCGGACCAGTCGTCTTCATACAGCCGGCCCGTGACGACTGCCTTTTTTCCGGCATTCAAGGCCATATCCTTCTTCACTTTCTCAGAGACTGACAGAAAATAGCGTTTGTCGTTCTCATCATAAAGCGCAGGAACGGCAAAAGGTTCATTTCCGACAAAAATTATTCCTCCCTCTACCGTGATTTCAGGGCAGGGTGGTTCGGGAAGAACGGCCATAAATAGAATGAATAGAATAATAGCCATAGTTCAGAACGTATAAGTATCAAGTTTGGATATATCTGACGACAATTTTGGGTATAACTGTCAAGTTCGGTTTTTGTTACCGCAGCTAAAAGATCGTAACGTATATATTATGTTTTTCTGAGCTGAAGGTACAGTTTCTTATCTTTATTGCTACACCATGAACAAAAGCACTTCAAACCGCGATTCATTTTACGGCCACATCGCCCAGACGAGTGATGCCCCGATGGGGCTTGAAATCAGCCATGCGGAGGGTCCCTGGCTGTATACAACAGACGGGCGCCGGTATGTCGATTTTATCTCGGGTATTGCGGTCAGCTCGCTGGGGCACCGGCACCCCGAGGTGGTTGATGCAATCAGGAATCAGCTCGACCGCCATTTGCATGTGATGGTGTATGGTGAATTCATCCAGAAGCCCCAGGCTGAATTCGCCTCCCTGCTTGCATCCCGGCTGCCCTCCAACCTCGATCGTATATACCTGGTGAACAGCGGTACCGAAGCCAACGAAGGGGCACTGAAGCTGGCGAAAAAGCATACCGGCCGGTCCCGGCTTGTTGCTTTCCGGAACAGCTATCATGGCGATACGCATGGTTCGCTCAGTGTGACCGGACGCGATATCTACCGCGATCCATACCTGCCGCTGCTGCCCGGGGTAACCTTTCTTGATTTTAACGACCCCTCGGGACTCGGCAATATAGACGAAGATACCGCGGCCGTGATTCTCGAACCGATTCAAGGCGAGGGTGGGATCATCGAAGCCGATCCGCAATGGCTTGAGAAGGTGAGGGAGCGCTGCGACGAAACCGGCAGCCTTCTCATTTTTGACGAGATTCAGTCGGGATTCGGGCGCACGGGCAAGCTGTTCGCTTTCATGCACTACGGTGTGGTACCCGACATTCTCTGCATGGCCAAAGCCATGGGCGGCGGGCTTCCCATCGGCGGATTTGCCTCATCGGGAGCCATATTTGAGGCTTTCAGGCACGATCCGCCCCTTAATCACGTGACCACCTTCGGGGGGCATCCGCTCAGCTGTGCGGCCGCGCTGGCCAATCTTCAGGTACTGCTCAGGCCGGGTGTGATGGAGCGGGCGGCAGCAATTGAAAGCCGGGTTAAGGAAACGATCAGGGGCAAGGGTGTTGTTGGAGTAAGAGGCAAAGGTGCCATGCTGGGGATGCAGCTCGAAAGTTACGAAATCACCCGTAAAACCGTGGAATTTGCCCTCGAAAGGGGGGTGCTTCTGGGCTGGACCCTGCATTCAAACACCCTGGTGAGGCTTGCCCCGCCGCTTATAATTGACGACGATCTGCTCGGTGAGGTGCTACAGATTATATTGGAGAGCCTGGGCCGGGCACATCAGAATTGAGAAACCGGTTAACAGGGCATTTAAAACAATTGAGGAGAACAATATGGCAGTACAATCAACCATGCTGGAAATCGGAACAACGGCACCGAATTTTACCCTTCCCGATACGGAGGGAAAAATGCTGAGCAGGGATCACTTTAAAGGGAAAAAGGGATTGCTGGTCATATTTCTGAGCAACCATTGCCCTTTTGTGAAGCATATTCGCCACGAGCTGCGCAACGTAACGGAAGAATACCAGAAGAAGGATGTTGGTGTAGTGGCAATCATGAGCAACAATGTTCAGACCCATCCGGAAGATAGCCCCGCTAAAATGGCTGAAGAGGTAGAAAACATCGGTTACACCTTTCCCTATTTGTACGATGAAACACAGCTGGTTGCCAGAGCCTACCGTGCGGCATGCACCCCCGACCTGTACCTTTTCAACAGCGACTTCAAACTGGTCTACCGGGGGCAGTTTGATGGCAGCCGTCCGGGAAACCAGGTCCCCGTAACCGGCATGGATCTTAAGAAAGCACTCAACGCCATGCTGGCAGGTGAACAGGTCACTGAAAACCAGATTCCCAGCGTGGGATGCAATATAAAGTGGAAACCCGGCAATGAGCCCGATTATTTCGGGTGATCTGCACACCGTGCCGCTCATGCCATGGAAGCGGGACTTCAGAAACCATGAGGCGGCGAAGCCTCAACCACCCCTAAATGAGTTCTCCAATCGTGATAAAACCTGAAAAACCCTACCAGTCACAGACAAGTGCCATACCGTTGAATTACCTGACCCCCGAAGAACTGGCTGCCATGCGCAGTGATTATAAAATGCAGACGTTTGATGAGGAGGATGCCGGCCCTGATCCGCTCGGGCTGTTTGACAGATGGTTCAATGAGGCCCGACAGGCCGGCATAAAAGAGCCTAATGCTTCCGCACTGGCAACAGTATCGGCAGAGGGGCTCCCATCCTCGCGCATAATCCTTATCAAAGCCTACGACGAACGGGGGCTCACATTCTATACCAACCTGGGCAGCCGAAAGGCTGTTGAACTCGAAGCCACCGGTCATGCCGCACTCTGTTTTCTCTGGAAGGAGCTGGAAAGGCAGGTCAGGGTTGAGGGGGTTGTTGAACGTGTATCGGAAGAACAGGCGGAAGCCTACTTTAAGTCACGGCCATTCGACAGCAAAATCGGTGCGTGGGCTTCGAGACAGAGCGATATTGTAACGGGTGGCAGACATGAACTTGAAGAACGGTTCGAAGCGCTTAAACAGCAGTACGAAAACCATGATGTGCCGAAACCACCCTTCTGGGGCGGGTATCGCGTGGTGCCCCGTGCCTGGGAGTTCTGGCAGGGCCGTACAGGTCGCATGCACGACCGTTTCCGGTATGTATTGGAAAACGGAAACTATAATCTCAGCAGGCTCAGCCCGTAGCCATCAAGGCATGACGAAATGCCAGGGCAATGATATATTCCATGACAGCCGCAGAGCCTGCCCGATTTGGTGGCCTCCGGCGCACACGGGGAACTCACCGGCCTGATCAGTGTATTTTATGGTAATGGATTTTTCGCCGGGATGTCATAATTTCGGTCATCTTCTACAAACATAACGGCAACGGGTTCGATATGGCCAAGAATAAACTTCAGCGTTACGAGGATATCAAATATCTGGATAACGTGATCGAAATGGATGAGCACAATTTCACTGAACCGGGCGAGGTAAGGGGACGATGGTCGCACTATTTCGACAATGATAATCCGATTGTGCTCGAGCTGGCCTGCGGCAAGGGTGAATATACACGTGAGCTTGCAAAACGGAATCCGGGCCGGAACTATATCGGGATCGACCGGAAGGGAGACCGCATCTGGAAAGGGGCGGTTGAATCCCTCGAAAATGAACTCGATAATGTCCGGTTTCTTCGCATTCATATCGACCATATCACCGGTTATTTCGCCCCTTCAGAGGTGGATGAAATCTGGATCACCTTCCCGGATCCCCAGTTGAAAAAAGAGCGGAAACGGCTTACATCACCCGTGTTCATTGAAAGGTACCGGCAGATCATGAAACCCGGGGGCATCATCCATCTTAAAACGGACAGCCACGTGCTTTATGAGTATACCTCGGAGATCATCCGGGAGCTAAATCTGGAGATCATCCGGGTAATACCGGATATTTACCGGCTCGACAGGCTGCCGGATGACCTCGACATCCGCACCTGGTACGAGGAGAGCCACCTGAAGTCAGGTAAAACGATTCGCTATATCAGTTTTGCGGTTTGAATTGATCAGTTGTAAAGAAAAACGACCATAACATTCAGTAACAACCAGAGATGTTTGCCGCATAGTACAGATGGAAGCGGGATCATACAATGATCAGAGTGATGTAACCGATTTTAAAGCTTTTTCAAGCAGTTGATCCAGATAGACATTATTATCAAAAGCATCTGACTTCCATTCGGGTACATGACGGTCAAGCAGAATGGCCTGAAGCATCCCTCCATAATAGAAGCGGCTTTCGCCCTCGCGTTTAGCCGTCCTTCCGACTTCATCCAGCTGCCGCCGGAAATACTGTTCCCGGGTTTCATAATGCCGGAATCCGGCCGTCTGTTGAATCTGAGATACGGGACTATACTCAGAGTTCTCAGAGGCGACCAAACCGATCGATCAATTTCCTCCTCCCATCCTGCTGCGTTCTCAGGTTTATGCCAGGGATAATCGGAAGAGAGTCTGGCGGCATTCTCGGCTTGCGCAAGCCGGTCGGGCACCAGCATTCCCTGATGTGCATGAAACGCCTCATGCGCCATGCCGGCAATGTAGTTTTCAGCGGTTCCCATAAGCAGGTTCCAGAATAGCCGGTAGGGGAAAACAGCACTAAGTATCGGCGGCAGTTCGTTTCGGAAACCGTTATAAAACGATACAGCTGCATATTCTTTAGTCTGCATGGTAAGAACCCACCGGTCTCCCACTTTTACGGTGAAGTTTTCGGGTGTAATATGAGGGTCCGGTAATGGTTGCCGGTAATACCGTTCACCATTTATTTCGTCGTTTTGTACCTTTTGCCAGGATGTGCCCCTGAATTCACCCGAAGGCATTTTTAACCAGCCATCCGGCGGGTCGGGATAACCGATCAGGAATGCATACGATTCGTTGTAGACAATAACAGGCACAGACTGATCGCCCCATCCGGGCCACACGTCATTGCCGGCAGTCCGGCGCAGATGATCCATTTCAATGATGTAGGCTTTTTGATCTGCCAATAAGTACTCTGTGGTTTCCGATTCAGAGGGAAGGGTAAGGTTATAAAGGGCGGAAAAAATGGCCGCTACAAGCAGTATGACAGCAGCCCATTTGATGATCTTTAACAGTATGTGAAAGAATTTTTTCATGGTCACACCTAATGTAGTACAAATGTATTACCACAACTTTTAAAAGACCGCTCGGTTACTTTGTCCCGTGCTTTCAAGCCATGTCGGGTATCTGGCGACTCCCGCCGTCAACCGGGTTCAGCTCATGGCGAATAGTGTAATTAATGTATCAGTACGGGATAAATCTCCCGGGTTGCTTAATGCTAAAAGTCTGCAGCGTTATGATTTCAATAAGGAGTTAAAAACACCCTGAACCAGTATACGGAGTATTGCAAAACGATGTTCGAATTTTTATTTCAAAACATTAACCGGTTTTTTTACTGTACTTATGTGAAAACCATGGGGGGTGATTTTTTCGGGCAATTTTCCATATTATTTTTATTAACATATAGTGTGTAAATAAGAAAATTTTTATCCAAGGAACTGAATTATGAATAACACAGAATTGCGAATAGGTGATAAATCAATTCAATTGCCGGTAATAACTGGAAGCGAAAATAAGAAAGCAATGGATATCAGCCAGCTGAGAGCTGAAACCGGTTTTGTAACGATGGATTACGGGCTGAAAAATACAGCTGTAACAAAAAGTAATATTACGTTTCTGAACGGGGAAGAGGGCATTTTACGGTACAGGGGCTATCCCATCGAGCAGCTTGCCGAAAAAGCCACATTCCTGGAGGTTGCTTACCTGCTCATCTATGGTGAACTGCCCACACAGGATCAACTGAATGCGTTTACTTCGGGTGTTACGAATCATACACTCATTCATGAGGATATGAAAAAGTTTTTCGAGGGGTATCCGCAGCGGGCACATCCCATGGGTGTGCTGGCCTCAATGACCTGTGCCCTCTCTTCATTTTATCCCGAATCACTCGACTCCAAACAAAAAGATGAGGATGTTGACCGTACGATTCTCCGTCTGATAGCCAAAACGGCAACTATCGCCGCATGGTCGTACAAAAACAGTGTAGGTCATCCGGTGATGTATCCGCAGAACCGACTCGATTACAGTGCAAACCTGTTGTATATGATGTTTGCCAAACCAACTGAGCCCTATGAGATAAATGAAAAAGTGGTCAGTGCATTAAACAAACTGCTGATTCTGCATGCCGATCATGAGCAGAACTGTTCAACGTTTACGGTTCGGGTTGTAGGGTCGTCGCAGGCCAGTTTATATGCAGCCGCATCTGCCGGCATTATGGCCCTCTGGGGACCGCTTCACGGGGGAGCGAACCAGGCCGTGGTCGAAATGCTTCAAACCATTTACGACGATGGGGGGGCGAGTAAGGAAAACATCAAAAAATGGATTACCCGGTTCAAAGATAAAACCACCGAGCAACGCCTGATGGGATTTGGCCACCGCGTCTATAAAAACTTTGATCCCCGTGCAACCATCATCAAGAAGGCAGCTGATGATGTACTGGAGGATCTGAATGTAAAAGACCCGCTGCTCGATATTGCCGGATTACGTACCGGTCGGTAAAAGATAACCCGACCTGATTTCAGGCATTTAAAATTGCGGCTGCCCGATACTGTCAGGCAGCCGTTGTTTTTTTTAGATTGGTGGCAGAGTGCCCGAAAAAGACTTAACCCTGCAAGTGTTGCGGTAATGCTAAGTGCTTTTACAGTTTTCTGCGCAAACCGCAACAGTGAGTATCAGATGCTGCGGTTGCGCAGAATAAACCGGACCAGGATGATGATCAGAACCAGAGTGTATCTGCTGATCAACGTGGAATCTTGATCTTTTGTCCCCGCTGTATCTGCGTATCGAGTTCCACCTGGTTGATAATCGCCAGATCCTCGGCATCCATTCCCATCGGAAGTTTTGATGGCAGGAATTGACGGAAGGGTGCGTTTCTGTCGGCCGTTACAATTCGGATTTTTGATGGCTGTACATTGAGCCGCGCCGGATCGGTTAGGGTGTTGAAGCTTTCCGACTGAGAGATAAAGGCCGGCAGATAGGTCTGGTACCTGGCAGCTGTTGTGTAGGAAATGATTCTGTATACCCGCCCGTCGTATTCAATACCATGCAGCACCACCTTAAGCGGATTTCCCTGTTGATCGGAGGCATCGGCCATAGCCCGGTGTGCCACGAGACCGTTGATGCGCAGATCAGATCGATCGGTCATGGTTATTCCCTCACTGCCGAGCACTTTGTCAACGGTTTGCCTTGCTGACGATGCTTCTGAATCGATGTTCATTATTTGTACACCGTCCTGCGATTCAGTGTAGGTGACCACCTGGCTGCGATCGTTCTGCAGCATCCATCCTGCAGGTACACTGAACCGGAATTTGAGATCAGGGTGGTAGTAAACGTTGTTATCAACAAACCCGTTTCGGGGATTTTCACCGATTATGATTCCGTCGATTTTAGCAAGGTATTCGTCGCGCCCACGGTAATCCATATCGGTTCCTTTTTCCCTCCACTCCTGAGCCATGCTTTCAACGGCAGCTTCCCTGTCTCCCGGGTCGGGGTGTGAGGAGAGATAGAAGGGCAGGCTACCGCCACCTCCTTTGTCACTTACACGTTGTATGACCCTGAAGAAAGCGGACCCGTCTCCGGCGGCATAACCGGCAAGAGCAGAATATTCAACGCCAAGCTTGTCGGATTCCCGTTCGGCATCGCGGCTGTAGCTGAGGAAAAGCAGTTGAGCCGCCGTACCGCCCAGCTGCATTATATTACCGGCCGGAATGCCGAGAGCTTCCTGACCTATGATGGCACCACCTATAAGCAGAAACTGCCCTGCCTGCTGCGTGAGTGCCCGCTGCGAAGAGTGACGAGCGGCTACGTGACCGATTTCGTGACCCATTACCATGGCCAGTTGTGCCTCATTGTTCATGTGGGCAATGATGCCGCGTGTGAAATAGACAAATCCGCCAGGAAGTGCAAATGCGTTCACAACAGGACTGTCGACAACGCGGAAAGTAAAGGGTGTTTCCCGGAACTGACGGTCGGCATCGGGCCGCCTGAGATGGCTTTCGGCCAGAACACGCTCACCTATCGCAGTCAGATAGGCTGAAAGTTCCGCATCATCGTAGATCCCGAAATATTCAACAACCTCCCCGTCGGCCTGCTGGCCAATTTCAACCTCCTGTTGCCATGAGTAGGCAAAGGCACGTTTCTGCCCTGTAACAGGATTTTTCTGAATGGACATACAGGAGTTGACCCCGAAAGTGAGGATCAGCATACCTGTGAACAGGCGGATTTGCAGTGATCTTAATATGCTATACATGGCAGTATTCCTTATTTGACGGCTTGTAAAAACGTTACCATCTTAATTGATGAACATATATTGTAATATAATGATTGAATGCCTGTTAATCGTACATCCAGGCTTAACAAAGTAACAGATTTAACAGATCGTTCTAATCACCTGCCCAGATTATATTGAACCCAGCCTGGAATGTGCGGCCGGCCGCGGGTTCGAAATACCGGTTGTTGGCGGCATTGATAATCACTGAACTGTTATAACGCACATCGGCCAGATTGCTGACCTGGAAAAAAGGGAGTATGGTAAATCCTTTGCCGGATATGCCGGTATGCGATATCCTCAGGTCTGCAACGGTATAGGCATCGTTTTTTACGGTATTCAAACTATTCACATAATAACTGCTTACCCGTTCGGCCTGCAGTGCTGGCCGGAAACCATACATGGAAGCTTCCAGGCGGATACTGAACCGGTGATCGGGCAGACCCGGAATGCTATTGTCCCGAAGTGATTCACCCTGAAGCTGCTCATCGGCACTCCGGAAACGGTTATCACTGAACGAATAGGATCCGCTTACCCGGGTGCTCCTGTAGGGGGTTATGCCCATAAAGATCTCAAATCCCCGGTGCAGGCTTCGTCCCTGGTTACGGAAAAAATCGCGGTCGCCACCCTCCCCGGTCCTGATTTACAAACAATACGGCAAGGCCGAGATCCACAGAAAGGCCTGCCGAGGGGCTCCAGGCCTGGAAGAGGCGGGAACCTGAATTATCGCCATCGGCGAGAAAGGAGTCGTTACTTTCAAAGCGGATCCAGTCGCGGCGCAATGCCGTACTGAGGGTGATGTTCTCGTAATTACCACGAACAGCACTGAAAACCGCTGTATTGAGAACAATCTCCTTCTGGTCGAGGCGCAGGTCTCCCTGCTCGCCGCCACTGTTGCCCCAGTTCTTACGAGCATCGATCTGCCTCGACAGGTCGATACCGCCTGCAACCGACAGATATTCGAATTGGCGCTCAACATTCGACCGGAGACCATAGGCAATACGGTCAACTTTTATCCAGGCAAAGGAGAGCGGGTTTTCCAGATCCCTCATTACACTGTAGCCGGTTGTATTTACTTCATAATCATCGTTCTGGTAGCGGTAGGTGATGCCCATCTGGGCCTGTGTATTCATTTTTCCTGCACGCTGGTTCACATTAAACGGATTTGCCGAGCGGGGCTCATCAGAGGCCTGTTCTTTGGTGAGTGATCCCGGATTAAAGCTGGTGGGGCTGTTGATCAGGGTTGTTGTAAAGCTCATCAGGGAACGCTCGCTTACCAGCCACCGGGCATTTGCACCAAGCCTTGTGGTAATGAAACGACTGTGGTCACGGAAGCCGTCCTGCCGCAGATGTGATCCCCAAAGGTGGTAACTCATACTGCCCGACCGGAATGTGGCCTCCGCGTCGGTTTTGTACAACCCGTCTGACCCGGTGAGGCCGCGTACTCTTACAACCGGGCGCGCCGTGTAACGGTCTGTTCGGAGCATGATAACCCCGCCAGAAGCATTACCCCACATGCTGGATGAGGGGCCGCGTATGATTTCCATTGCGCTGATGAAAGCCGGATCGACCACGCTGGTCACGGTCTGGCCGTCGGGCATGGTGAGCGGAACACCGTCCATGTATATCTGAATTCCCCTCACGCCGAAAGCGGCCCGCCAACCCATACCGCGGATAGATATCCGTTCACCGAGGGCCGGATTTTCCCGGTTGTTGATCCAGACGCCCGGCACATCATACATGATGCGGTCGAGGGTGAGGCGGTTCGGCTTGGGCTTGGCTGGCTGTCCGGTTCCGGATACTTACAGCGAACGGAGCCGATTTACCGGTTTCAGTGATACGTGCAGCCTCCACACGTACTTCATCGAGCCGTACCTGAAGCGTGTCTGTATCGGTTTGAATCGCTGCCAGGGGTGATGCTAAAATGAACGCTGAGATCAGCACTGTAACGGGCAGTAGAAGGAGTAATTTGTACATGGGAGAAATATCAGATTATACTTTATCTGTATACAGAAGAGGAAACTTCTGTTTATTCGTTTCAGTTCAGGGTAACAACATAATAGCGTGATTTTTGGGCAGATCACATATAAACAGGCAGGTTGAGATCGGGATCTGATATTTAACGGATTCATTCATTATTCGGCTAAGCCAAAAGGGATTTTTGCGTGGCATCCCGGGTCAAGCTATATTCTAATATTCATATCAGAATAGTAGGATACATCAATATGAGAAAACAATGAATCTCATTGCCTCACTTTTATTCATGGCATTTTCATTTTCCGGTCCATTAGATGCCGATTCTATCAATCATCAACTTCAGGTACGTTTTGACCGTCACAACACACCGGGTGCCCTGGTAGTTTGGGTTAAGGACGGCCAGGTAGTGATCAACTCAGGTTTCGGTTATGCAAATCTGGATGAACAGAGACCGGTAGACCCTGCCGGAACCCTTGTGCGGGTAGGATCCATCTCCAAGCCGTTTACCGGAATTGGTATTCTGAACAGTGTCGAAACCGGTGAGCTCGATCTCCGCACCGATGTGAATACCTGGTTTAACCAGCCGGTTGTTGACGATCGTTTTGCCCTGCCTGTAACGCTGGAGCATTTACTTACCCATACAGCCGGATTTGACGACCGTTATATTGGCAAATCTGCCCGAACGGTTGAAGAAGCAATGTCTTTACAAGAAACGATACGTAAACTCCTTCCGAGCCGCTTCATTGAACCGGGTGAAATCGCAAGCTATTCCAATTTCGGTGTAGCACTTGCCGGATATGTGCTTGAGCATGTTTCCGGCACACCCTTTTCCATGGTGATGAAAGATCGTGTTTTCCACCCATTGGGAATGAACAATACCTCATTTGATCCTCGTAAAGATGCGTTGGCAGATCTTATGACCGGATACTTTTTGGATGGAGATCTGCTGAAACCCCTCGATTATGACTACATCCTGGATGCACCGGCCGGCCAGATGGTGACCACCGGCGAGGATATGGCCCGTTTCATGCTGCAGATGCTCGATTCCGAAGGGCTGCAAGAAGCCGGTGTGTTATCGGCCGGAATGACTGCAGAGATGATGCAAATTCAGTTTACCCATCATCCGGAGCTGAGCGGAGGTTATGGCTATTTGTGGAGCATAACCGACTATGGCGGGCATGCTGTGATTGGGCATGCCGGCGGTTATATTGGCGTAGCAGCGCGTCTCCTTTTTTTTCCACAACACAACGCCGCCCTCTTCGTGGCCGCAAATACCATGGATTTTGGCTTTATTGGGGATGTGATCGACTTTTTTACACAACATTATCTGCCTGAACCGGCTGAGGTAGTCAGACCTACCAAAAAGCCGGCATTCGACGACGGGCACGGACTGTCAGCATTTACAGGAACCTGGCGTGAAACACGATACAGCAGAAACTATTTTACCAAGTTTGGCGTGTTGATCGGCATGATGGGCAGTGAGATGACAACAGGCAGCATCGGCGACAGCCTGCTTACCATGCCTGACCATACCGGTGAAATAAGACGTCTGCGCAGGGTTGGCCCGGTTCTGTTCCAATCACTGGATGATGATTACATGCTCGCGTTCAGGGAGGATCTGGGAGAAATTACCCATGTATTTACCAGCGGAACCACCGCGATGGAACGGCTGCACCCGCTGGAAACACGGATGTTTCATATAATTCTGTTATCAGCGTTGTTCACAGTCTTTCTCATCATCACCCTGTTTTATCCCGGAATCTGGCTGTACCGGAGAATAAGGGGAGTAAGAACAGCAGTCAGATCTAAGAATCTATTTGAATGGGGTATCGCAGCGTTGTATGCGTTCGGATTCATTCTTTACATACCGGTTATGGCACAAGTGCCGGCCCATGAGTATGCGATAGGATTCGGTTACGGGATACCCGCCGGATTATACGTTCTGACCCTGTTCCCATGGGCGGCTCTTCTGCTCACGATTTTATATCCGGTTCATCTGTTCCGGAGAAGACTGCCGTTTGACCGGGGGATGGTGCGGGCGGGATTGATTATCACCGCATCGGTGGTGTTTTTCATGGCCCTGAATTACTGGAACCTGGCAGGATGGAGGTTCTGAGCCGGAAATGTTGACAATGCCGGTATCTTCAACCACAATGGCCGCGATAAAATATCCTATGTAGCCAGATGCCTCGTAATCGTGTCTATACGATTCTCAAGTTCATCATTCTTTTGAGGCAGCAAATCCGGTTCCGGGAGGTCACATTTTACACTGATGTAGAACTTGATCTTTGGTTCGGTACCCGAGGGCCGCGCAGATATCACCGAACCGGTCTCAGTTATAAACTGAAGCACGTTCGAGGATGGAAAATCGAGCTTCGTTTCAATGCCAGTGGCGATGTTCCGTTCGGTACTGCTGATGTAGTCTCTGACCAGTGCAATCTTTTCCCCGCCGAGTTCCGCCGGCGGATTCTTTCGGAAGGATTCCATCAGGGCCCGGATCTCTGCGGCGCCTGCCTTTCCCTTTTTTGTGAGTGAGATCAGCTTCTCACGGTAGAGACCGTATTCCAGGTAGATACCGGTGAGGGCATCGATCAGGGTTTTGCCCTGCGATTTATAACAGGCTGTCATTTCGGCGATGGCCAGGCAGGCTACCACGGCATCCTTGTCACGAACGTGATCGCCGATCAGGTACCCGTAGCTCTCTTCGCCGCCTGCGATGAAGTGCTCTTTGCCCTCGAGCTCCGTCATCAGAGCGCCGATGTATTTGAATCCGGTGAGTACGTTATAACAGGTAACGTCCATGGATGCAGCGATTTTATCGATCAGGCCGGTGGTAACGATCGTTTTTACCACATATTCATTTCCATACATGCGGCCACCATCGCGCCACGCTTCCAGCAGATAGTGGATGAGCAGACTGCCCGTCTGGTTTCCATTGAGAAGTGTATAGCCGCCGCTGCCGTTTTTGACCGCCACACCAACCCGGTCGGCATCGGGGTCTGTAGCCATAACCAGGTCAGCGCCGGTGGTTTCGGCCATCCTGAGAGCGAGGGTCATGGCCTCTTCCTCCTCGGGGTTGGGATAGACCACCGTCGGGAAATTGCCGTCGGTAATACACTGCTCTTCCACAAGGTTTACATTCGTGAAGCCCGCCGCCCTGAGGGTGTCGGGCACAAGCTTTACAGCGGCCCCGTGGATGGGGGAGAATACGATGTTCAGATCGTTCTGCTCACGGATCACATCCGGGCGGACCGTGGTTTTCAGAAGCCGGGCGATGTAGAGGCGGTCCATCTCCGACCCGATCATGCTGATGTTCTCATCCACTGCTTCAAATTTCACTTTATCAATGCTGTCTACCTTGCTCACCTCCGCAATGATGTTTTTGTCGTGCGGTGCGATTACCTGACCGCCGTCGCGCCAGTAGGCTTTGTAGCCGTTGTACTCGCGCGGGTTGTGCGATGCGGTGAGCATCACCCCGCTGTGGCAGTTCAGCTCGCGGATGGCGAACGACAGCTCCGGGGTGGGGCGCAGCGCGTCGAAAAAAAATACCCGGAAACCATTGGCCGAGAATACCCCGGCGGTTACCCTGGCCAGTTCCACACCGTTGTTCCGGTTATCGTGGGCAATCACCACACGTATCTGCTCACCCGGATAGACTTTCTTCAGGTAGTTGCTGAGTCCCTGGGTGGCCATGCCGATGGTATATCTGTTTACACGGTTTGTTCCATGCCCCATAATGCCCCGCAGGCCGCCTGTTCCGAATTCCAGGTCGCGGTAAAAGGCATCGGTGAGTTCATCAAACCGTTTCTCGTCGAGCATCCTGCGGATGGCTGCTTTGGTTCCGGCATCGTAGTTGCCTTCGAGCCATTTGTTGATACGCGCGGCTACGGCCGCATCGGGATGTACATTGGTCATTGTTTAGAAATTATTTTTTGGAATAAGCAGGGTCGGCCGGAAGGCATATAACGCTCTGCTATCCGAAACCGGACTATCGGTTTCCGGATCTTTCATGTAGCATTCACGTTTCATACATTAGAGTATGTCTTGCTGAAAATAAAGTATAATTACCGCAACTGGTAACATACTTCACAACGGGCACAAAACGTCACAGATTTTACCGGCCGGAATATACCAGCCGGCACCCTACCCGAAGGGTTACTGCCATGAAAAGCTTGCAAGTCTCTGCTGTAGACAGGGGTTTGCTCACCAGCCTGGTGCAATCCGCTACATTTGCACCTTCACTTCTGAACACCCAGCCCTGGAAATTCAGGATTTCCGAAAAGGAGAGCCTCATAACCGTTCTGCCCGATCCGGACCGCCGGCTCGACTGGCTTGATCCTGATAAAAGGTACCTCTTCATCAGCCTTGGATGCGCTGTCGAAAACCTTATCATTGCTGCTGACCATGCCGGGTTTCAATCGTCGGTTCAGTACAGGCATTATCCCGACGAAAAGCTGACCACCGCGTCCGTGCAAATTAAAACGGGCACCGGGAAGCAGCCAGTGCAGAAGCCACCTGTTCAGAACAATGCTGCTCAGAATCAGACATTTCAGACTCAGCCAGCTCAGAACCAGCCAGTGCAGAACCAGCCAGTGCAGAACCAGCCAGTGCAGAATCATGCTGCTCAGAACCCGACCAGCGACCTATATGACTTCATCCCGCTCAGGCGGACCAACAGAAAGATGTACAACAAAAAGCCTGTACCCTCCGAGATTATTGACAGGCTTAACAGCATAGGCAAAGAACCCGGGCAGAATATAACTATCTATTCCGGCACGACGAGGGCATCCGAAATAGGCCGACTGGTTATGAAAGCCGATTTCATGCTGCTTGGCAGCCATGAACAGAAGATTGAAACCCTGAAATGGACCCGATTCAATCGTAAAGAGGAAGAAAAGCACGGCGACGGGATCAGTTACCGTAATACCGGCGGCATGAATGTGCCGAAATGGATAGGCCGCTCCTGGATGTATCTCTTCAATAATGGCGATTCCGAGGCACGTCATGATGCCAAAAAACTGAAATCCTCATCAGCTCTGGTGCTGTTTTTATCGGAGCAGGACAATGAAACGAGCTGGTTCCAGACGGGAAGGGTTCTGCAGCGGTTTCTGCTTCATGCTACTGCTGAAGGGCTGCAGCATGCTTACATCAACAGTCCGTGTGAGGTCAGGCAGGTGAGGGAAGAGCTGAAAAGGTATCTTCACCTGAGTACCTACCGCCCTCAGATACTGCTCAGAATTGGCTATGCGAAGGAGGCTGCTCCGTCGGTGCGCCGACCGGTTCAGGATGTGATTGTAACGTAAAGCCCGGAACAGAGGTCTCCCCGGGTTCAATGCCTGGCACATAATTTCCCGGAGCGGCCCAGTGATAAAACTCACCGGCGGTTTCCCGGTCGAGATCCTGCACGGTGAAGGGTTGTCCGCCGTCGCCCGAGGCCACCGTTGCCGTAAACGAGGCCAGGTCGAGTCTGCGCTGAAACGGATTGGCAATCAGATCGGCGGCCTGAATGCGGTGTTTCCTGAGGATGGCGGTGGTAAGGGCCAGTGACCGAGACCGGATTACTACCGTTTGGTCGAAGATGCCGGCGGCCGAATCGCGGTAACGGCGGATTCCCAGCCACACCCCGAATGGAAGCAACAGCAACGGGTACCAGGCCAGGTCCAGAAAAATCAGGGCCGGAATTACCAGGAAAAGCAGGATCGGTCTTACGCCCCTGAAAATGAACCTGAACCGGGATCGTTTCGGTGGCGTTATCGCTCCGGTACTCACATCAAATTCCGGCAGCATCTGTGCGATAAAATCCTGCACATCCCTCTTTTTCATCAACGGTGCGATAATTGTGGACCGGTTCCCGGCCTCATCGCCGTAGCCTGCGCTCTCCAGGTAGATGGTCGCGTAGCCGAATGGCTGCCTCAGGATACCTTCCACTACCCGAACAGCCTGAATTCTGTGAAAGGGGATGGATACGGTCTTCTGCTCGAACAACCCGCTCTTAACCACGAGCCCCTGATGCTGCTTGATCAGCCGGAAATTATAGAATCGGATGAGGGTGCCGAAAAAGGAGAGCAGCCAGGCCGCAATAACGAGTCCGGCAATGATCGTAACCCAGAACTGACCGGCCGACAGGATAAAGCGTTCCATATATTCGGCCATCTCCTCCTCATCAATGCTCTGCTGAACCTGAGAAAAAATGGTGCCGATTACAGACAGGGCAATACCAAAGCTGCCCGCAGTGGTGGCGGCAATAAACAGATGCCGCGGCTGCAGCACCCAGGCGTCATCAATAGGCAGGGCTCCTGTACCGGTTTCTTCGCCTCCCCCGGCCGTTTTTTTGTCGCCGTTGAGCAGTTCTTTCAACAGGTTGGCATCTTCGAGGGTCAGTGCATTGATCTCGGCGCCGGAGCGGTTGTCGCCGGCTGTCTGAACGGTAAGGCTCACCAGCCCGAACATCCTCTGTATGATGCCGGAACGTACATCGATCACCTGTATGCGCTCCTTCGGGATGTACTTCTTTCTGCGTACCAGCAAACCGTGTTCAATGCGCAGTTCATCGTCTTCAACCCGGTAGGTGAACCGGTACCATCGTACCACGCCACCGATAAAGAGAAATGCGACGAAAGCCAGCGCGATCGACATGTTGATTACCTGCGAATCGGAACCCGTACCCACAAAAAGTACGATAACCAGCGGAATGAGCATCTCCCTGAGTGATCGCAGGGCGCCGGTTACAGCGGCTACAGGGTGTTGGCGTCTCGGTTCAAACATCTTCCCGGGCTACCCTGGCGAGTTTGGATATATGGTTGCGTACCGTGTCGGCCGTTTCATCGTCGAGGGCCGGAATCTCATGCATGGTTGCTGCCGTGGATATGGTTACCGACGACAGGCCGAAGTACCTGAGAATCGGTCCCTGACGGGTATCCACATGTTGAATGCGGTTCACAGGAATGAGGGTTCTTTTAATGATGAATACACCCCGCATCAGATCAATTTCCGACTCGGCTATCGTGTAACGCCATTTACGCCAGCGCAGCTCCGGTATTATGGCAATGTCGAAAAGCCCGGCCATCAGCACAAACAGCAGCCCCGCCCAGGCCGGCCACATCGGGAAATCCTCCGTAAAAACGAAAATAAGATAGACGATAAGCATCGTGAGATAGAACAGCACGGTGAGTGCCGCACTGATCCGCCAGGCTGTGATGGCTTTAGGGTGAATGTGTTCCCGGGGTTCTGGCCTCATTAATTACATTTTATGGTTCTGTACCGTCGCCACCTTCCGGCAGCCCATTACAAAGAATGTCTCATGTCTCATGTCTCATGTCTCATGTCTAAAAATACACTTTGATGCACTCAATAGAAACGAGTGGTATACCCTGTTATTCCATTTCGTTTCCGGATTGAACAATAACACATACTGCCAATTGCCCGCGTATTGCTTATCTTTGGCCTTGTCAAAAAAATAGGACGACGTGAAAAGACCTGATTATATCTACTTCGATCTCGACGATACACTTCTGGATCATAAGCGTGCCGAAAAGGCAGCCCTGCGTGATATATGGTATCACTACGATTACCTGCGTAAGATCAGCACGGTTAAACTGCAGAACGAATACCAGAAGGTGAACAAACTGCTGTGGGACGAGTACGGAAGCGGTAAAATTGACCGATCAGAGCTTCAGCGCAGACGTTTTCAGGAAACACTCGAAAACCTCGGCTTCGATGGCACTGTTCACCGCGAGATGGGGCGGCGATATATGGAACGTTACCGCATGCACTGGCACTGGGTTGAGGGGGCCGAGGAGGCGCTTAAAGACCTGTCGCGGCGGTATCGGGTCGGATTTCTCACCAACGGGTTTTCAGAAACGCAGAAGCTGAAGGTTCGCCAGTTCGGGCTCGACCGCATATCCGATCACATCGTAATCTCGGAGGATGTGGGGGTGATGAAACCCGACCCCCGTATTTTCGAACACGCCACAAAACTGGCCGGAGTGGATGCGGCCGGCATCCTTTATGTGGGCGACTCGTTGACATCCGACATACTCGGCGGATCGGCCGTCGGCTGGAACACAGCCTGGTACGTAAAAGAACCGAACGGGGAGGAAGCGAAAAAAGCGCAATTCATTTTCAGTGATTTCGCCGAACTCACCGCCAAACTCCTCGATTGATTCCCTTCCTCCCCTCACCCACTCCCCCCCCCACGTCATGCTGAGCGCAGGACTGCGCTACTGGTGACATCTTTTTTTATACAACCTCTTTCAGGCGGAATAATCACGGTTTGATATTCACGTTTTTGATTTATCGATTCATAAGATTCAACGACGTACCGATGTAGCGATTTATATCAATTCTACAGGGTGCAACTATGTCACCTCCCAAATAGTGTTGCCTGCATTGGGCAAAATCAGGGGCTACCAGTGACATACTTCCAAAACACTTCGCCGTTCAAT
>JAIVHB010000004.1 GCA_020201275.1 Rhodothermaceae bacterium | reverse complement strand
CGCCTTATGCGTTCAGTTACAAGTTGATTGAGAGTAAAGAATCAACCAACATACTGCGGGTGCCAATTCGGTTTGAGGGTAAGCGCGACACCAGGATGTTAATTGATCTTGCCCGGCGAATAGCGGGCAAGTCTGTCAGGGAACCCTCACGATCTGCCCCTGCGGAGTGATTTTTTCACCGGGATTGGGCGGCCGCTGCGGGAAAGAATGTACCGGTATGTTCGGATCGCGGTCGTTTGGTACGTAATGGTTATGATTTCCGTGAGGCACCACTACGAAATCCTTCTTGTTGAATACCCCTACGGAATCAATTACTGCGAATCCGATGAGAAATGAAATGACGATCAGAAATATGTATTTAATCGTTTTTCTTGGGTTATTGGCCATATATCTGAAAAAATACCGGTGTTTATGGATGGATACCGTCAAAAATCAGTCTTTCTTGCAGGTATCGGGAAACTCCGTAAAGATAATTCTATTGTAATTAATATTCATGTACGAAGCTCGGGCAGAAAACTTCAGAGCTGGTCTCTGCGATCTTTAAGGTATTTATACAGCAGCTCCCTTGCCCTGAAAATATGTGCCTTGACTGTACCAAGAGGCAGCTCAAGAATCTGTGCAATCTCTTCGTAGCTTTTCTCCTCCATATGGCGCAGCTGAATAATCACACGGTAACGGTCGGGAAGCATCTCAATAGCATGTTTCAGAATATTTGAGCGTTCCCGGCCGATAATTCGCGAATCGGACTGGGCATTTTCATCGGGCAGATCTATACTCAGTTCACCATCTTTTGTCTGAACGGGTTGATCGATAGAAAGGGTTTTTAATTTTTTCTTCCTCAGGTAGTCGATGGAATGATTTGTTGCAATGCGGTAAAGCCATGTTGAAAATGCGAAGGATGTATCGTAGGAATGGATATTGTTGAAGGCTTTTAAAAAAGTTTCCTGCACCAGGTCGTCGATAATGCCGGCATCACGAACGATCTTGTTAATATGATAATAGATAGCCCTCTCGTACTTAAGCGTAAGAGCTTTGTAGGCATCCTGATCGCCGGATCTTGCATCGAGTACAAAATCTATGTCTTCCCGGCTGGAAGGGGTTCTTGCCTGATTAGCCGCCTGTTCAATATGATCCTTATCTGACATCAAAGTAAATTACACAAGGTTGAAGACTATCCCAATGCTGGAAAGGCGATTCTTTTATTATGATGTGAATAGTAATAATTCTTGATTTTTACCTGATTTTAAATCACATTGAATTCAGGTCAGCATCCGAAATCTCATCAGGAAAGAAGGTGTAATGGTTCAGACGTGTAGCCATAAATTGTTGCAAAACAGGGGGAAAATAGCATCGCGAAGCATTGAACATTTGCTTAATCGCCGTCCTGAGCTGAAAAAGTCACTCAACAGGCTGGCGCTTCTGAAAATGCAAACAGATCTGGCCAACAGCATTGCACACCTGTCGGGTTCAATTGTTGCCGGTGACCCGGCCCTTTTTTATGACCATATCAGGTGGACCGAAAATTACTACCGGCACAGGGGTGTCAAATCCGACATCCTGTTCGCCCAGCTGGATGCGTTACTCCGTTCAATCATGGAATTTGAATTGCAGGATGGCGACAATACCCCTTCCGGTATTATTCATTCCGGGATCGATTGGCTGAAAAAGCACAGGAGCTTACCACCTTCCGATGAAGAAATACCTGTAAGCCCTGAAGGCCTTACCTACGCGGCAATGCTGCTTGAAGGTGACGAGGTGAAAGCAGAAAAGTTCATTCATGATCTGTTGATACAAAAATGGGGCATTGAGGAAATTATAACCGACGTAGCCCAACAGGCACTTTGTGAAGTTGGCAGGAGATGGCATACGAACCAAATCAGCAGTAAACGAGAAAATTGCGCTTCAAGAATCAACCGGTCCATAATCATGGATCTTTTCAAACCAGATAGTAAGCCTGTGCCTGTTATCGGGAAATGTGCCCTATACTCCCCTGCCGGCGAACTGCATAATATGGGCATTTCCATTTTTGGGGAATTGATCAAACAAAAAGGTTTTGAGGTACATAAATTCGGCCCGAACATTCCCGATTCGGAATTCATAGCCTGCCTGCTTACACTCAGGCCTGATGCCCTTGCCATATCCATAACAATGGCTTATGATCTCGCTTACCTCGATATTGTACTCCGGAAAATCAGGCAGAATAGTGAACTCGCAAATATGATTATCGTAGTTGGGGGCTATTTGGCAGGCAAACTTAAATCAAATGACGAACTGTATGGAGCCGATATTATTACCAAAGACATGGATGTCGGAATAAATAGCGTATTGGATGCCATTCAGGTTGAATAATTGACCAATTCAACGTATTCTTACCCAATCTAAATAATCTGTCTATTATATATCCGGGAAAGTTAATGAGTAAAATAGTTCTGGTTGAAGACGAATTTATTATCGCAATGGTTCTGGAAAAACAACTCCAGAAGTTTGGATATGACCTCGCCGCCAAAGTTACTAATGGCAAAGACGCAATCGATGCTGTAAAAACACATCAGCCCGATCTGATAATAATGGATATAAAAATCGACGGAGATATGGACGGGGTTGATGCAATGAACGAAATCAGGAAGTTTTCGAACATCCCGGTTATATACATGTCAGGCAATTCGGATTCGGGAACCAGGGAACGTGCTTCTAAAACAGGCCCTGTCGATTATATGGTTAAACCTATTCCAATTCAGGAGCTTAATAACTCTATTAAAAAAGGGCTGACCAAAAATATGGCGGGTTAATACCTTCAGACATCAGACATCAGACATCAGACATCAGACTTGAGACTTCATGTATCTATGTGATCAGGTAATCAGTCATCAACGATCAAATGCCCTTATTAAGGCACCATGCCTTATTCCCCCTGTGGAAACAATACACTCACTGAACGCGAAGTGATCCATAACCCCTTCCAGGATAAGTAATCCTGCCAGGATCACATCTTCCCGGCCCTTGAGCACGCCAGGGTTCATGGCGAGTATCTCTTCAGAGCTCAAAGGGATAATTTCAGCTATGATTTCTTTCAGTTGTTCTGATGTAATCTTCATTCCGGCCGGACGGGCTGCTTCGATATCCGAAAGGTTATAACAAAGTGCCGCAAGAGTGCTCACGGTACCGGCTACACCTGTCAGTACCGTGCCAGACTCTGTTTTTAGCACGGAATTTTCAAGGCATACCTGTATAGCTTCTCTGCAGGCAGTAATATCGCGGGGTGACGGTGGACCGTGTTTCAGATACCGCTCGGTGTACCTTACCGATCCCATATTCATGGAGAGGTATTGTTGCAACACATCCTTTCTGCCGGCAGCAAGTTCTGTACTGCCTCCCCCGATGTCAACAACCAGAACTGCTTGGTCAGTCTGCATTACGAGTGGTGCCAGTGCTCCGAAAAATGTCCACTCCGCTTCATCTTCACCGCTCAGTATTCGAATGTCGAATCCGGTATTCTTCTTGATATATTCAAGAAAATAGTCACGATTGGAGGCATCCCTTACAGCGCTGGTAGCCGTAACAATGACCGGGATATCACCATAACCACGGGTAATGATGTCGCGGTAGTTAAGGAGAACGGTTTCAACTTTCCGGATGCTCTCTCCGGACAGGTTTCTGGCTTCATCCACGTGTCTGCCGAGCCGGGGAATTTCCTGTTTTTCCAGTAACGGCACAACTGCATTCCCGTCACTCTCGGCAATTAGCAGAAGCACGGTGTTGGTGCCAATATCTATTGCAGCCCTGATGGTCACAAATTCATATTTTATACAACTTAAAAGAGATCCACTCGCCCTCATCCATTTCTTCAACAAGCTTCAGCCGGCTGTAATTCTCATCATTAAGGATGTTTTCCCTGTCGTCGTGCATTAAACCGGATAGTAGCAGATATCCGTTTTGCTTTACCCTTGCGGTGAGGTCTGCTGATATATCAAGCAGGATATTGCGGTTGATGTTGGCAAGTACAAGGTCGAAAGTCTTTCCTTCAGCAATCATGCTGATGGTACCGAGTATAACATTGAACCGGTCATCAACCTTATTGAGATATGCATTCTCCAGTGCGTTTTGATAGCTCCACTCATCTATATCAAACCCCGTTGCTGATACAGCACCGAGTTTCAGTGCGGCTATGGCCAGAATACCGGAACCGGTGCCGGCATCAAGTACATGGGCATCTTTGCAGTCCGTCTTTTCCAGCATCCTGAGCATCAGGCGGGTGGTTTCATGATAACCGGTGCCAAAGGCCATTTTCGGATCGATCTCCAAAACAACCTTGCCCGATTGCACCGGTAACATAGACCAGGTTGGCTTGATATAGAAATTACCCACATTCATCGGCTGTATGGTGCTTTCCCACTCCTTGTTCCAGTTTCTCGGCTGATGTATGATCTCGCTATCGATCCAAGCCCCTTCAAAACCGGAAATAATCCGTTCAATGTGTTCTCTGGCTGTATCATCAAGACGCGATGCAGGGATGAAGGCAAGAATAAAATCATTTTCCTGCTCAAAACCCTCGAAGTCGAGTTCATTAAGCTCGGCTATCATGAATTCCTGATATTTTTCCGGCATTACAATTTTAAGCTCCAGATAAGGCTGATTCATTATCTGATCCTGTTATAAATAATTTCGGTTAAGATGTGCCCTATCATACCAAGAGTTTCCTCCGAAATGATATCCGCATTGTCGGCATGGGTGTGCCAGTATTCGGGGAATACGGAGTTGCCAGAACCCTGATTGTGATGAATGATATTAATGGTGGGGATACCGAGCTTCTCGTTTACAACCACATGGTCGTCGGATATGGCAGCACCCCGTATATCAGGGAACCGATTGCCGTAACCGATGTCGGATGCCACTTCCCAGACACCGTCTACGAGTGCCCTGGCATAGCTGAGAGAATATTGCTCTTTGGGGAAAATTGCATCCCTTGCCCCAACCATATCGAGGAGAATGCCGAACCTGGGCCTGTAACCGGGCACCGGAGGATTTTCCGCCCATTCTCTTGCACCAAGGAAGTAATACTGAAGGTCACCTTCACGGCCGTAGTCCTCACCGTCGAACAATACCAGATCAACGCCGATCGGCGGCGGATTTTCGGCCAGTATCCGGGCCATCTCAAGCAGTACGGCAACGCCGCTTGCCCCGTCGTCGGCACCGGGAATGGGATCATTTCTCCGGGTGATATCTGGGTCCCTGTCCGCTCTGGGGCGGGTGTCCCAGTGGGCACACAGGAAAATCCTGTCGGATGCTTCCAGATTGAAGGCAGCGATGATATTCGACATCTGCAGGGTGTCGCCGTATATGATTTTTGTGAAATCCTGTGTAAATACACTTCTTTGTCCGGCACGGGCACGCAGGGTATTCAGAAAGAAGTCTCTGGTTGCGGCATGTGCGGGGGTTCCAGGTACCCGCGGACCAAATTCCAGTTGTTTCAATACGTTGGCGTAAGAAGAATCACCGTTGAAAGCAGGAATATTCCTGTTCAGATCATCAAACTGAAATATGCCCTTTCTTTCTTCCGGTTCGGGTGTACATGCGATTGTTACTGATAACAGCAGCAGAACAATCAGTGTGTTATAAGTTCTCATCGCTGCGGTTCAGTAAAAAAACGGATGACTGGTCGACCGGCATTACCACCATGTCAAGTATGTTCACGTGCGATGGTCTGTTTGCCATGAATACGATCATTTCGGCAACATCCACAGCTGACAAGGGTTCCACCCCTTTATACACTTGCCTGGCCCGCTCTTCATCGCCGTGAAACCGCACCTTGCTAAATTCTGTTTCTACCAGTCCCGGCGATATCATGCCTGCCCTTACCCTGGTGCCCGAAAGATCCATTTTAAGTGCACGGGTGAATGCAGCTACGGCATGCTTGGTGGCACAATAAACGGATCCGCCGGGATATGAATCATGCCCGGCAATAGAACCAAGGTTCAGGATAAAGCCCTTATTGCGTGCTTTCATTCCGGGCACAATGAGACGGGTCATGTTCAGCACGCCCTTTATATTGGTATCAACCATTTCATCCCAATCGTCGAAATCGGCCTTGTCGACCGGATCAAGACCCCTTGAGAGACCGGCATTATTGATCAGTATATCGACGGGCCGTGCATCCAGAAAATCCATGAACCGGATACAGGCTTTCCTGTCGCGAACATCAAAATTCCCGGCAATTACTTCAACGGGGTAATGCTCTTTTATTTGGCGGGCCAGCTCTTCGAGATTCTCTTCCCTACGGCCCGTAATGATTAGGTCGGTTCCTAATGATGCAAACGCGTAGGCACACGCTTCCCCGATGCCGGATGTTGCCCCGGTTATCAGAACCGTTTTTCCGTGAATCCGGTTTTGATCCATTTTATTAAGTATTTAGATGAACATTTGTTCAACCTGTGCGGCTGCACCAAGTATTTTTCCCTCTTCCCCGTTATTGCCCATGAACTGGATGCCTATTGGCAACCCGTTGCTGTGCTTTCCGGCTGGAACGCTGATTGCACAGATACCGGCCAGGTTTGCTGAAATAGTGAAGATATCGTTCAGGTACATTTGTACCGGATCGTCGACATTTGAACCGATGTCAAAAGCGGTTGTTGGTGTGGTCGGGGAAAGGATTACATCCACTTTTCTGAATGCATCGAGAAAATCCTGCTGGATCAGCCGCCTGATTCTTTGCGCCTTGCCATAGTAGGCATCATAATAGCCTGCGCTCAGCACATAGGTGCCCAGCATGATCCTGCGTTTCACCTCTGTGCCGAATCCTTCGGTTCTGGATTGTTTATACAACCGAATAAGCGGACTGTCAAGTTTAGCAAGTTCCGTTTTCAATGCAACCGATTTGTCGCCGTTGAAAGAAGCCCTGATGGTTTTCTCTTCATCACGAAGCTGTTCCCTTACTTTTTTGATGTCGGCACGGTGCCCGTATCGAATTCCGTCGAACCTTGCCAGGTTACTGGATGCTTCTGCAGTGGCAAGAACGTAATAGGTGGCGATGGCATACTTCGTGTGCGGCAGATTGACGGGTACAATTTCCGCACCCTTTTCCTTCAGATTATTGGCTGCCTGCTCAACCCGGGCCCTGATTTCCGGATCCAGCCCGTCGCCAAAATATTCGTCCGGGATTCCGATCTTCAGATTCTTCTCTGTTTCGCCGATGTAACGGGTATAGACATCCACCGGCCTCGAAGAGGATGTTGAATCGTTTTGGTCTTTTCCTGCAATAACTTCCAGCAAAAGTGCGGTATCGTAAACAGTAGAGGCAAGTGGCCCGATGCAGTCGAACGAAGAAGCGTAGGCGACGAGACCATACCGGGATACCCTGCCATATCCGGGCTTTAGACCAGTAACACCGCAAAATGCGGCTGGCTGCCGTATAGATCCGCCTGTATCGGATCCAAGTGCAGCATTGCAGAATCCTGCGGCTACAGCTGCGGCACTGCCCCCCGACGATCCTCCGGGTACCTTGCCGGTATCGTGAGGGTTTCGGGTTATACCATGAATTGAATTCTCATTCGATGAACCCATGGCGAACTCATCCATGTTCAGCCTGCCAATGAAAAGTGCATCTTCAGCCTCAAGCCGGTCTATTACCGTTGCATTGTATACACTCTCAAAACCGGCCAGCATTTTGGATGCGCAGGTAACCCGTAGCCCCTTTTGGGATATAACTTCTTTAATACCTATAACGGCACCGGCCAATTTTCCGGCTGTTCCACTATCGATTCTGGACTGTACAGCTTCCGCCCTCTTAAGCGCGGATGCACCGTTTACCATGGTGAAGGCGTTGATGTTCCCGTTACGGGCCTCGATCTCTCTCAGATAAGACCGGGTTAAATCAGGCAGGCTAAATTGTTTGTTGTCAAGTCCCGTACGAACAGACCGAATGTCTTTTGAATTCAAAACCGGTTAATTGTTAGTCGCTTCCTTTTTCTCAGACTCCTCTTTGGACCTGCTAACTTTAGCCTCCTGCTGGTCTTCTCTCTCACCTTTTTCAATTTCTCTGCGGATTTCACTTGAGGCTTTCTTAAATTCGCCGATGCCCTGGCCAATGCCGCGTGCAAGCTCGGGAATCTTCTTCGCGCCGAACAGAAGAAGTATTAACAATGCCACAATAATCCATTCCATTCCACTTGGAAACATTACAGATCCTTTCTGATACAATTTTAAAGCCTGGTTCCTGGTTACAGTACCAAAGATAGTAAACTTTGATCACAGGCGTTAACAGTCACATAATTTATTTATGAAAGTGTTCGTTAGGCACTTGAATTTGTCAATAAGATTCGTTTATTAGCCGTTGCATACTACACAATTTTCTATATAATAAAAATAAAGGTTTAACACTATGATTTGGACCGTTGAACTCGCTGCAACACTTGAAGAAGCACCATGGCCTGCCACAAGGCAGGAATTGATTGAGTGGGCAGAGCGTAATGGTTGTCCGCAACAGGTCATCGATAACCTGTATGAACTCGATGAAGAAGACGATACCCCCTACGAAAGTATAGAGGAGATATGGCCTGACTATATCATGAAAGAGGATTTCTTCCACGGTGAAGAAGATGATGGCTTTGATTACGACGACGTCTGATTAATACAAAATATCGGCTCTATTTTTTTGATTGAGACGGTTGTGTGATTAATTTCATGCAACCGTCTCACTTTATTTATCGTGGTTTATACCCTGTTTAATACTTATACGAATTTACTGCTTGCATGCCTGATGATTGTTGTGATTGTGTCTGTGGGAGAAACTGCCTCTGCCCAGGACGGTACCGATCATGAGGGTAAACTGATACGAACGGTCGAATTCAAGGGAAATCGTTCGATCAGCAATGGTGTGCTTGGAACGGTGGCACGTACCCAGACCAACAGGGAAATACTTAGCATTCCCGGGGCAACACTATGGCTTGGGCTGCATCGGATTACAAAACGCCTCGGAGAACCTCCATCGCTGCTTGATCCGGTAGTTGTTGCACGAGATATTGAACGTATTGAAACATTCTACCAGTCGCAGGGATACCGGGATGCCAGGGTTGAAACAAACATCCGGGAAATCAGAAAAGACCGGGTAAAAGTCACTTTTATCATTGATGAGGGTGAGGCTTCGGTTATTCGAACGGTCGCTTACAGCGGTTTACCTGATTTCGACGATCCCCGGATACTCGAACGTTTTTACAGGCGAAGTACTCTCATTCGTACAGAAATCGATGATTCCACCTTTGAGGTAAACCGTCAGTTTAGATTTGAACTATTGAGCAATGAACGGAACCGGATCATTGAAATGCTCAGAAATAACGGATACGCTTCGGTACAACGCGATTCGATCATATCGTTCGTAAAGCCGGACAGTACAGATCCGCTTCAGCTCGATGTGCTTTACAGAATTAATCCCGGGCAGATCTATCGCTTTGGCAACCTTAGAATGAACCTGGATGCAAGCGGCGGAACCACGGAACCGGTTTTGCAGGATACGCTTGTTGGAGAACCTCATAGCCGGCCCGGTTACTCCATCTACATATCCCGGCAGGAAGAGACCAGAACCCGCGCCGGTCTTTTGCTTGAACGACTTCTGTATAAACCCGGAGATCTGTTTGACAATTCACTCTACACGGCCACAGTAAACCAGCTGCAGAATCTGAATATGCTTACAGTAAGGCAGTTCAGCCTGAGTGCAGAAGGGGGCCTACCCGATTATTCATCACCCGATATTCCGGTTTACATTGATATGCAGACCCTGCCTCGGCAGCAAATCCGTACCGAGCTGTTCGGCATGCAGCGGCTGGGGTTCGGAGCAGGTGCTGGTGTGAGATACACAAACAACAACCTGTTCCGCGGGGCCGAGATGCTGGATATCGGGGTAAAGGGCAGTTTCGAGTATGTGACAAGGGCCAATATCCCCGGGTTCGATAACCCCCTGCTCAGAAGCCTTGAGGGCAACATTGAGTACAGTGTTCCCCGGTTTCAGTTACCCTTCAGGGCTTTCAACAATCGTACTTCTTTCCTGAACCCGCGCACCAGTTACCGGCTGAGTGCAGCACGTATAAACCAGATAAATTTTGACATCAACTCCAACTTCCGCATCAATGTCAACTATCAGACCAACCACTCTCCGACAACGCTCAGTTCGCTCGATCTTGTAGAACTTGACTGGCTTGACGCCTCTGCCACGGCCCCCTTTCTGGAAGACCTAAACTTGCGCCTAACTGAAGGTGTTATAGATACGCTCCAGTTTCAGCGGATACTCGAGGATTTTCGGCCGCAGTTTAACTCAACGTTACGTTATACCATCCGGGAGACGAACACCAATATTATCAAGCGGAATGAGGGATATTATGCCGAAGCCAGTATGGAACTTGGCGGAAACCTTCCCTATCTGATTGAGCGGTTCGGTGTAAATCCGGACACACTCACGGGATCCATTCCCTCGGTTGGCGGTGCGAGGCTTACGTACAGCCGCTATATCAAAGGATCGGCTGATTACAGACGGTATCTTCCACTTGGCCGGAATACGGTATTTGCCTACCGGGGATTCCTTGGAATCGCATATCCCTATGGTGAAACACGTCAGATTCCCCTCAACCGCCGTTTTTTTGCCGGAGGAAGCAACGATATTCGTGGCTGGCCACCACTTCGGCTCGGGCCGGGAAACCTCGATCAGTCGGAGGTACCGATCAATGGTGGTGATATTAAAATTGCCGGAAACCTGGAAATCAGGCAGCAGTTACTCAGAAGTTTCCTGTCAACAAACTGGGGATTGGCCCTTTTTTCAGATTTTGGCAATATCTGGTACGGACCAAGATCCGATTTCAGTGAAGGTAAATTCAGATTTGACGGATTTTTCAACGAAATTGCCGTAGGTAGCGGGCTTGGTCTCCGCCTGGACTGGGAATTTGTTGTTTTTCGCATTGACCTGGCATACCGCATTCACGATCTTCAGGATGGATGGTTTCAGGCCGGTTTCAATGACTACTATATACACTTTGGCCTCGGTCATTCATTCTGATCACCTAATAATCAATCATGTTCAACTCGAAAAAGCTGGAACGGATCAAATCACAGGGCCGTCTTATTTTCAAGGCTTCATTTCTTGAAAATCTGTCGGCGGCCGAACGGTATGAATTTCTTCAGGTGTGCCACAGGAGAACATACAAAGCCGATGAATACATATTTTATCAGAATGATCCCGGAACCGGTATGTACCTTATAGAGGAAGGCGAAGTTGAATTACGGGTGGAGGGCGACGGGGATGTACCACCTGAGCTGTTCAAACTGTCGGCCCCTGAGGCTTTCGGTATGCTTTCACTGAGTCATGAAATGAGACGGCTTTCCACTGCACGATCTGTTACCGAGTCAAAACTGCTGGGATTTTTCCGTCCCGATCTGGAACGTCTTCAGGACAGGCACCCTAAGATTGCCATCAAACTTCATGAGATGCTTAATATTCTGTTGTCCCGACAGTTCCTGGCTACCATCTGGAATCTCGAAAAAGTGGCCGGAAAAACATTCGCCTACAGTCTCATACTTGATGAATTCTACAGGAAACCTGGTGAGAACGATGAGGAAATATCATCCTGATGCACATTAAAAAGGGCCAGGAAATTACCGTTGCGATAACTGATGCAGCCTACGAGGGCAAAGGACTTGGAAGGATCGGCGAGCAGGTGGTATTTATCAAAAATACCGCACCCGGAGATGTTGTTGAAGCCCGTGTCATTAAACGAAAAAAAAACTTCCTCGAAGGTAAACTGCTGCGAGTCGTTCAGGCTGGCACAGTGCGTATAGATCCGGTTTGCAGCCATGCCGGGATCTGTGGCGGATGCACCTGGCAACACGTTACCTACAACGAACAGCTCCGTTTCAAACATCAGCACGTGAAAGACCACATGCACAGGATCGGGGGTTTTACAGATGTTGATGTGTTGCCGGCACTCAGGTCTGATGAGCAGCTGTACTATCGGAATAAGATGGAGTATACCTTCGGTGACCGTCGCTGGCTTACCGATGAAGAAATCAACTCGGGAGATCCGATTCCCGACAAGGATATTGCCGCCGGCATGCACATACCGGGGCGCTTCGACCGTATACTGAACCTTGATGAGTGCCATTTGCAGATTCCGGTGTCCTGGCGCATTATGAATTTCGTAAGGGATTATGCTATCAGGATGAACATACCCCCTTACAACGCGGTGAAGCACGAGGGTTTTTTCAGAAATGTGATGATCCGGAATGCCGTACACTCCGGCGATCTGCTGGTGAATATCGTTACCTATGAAGACGATCCGGATATTATGACCGATCTGACCGCTGCCCTGCTTGCCGTATTCCCGGAAATTACGACAGTGGTTAATAATGTAAACGACACATGGTCGCCAGCTTCTGAGGGGCGTTATGAGAACATGCTGCACGGCCCTGGCTACATAACTGAATCGATCGGTGGCTACAGATTCAAAATCTCATCCAACACTTTTTTTCAGACAAATACCCGGCAGGCTGAAAAACTGTACCAGAAAGCACTCGATTTTGCAGACCTTAAGGGAAACGAACTGGTTTACGACCTCTATTGCGGTGTTGGTTCGCTCACCCTGTTTGTAAGCGGTAAGTGTAAACAGGTCGTTGGCATTGAGATCAATCCTGAATCAATACGAAAAGCGAGGGAAAATGCTGCCGAAAATGAGGTTACCAATTGCCGGTTCGAAACGGGTGATATGAAAGATGCATTTACCACAGAGCACATCGAAAAATACGGTAGGCCGGATGTTATCATTACCGATCCGCCCAGGGCCGGTATGCATCCAGATGTAATAGCAACCCTGCTTGAAACCGGGGCAAAAACCATCGTCTATGTGAGCTGCAACAGTGCCACACAGGCCCGCGATCTAGCCCTTCTGAACCAAAAATACAGGGTTGATGCCGTTCAACCCGTCGATATGTTTCCCCAGACCTATCATATAGAGTCGGTGGCGAAACTAACTTTAAACAAATCCGGTTGATTCCGGCATGAAAACCATCATAGTAATAGGAGCCGGCATAGGCGGGCTTTCTGCTGCCGCCCTGCTCGCAGCAAAAGGGCACAACGTAACCGTGATTGAGCGCAATGAACGGGCGGGCGGTAAAATGAATGAATTTCGCCAGAATGGATTTCGTTTCGATACCGGTCCCAGCCTGATGACCATGCCGTTCATACTCGCGGATCTCTTCAAAAGCTGCGGAAAAGATCTTGTCGATTATCTGAATCTGATACCACTTGATCTGTTATGCCGCTATCACTATGCCGATGGAACTGTGTTCAACTGTTATTCCGACACGGAAAAAACGCTGCAGGAAATACGTCGCATTGCTCCGGAAGATGCCGACGCCTATGTCGGTTTTCTCAGCTACAGCAAAAATATTTACGAAAGAACGGCGGGTTCATTTCTGGAGAATCCGCTATACAGTTTCTCCGACTTCAGTAATCTGAATTTTTTCGATCTCTTAAAAATTGATGCGCTTACCACTGTTAGCAAAAGGATTGACCGTGTTTTTCACAGCGATTATATGAGGATGTTTTTTAAGCGGTTTACAACCTACAACGGATCATCCCCCTATCTCGCCCCTGCCACTCTCAATGTAATTCCGCACGTTGAACTTACCCTTGGCGGTTACTATCTGAGTGGTGGCCTCTATTCGCTTGCTTCAGCACTGGTACGGCTTGGAACGGATCTTGGCGTTAAATACCATTATAATGAAACTGTTAAGAACATTACGGGAAAGAACCGGACAGTTCATGGCATTATCACCGGATCGGGTGAGGAAATTGCCTGCAATGTCGTGTTCTCAAACAGTGACGCTGCCGAAACGTACAGCCATCTGTTATCCGGACCTATGGCAGACAAAGCAATGCGGCGCAAGGTTGAGAAGGCGGAACCTTCCTGTTCCGGCTTCGTTCTGTTGCTGGGCACCGATCGCATATTTGACAGCCTGGGCCATCACACCATTTTTTATTCAGGCGATTACAGGCGTGAATTCGACGATCTGTTTGTGCACAAACGGCCCTCGGAGGATCCGACCATCTATGTTGCCAATACATCACACACCGAAACGGGCCATGCCCCGGCGGGTATGTCGAATCTGTTTGTACTTGTAAATGCACCTTACCTTACAAATCAATCAGATTGGGAATCAGAAAAGGATGACTATGCATCGCTGATAATCAGGCAGCTTGAAAATCGTGGTCTGAAGGGATTGGGCGACTCAATACGGGTAAAATCGATCATAACCCCGGCCGAATTCTATGAGAAATACCGATCAAACCGTGGCAGCATTTACGGAACATCCTCAAATGACAGGTTGTCGGCCTTCCGGCGCCCGTCGAACAAGGCCAGAAATATAAATGGGCTTTATCTTACCGGCGGATCCACCCATCCGGGCGGGGGAATACCACTTACCGTTCTTTCAGCCCGTCACGCCGTCACCTTGTTTCAAAGAGATTTCGAATAGGACCAGTTTAAACCTTCTTGCGGGTAATGGTTTCGTTTTTCGTCCTTCCGCCCAGGTTGATCACCTCCAGATTGGATAATCGACCCTGGTCCATGTCGAAACGGACTATCGTACGAATGATGTGAAAACCCTGCTTACCGGCAGCTCCCGGATTGATGTAGAGCAGATTGTTGTTTTTTTTGTCGCGGGCAACTTTAAGTATGTGGGTATGTCCGCAGATCATAACATCGGGCGGGTTATCCTCAAGTTCTTTCTTGCAGGGCAATGCATAACGCCCGGGGTTGCCGCCGATATGTGTAATGAAGATATCCACACCTTCGAGTTCAAATCGAAGCGACTGAGGAAATTCGGAGCGGATGTCGGCACCGTCAATATTACCGTAAACACCGCGGAGGTCTGTGATCTTCTGAAGTTGTTCCGCAATTTTAAAGTTTCCGAAGTCGCCGGCATGCCAGATTTCATCGCAGTCTTCAAAATACTTTTCTACCCTGGGATCCAGATATCCGTGCGTATCGGAGATCAAGCCAATTTTTTTCATTTATTTTCTATAGTCAATTTTGATGGAGAGAATGTATTTTGGTTACAGGTTAAATCAAAATATTTATTACCAATCAGATGAAATATAAAACGAATTTAATTGATCATAACTTGTGAAAGAACCGGAAATCAGCATAATTATTCTCACCTGGAATGCATTGCATCATTTAAAAAGATTTTTGCCCTCACTTGAAAAACACACACCCGCATATGCCGAAATAATTATTGCCGACAATGCTTCGACCGATGGTACAGCAAGGTATGTAAGGGATACGTATCCGCGATTCCGGCATCTGCTTTTCGACGAAAATTACGGTTACTGCAAGGGCAATAATCTGGCTGCGGGAAAAGCATTGGGCAAATACATACTCATCCTGAACAACGATGTTGACGTGAGTGAGGGGTGGCTTGATCCGATCATGAACTTACTCAGGAGTGATGAGCAAATTGCCGTGGTTCAACCAAAACTGCGTTCCGCAGACCAGCCGGACCACTTCGAGTACGGAGGTGCGGCCGGAGGTATGCTCGATACTTTCGGGTATCCCTTTTGCAGGGGGCGTGTTTTCGATACCCTTGAGAAAGATACAGATCAGTACGATGCTGAGGCCGATATTTTCTGGGCAAGCGGAGCGGCGTTCGCGGTAGAAAGGCAACTGTTTCTCAGTTATGGCGGCTTTGAGGAACAGTTTGAATTCCATATGGAGGAAATAGACCTGTGCTGGCGGTTCCTCAACTCGGGGTACACGATCAGGTACTGCCCGGATAGTGTTGTATACCACCTTGGCGGGGGATCACTGCCTACAGGATCCTACCGGAAGGTCTACTTTAACTACCGGAATAATCTTGCTATGATGTACAGAAATCTCACCGGCTTAGCACTCCTTACCAGGCTGCCGGTCAGGATTGTACTCGATTATGTTTCGGCACTGAGATCACTCCTTTTGGGTGAGTTCACTGTTTTCAGAGCCATCTTTCATGCCCATTTTTCGTTTATCGGCTGGCTGCCTGACCTCAGGCGCCAAAGGAAAAAACTGAAGCAACAGCGAACGGTATTCACAGATCCGCCCGTGCTCTGGAAAGGGTCGGTAGTCTGGAAGTATTTCGTGCAGGGTAAAAAGAATTATTCCAAATTTTAGCTGTGTCGTCTATCTGGATACACGCGTGACCTGCCAGCTGCCGGTTTCCAGGGTCTCCTGCCCCTGATTCAGCCTCCATGATCCTTCCAGGCTGCTACCCCGGAGTGAGCCGTTGTATGATGTTACCAAACCGGAGCTGGTAAAACTTATCCGGATAAAGAATTCATCGAGATTACCGTTTTCAATTGTATGAACCCTGCCGGCTTCCGGCAGAGAAATGGTACCGTTTATTATGCGGTCGTTTTGGGTCAGGTTCAGGACTAGCGGTGTTTCGTTTGGGGATACCTGTGAATACCCGTTCATTGTACCTTCCCAGATGCCGCTCAAACCGGTATCAGGCCTGTTCGGATCATCACAGGAGAGAACAGCTATAACAATAAACGTCAGTAAAGCCGTTTGAATAAGTCTAACGTTCATATTCCCTTTTTTAAATGGTAAACGTAACCATAGGTAAAAGTTGTATTACCTGTGCCCGGTTCAGAAACCCGAAATTCTGCAAATAAATCCGCACCGACGAATCAGTCGGAACTGTTGTCTGTATGTGCCTCCTCATCAGGTGTGGCGTTTAAAAAAACAGAAATCATGCGTGATTTTGTACAATCGTAAATAATGGCCGCAATCACACAGCAATAGATAAAAATAACTACGGGAACGGATTCTTCATAGGGATAGCTGCTGTAGGCATGGTAGCTAAGAGGCAAAAAAACCGACCATATTACAGGGTAGAGAAGTCCTGAGAAGACCGAAAAGGCTATTATTGTTACAATATACCAGGGGTGCACGGTTGTGGCGAAAAAGAGATGCACCGTAAATATGATTACAACGGATAAGGCGAATGTCGTCCGTTGTATATAATTCAGGTACAGGCTGAAAGCGATGATAACCACTGTTCCGGCAATTGCCAATGCAGGACCAAGGGTAGCAATAATGTTGTAACCTTTAAACCAGTATCCGATTTCCCTGATAGCATAATAGAGCCCGGCGTTGAATTCAAATGTTCTGAAATAGAGCCCGAGACTGTCGGAGAAGTTCGACAGTACGGTCCCGCTAAGAGATGGAATGGAAAGGCCTGCAATGATCAATCCGGTTGCCAGTATCCATTTAAGGCCCTGCCTGAAGCCAAACCTGAAAAACAGCCATGGGATGAGTATGAGCGGGACAAGTTTTACCTGTACAGCAAGTGCAAAGGCGATGGCCGCACCATAAATGCGGCCGCTACTTAGCAGCCACCATGTTAAAAAGAGGAAGCAGATCATTAGTGCCTCGAAATGCAGATTGCCCGTTAACTCCAGTATGACGACAGGATTGAGGGCATACCAGATCAGATTTCGGGAGTCGATACCTTTGCTTGCGATTAACCTGTACATTAGGATGAGCGTTGCAGATTCCGCTGCAAGTATGAAAAGCCGGATGGTTACTATATTCCAGAATATGCTCTCTCCGGCAATGAACCATGATGCGGCAAAGACGCCCTGGCAAACGGCCGGGTAAATGCTGTAATACTCAGGTGAATTCATGCCAGATAACAGTTGCGGAGCTATAGCCGGAAGCTGCAGGCCCGCATCGATAATCTGTGCAGGTGTAAAAGCAAACGGATTTATTCCGTTCATAATGAGCATGCCGTCCCAGATGAACCGGTAGTAATCTTCGCTCAGCGCCGGAACACTGAACAGTACTATCGCACGCAAAAATATTCCGGCTGCGATCCAGACTACAGGGCTGGTTTCCCGGTCACTCCGGAAATAAATAACGGCCATGAGCACGAACATGAGTGAAAATGCCCCTGTGAGCAGTAGATATTGCTCACGTTCTATCACATATGCCGTGTAAGCCAGAAGCAGGGCAAAAAGACCGGAAAATGCAGTTATTTGCCGGTTCATATTCCTGCCGGCTTCAGGCTCGCCTCATATATGGTTTTCGAAAAAAGGATACCATAACCGGCAAAAAGGAGTATATGAAAAGGCAACAGGCCGAAGTCGTTTACAAGAAATGCCGAGATTACACCGAACAGAAACAACAGCATCAACCCCCCTTCGATGAGCGTACTTAAACCAAGCTCCCTCACCAGATAAATGTTCGACATCCAGGATGAATCCTTTTCAATGGTATTGAACTTGGGTGTGCGGATGAAGGGTGATTTGCGGCCTGCATATCCGCTTATTACTGCGATGGAGTTGTGATAGCCCAGTGCCATAGATACGGCCAGGAACAGCGGAAACCGCACAAGCATGGTTTTCCATCTTTTGGCGGTGTCGGGCTGATCGGCGATCATAGAGGTTTCATAGAAATAGATCCACAACAGCAATCCAACGATGAAAACGGATGCCACCTTGAAAAACAGCGGATCAACGTATCCCAGGTACTTCAGCCAGAGTAGCGGCACGCTGACTACGCTCACAAGTAATATCCAGATAAAGACGCTGCTGCTTAGCAAATGGGATATGGCATGCATTTTTCTGCCGGTGGACATTTTTGAACGGATCACCCCTGCAAGGTTTTTTCGTGCCGTTTCGGCCGCACCTTTTGTCCAGCGGTACTGCTGGGTTTTCAGGGCCGATACGGCAACAGGCAGTTCCGCAGGCGTAACAACATCGCCAAGATACCGGAATTTCCAGCCCTTCAGCTGTGCCCTGTAGCTGATATCTAGGTCTTCGGTCAGGGTATCGTGATGCCAGCCACCGGCATCCAGAATGCACGATTTTCGCCAAACACCTGCCGTTCCATTGAAGTTCATGAAGAAGCCCGACCGGTTTCTCCCCTGCTGTTCTACGGTGAAATGGGCATCGAGAGCGAGGGCCTGCAACTTGGTGAGAATGGAATAGTCCCGGTTGATGTGGCCCCAACGGGTCTGGACCAGTCCGATGCCTGGTTTATCAAATCCGGGAATGGTTTTAAGCAGGAAGTCGGATTCCGGCATAAAGTCGGCATCGAAGATAGCTACGAATTCGCCCTCCGCCCTCTCCAGGCCGTATTGTAACGCTCCCGCCTTGAAGCCTGTCCGGTCGTTTCTGCGGATGTGCTTCATGGTGATGTTGCCGGTGTTGATCCGGCTGCAAACCGCCTCGATAATCCGGCTTGTATCATCGGTCGAGTCGTCAAGAATCTGGATTTCAAGTCTGCCGGCCGGCCAGTTCAGACTTGTTACTGATTTTAGTAGTCGTTCAATTACATACCGCTCATTGTATACCGGCAGCTGGATGGTTACAAACGGAAACGATTCGGGCTGTTTGTGCGGAAACAGTTCGGACTTTTTGAGCGGAACGGTTGTGGTTCCGTTCTTTGTAGATTTGCGGCTGACGACTGCCAGATACAGCTGCATAAAAGTAAACAGCAGGATCATTGAAAGCCCTGTAACATAAAGTGCCATCAGTATGAGAGCAAGTACACTCATTTCCTGCTGTATTTAAGGATGGTGTAAATAATTTTATAACCGGCCTTTACGGTTCCGCTTACCGTGCCGGCGATCTTTGAAACTCCTATCCGGTTTTTGTAGCTTACGGGGACTTCCCTGAAGGGCACGTTCATGCGGGCAGCCTTGATCTGCATCTCAACGGTCCAGCCAAAATTGGTATCGATCATGCCAAGCCGGTTGAGTGTTGCAAACCGGATCGCCCTGAACGGACCCAGATCGGTGTAGTGAACACCATATATGAGGCGCATCAGGCGGGTGGCCAGCCAGTTTCCGAAGATCTGTTGCGGCATCATCGATCCGGGTTCTCTTTTGCCCGGCACCCTCGCTCCGATCACCATATCAGCAATTCCTTCACGAATCGGTTTCAATATCTCGGGCATCTCACCGGGTGAGTCGGAGTAGTCGGCATCCAGAAAAACGGCAATGGTGGGCTCCGGGTGGAGGGTCCGGGCGTATTCTATACCCTTCAGGCAGGCCGAACCGTACCCTTTCCTTGTCTCGGTGAGAACTGTGGCACCGGCATTTCTGGCCACTTCAGCGGTTCTGTCGTCGGAACCGTTGTTAACTACGATCACCTCTATAACCTTTTCACGCGGAATATCGGTGATTACATATCCAATCGATTTTTCCTCATTGAATGCGGGTATGATAACGATCACATCTTTTATGCTCCTGTCCACGACCTCATCTTTGGTGCTGCTATCCACAATCACATCTTTAGTTCTGCTACGGACGACCTCATCTTTGGCGCTGTTATTTCCGATCAAATCTTTTCTGCTGATTTCCATTACTCCAGGCCCAGATCCTCCCTGAGATAATCGTCTGCGACCCGGTTCTGTTGCCAGTAGGGCGACCGGACCTGGTCTGTTTTGATGGCCCGGCTAAGGGTCGTACCCCGCGTGGAGGTCCGGGTCTCTTCCCATCCGGCGATCTGATGGGGGAAGGCGGCCTCGTAGATAATGGTAAGTGTGCGTCCGGCTGTGGTATAATTGAGCGTATAGGCCTGTAGATCGTCGCCCTGAAAAACATCACCGGTATAGGCATTCCTTTCGCCGGTTGCCTCAAGCACACGCCACTCCCTGTGGGCGGTACGTACATCAAAACCCGATGGGATGATCTCAAAGGCGCCCTCCGGCAGCAACTCGGGCGACAGTCGCAGCCGCGTCCAGATCTCCTCCTCAAGCATCCGGTTGGGCAGGTAGGTGGCCACATCACCGTCGTCTTCGAAGTAAGAGTAGCTGCGGACCCGGTACCTGTTGTTCATAAAATTGAGCTGAGAATAGGTCTGTCCGCACCATTCCTGAACGGATGCCGTGGCCTTGAGGCTCCTTGGCCAGTTTTGAACGGGAATGGGCGTGAATACGGAACTCATCATCGAGTAGTCGTAGATGCCCGTCACAAATTTTTTGACCGTATTCAGTTTCAGAACCGATACGTACTCACGGCCATCGGCCGGTGTTTCAAGCTTAACCTGCTTGCCGGTAAGAAAGTCTTCTGTAACAAATATGAGTACCGCATCACCTTCCCGATCTTCACCGTAATGGTTTTGCACAAGGTTGTAACGGGTAATTTCGGCGACACCGCTATACCAGTAATCGGTGAAGGCCTCCCTGTCTTCTATCTGAGGAGGCAGCTGTGCGACAGCCGTCAGAACAGAAAGTGTGAGTATCAGATATGCTAATATTATGGAGTGTAATGATTTATGCATGATATTAAAAATTTACTTTAACTTTGTCCTCACTCAGATCAAATGCTGCCGGTTCATTGAAGCGGCCTTCTTCCGGACCGTTTTCCAGTCTGAGTACGCCCCGGGGGCAGACCGATGCGCATATGCCGCAACCAACACAAGACGAGCGGATAATGTTTTGACCTCTCTGCGCGTACCAGCGCACGTCGATCCCCATCTCGCAGTAGGTAGAGCAGTTGCCGCAGCTGATGCACTGACCACCGTTCGTGGTAATCCTGAAACGCGATTTGAAGCGTTGCACCAGCCCCAGGTAGGCCGCCAATGGGCACCCGAACCTGCACCACACCCTGCTGCCCATCCATGGATAGAAACCCACACCGATTACGCCTGCAAACGCCGCGCCGATGAAGAATCCGTACCACTGCTGCAATTGCTGTGTAAGATTGCCGAGAAGCTGGTAGCCGGAGAAATAGTTGATGAGCGTTGCGAGTGTCATCACAACAACAAGAACGAGTACGCCGTGAACGATCCAGCGCTCTGCTTTCCAGGCTTTCAGCGTTTTGTCGGAGAGATGCCTGAACGGATCGCCAAGTGTTTCGGCCAGACCTCCGCAACCGCACACCCACGAGCAGTACCACCGTTTTCCGTAGAAATAGGTGAGAACCGGAACCCCCACCAGCGACAAACCGATACCTGACAGGAGCATGAACATACCGAGTGATCCGCTTTGAAGGAACTGATCGATCTGCCATCCATAGAAGAAATCGTAATTCAGGGGCCACAGATCCTTGAAATCGTAGTAGGGCTTGTTCAGAGCCACAAGGATTTCGGGCAGCAAAAAGGCAAAGCCAAGCTGGAAGAACATCACTGAACCGGTCCTGACCAGGTGATAGTTGCTGTGCCGGTAACGGATCAACATCCTTACACCCATCACCAGTATGGCAAGTGTGTACAACACACCGTACAAAAACCACTGGCTGGCCGGATTACCGCTTATGGCCATACTGATCGGATCTACCAGGATAATCCAGTTCACGATGTATTCAGGGTACCAGTAAATGAAAATGTAGAACGCCACAAGCATGAATCCGAGGGTGATTCCTATCCATCCCCGGTTGCTCACCGACCGGTGGTAAACACCATCGTTATCAATTCCCGGCCTGCGAAGCCAGTAACCGGGCAGTATAAACATGAGAGCGGCGATGCATCCGGCGATTATCGTCTGCCAGAGGAAAAGAAACTCATTCCCGGGAAGAAATCCCGTCACCGATTTTTTCATGATATTCATGCGGTAAACACCCTGCGAATAGCTCCACATCTTCTCATCGTTCGAAAGCCCCTCATCCGCTTTTTCCATTATCCCTGTCAGGTCTGAAATGATTTCACGTTTCGAATCATAAGTTTTACCGGTAACCTGTTCGGCCATGGGGAGTATGGCCGCGAGGTGATGTTCTTCAGTTACGGACTCTCTGATTATATCTTCGGTAACGTAAAAGCTTGAATAGCTAACCACAAAGATGAATATGAACATGGAGATCATGAAAAAGAGGATTCCGGCAAATCGGATTGTTTTCAAAATGTTCAGCTTGTTCATAATCGGTCAGGCTTTCTGCAGGTTCAGAAACTGGAATACACCGTAGAGACCGCGTTTCTTTTTGAGAGTTATCCTTTGGGCAGGGTTGGCCTCATTCCAGGCGGTAACAATTGCATTTTCATGCTTGCTGAACAGCTCCGGATCAAAAACGGCCTCGCCAAGGTGCTCCAGTGCGGATGTGACTGAAACGCCATCCAGTATCCAGTTTTCGCAGACCGCCTGCCGAAGGCGCATTCCCAGCACATTGAATCCGGTCACGGCATCGTTGTGTTTTCGATAAACAATCCTGAAGAGTACCCTCTCCTGCGGATGCTGCCAGACGAACGCCCGGAACCCTTCCGGCAATGCGGACGGTACCTGGCCGTACGTCTGATATTCGACACAGCACTGGTTTCAAAGTAACGGTTAACCCGTACGCCGCGGCCGGTCTCAAGGTCTGATGCCCTGGCCAGATCAATATTCGGGCTCACCCCGGCCGTCAGGGCCACGAACTGGCAACCAATTTCATCCCCTTTTGATGTAATCACGGATGCAACCCGGCCATCCCGGCCGGGGTGAATTTCCGCCAGTTCAGTGCCCAGTCTCAGGTCAATGTGATGGTCCCGGATTTCGGAGTTGATCATCGAGGACTCCTCAACCGGCAGTATGATATTCCAGTAACCGGATTCTCTTACTAACATAGTCACATCAATACCGCGAGAGTGAAGCATTTCGGCGACCTCAATGCCAATCAGGCCGCCTCCCACAATAACCCCTCTTTTAATGCCGGCGGTGTTCTGCTCCATCAATTCCAGGTCCTGTTTGCTGTACAGGCCCTGTACGCCGTCGAGGTCCTGACCGGGCCAGCCGAATTTGTTCGGTTTCGAGCCTGTGGCAATGATCAGTTTATCCCAGCTGAGGGTCATGCCGCTTTTCAGGTAAACCGTTTTTGCGCCGCTGTCAAACCGTTCCGCATGATCATACACCAGGGTTATGTCATTCTTTTCCCAGAAAAAGTCCTCGTAAGGCTTGGTGTGTTCGAACTTCATGTGGCCCATGTATATGTACATCAGGGCCGTTCTGGAAAAAAAGTGCTCCGATTCGCTGGAAACGACTGTTATTTTGTGAGAAGAGCCCTTCCGCAGAAAACGGGCTGCCGTTATCCCGGTTACTCCATTTCCAATGATGACTATATGCATACAGGGCGGGTAATTGATAACTGGTGTAAAAAGGGGATTACGGACATATTCTGTGTGATGCAGTTGTTAACTAACGATCGGCAATGGTAACCGCAATGGTATCGGCAATTGATTCTCGGAGATCTTCAACCGATCGGCAGTTATAACAAAAGTAAGAGCCTCCAAGGCTCCATAATCGTTCCAATATAATGTCTGCTGTAAACAAATGGGCAAAATAGTTCGATCTGATTGAATAGAAACACGTTGCGTTATGAAATGACGTATTGCATTAGAAGCGGTAGAAAGTACAGCTTCCGGTTTCAACTTATGCTGTACCAGTATAACTTAACAGGCAAAAATCACAGAACCATCACAAACCTGTTAAATTAAAGAAGTATGTTCGATTCCGGCAGTATTGCTGTGCCAACCCTGCTGATCAATGAAACGGTTTGCCGCTCCAATATTGAGTTTATGCAGGGCAAGGCAGACAAATCCGGTGTTCAGCTTATTCCCCATTTTAAAACCCACCAGTCCGCCGTGGTTGGCAGCTGGTTTCGTGATGCCGGCACGAAAGCCATCACCGTTTCCTCGTTGAGTATGGCCACTTTTTTTGCCGGACATGGGTGGGATGATATAACGGTGGCCTTTCCCGCGAATATCCGGGAGTCTGACACCATCAAAGCCCTCGCGGCCAGCGTCCGCCTGCGCATATTTATTCTGTCGGCCGAAACGGCCGCCCATCTCGCGAACGTTCTTACACACCCGGTCGAATATTACATCGAAATAGACACGGGTTATCACAGAACCGGCGTACCCTATGATGACCATATGCTGATCGGATCGGTGATACGTGCCGCGTCGGAATCCGGTATGCTGAAGTTCGCCGGATTCTATACCCACGATGGCAATACCTATGACGTAAGGGGACGCGACGCGATCATGAACATCCACAGGGGCACCCGCGAAAAACTGGAAGCACTCCGCGCAAAATATGCCCCTGCTCATCCCGGCCTGCGCATATCCATGGGAGATACACCAGGATGTTCGGTCGCCGGTGATTTCGCCGGTCTGGACGAGATCCGGCCCGGCAATTACGTCTACTATGATGTAACCCAGACCCTGATCGGCTCCTGTAATTATGATCAGATCGGCACAGTACTTGCCGCTCCGATAGTTGCAAGACATGAAGAGAGGCTGGAACTCGTGATCTATGGGGGTGGCGTCCATCTTTCCAAAGACTCGGTAACCATAAATGGGAAAACCATTTACGGGCTGCCTGTCGATCTCCTGAAGAACGGATGGTCGGCGCCCGCTGAAGGATGTTACATCAGAAAACTCTCGCAGGAACACGGGATCCTTAAAGTAACCCGGGCGGTTTTTGACCGGTATAAAGTAGGTGATGTAATTGGCATTTTACCGGTCCACTCCTGCATGACCATGGACCTTATGCGCTTCAATGGCAGTATTATGATCGTAACTTAATATCCTCCCAAATCACATCGAATATCGCCGGGTCGCTACATCTCATGAATCGCATATCAAAAAGTCGCACTACCGGCCGAAGCGAGATCAACTGCTTGTTATCCACCTTCCAACTATTCTCATTATATTTGCGGGATGAACTCGAAAATACATTCAAAACCGGATTTCAGTATTACCTACCCTGTTGATCAGGTCGGGATCGAAGACCGCGTGGCCCGTTTCAATACGCGCAGCATCAAGAAGGAGAGCAAAAATTTTGCACTCAAACTGGCCCTGAGCATGGTCGATCTGACCACGCTTGAGGGTATGGACTCGCCCGGCAAGGTGCGGCAGCTTTGCTACAAGGCCATGCATCCGCATGAATCTGTACCCGATATCCCGGCAGTTGCAGCCGTTTGTGTGTATCCCAGCTTCGTGGCGATTGCCAAAGAGGCCCTGCGCGGATCCCGTGTGAAAGTAGCCAGTGTGGCAACCGCCTTTCCGAGCGGACACGCAACCCTGAAGGCGAAAATCGACGAGGTTTCCTATGTGGTTGGTGAGGGTGCCGATGAAGTCGACATGGTCATTTCAAGAGGAGCCTTTTTCCGCGGGGACTACAATTTTGTTTTCGATGAAATTGCGGCCATCAAAGAGGCCTGCGGGCCGGCACATCTCAAGGTTATTCTTGAAACGGGCGAACTGCAAACGCTCGATAATGTTCGGAAAGCCAGCGATATTGCCATGTACGCTGGAGCCGATTTCATCAAAACATCGACAGGCAAAATTGTACCGGCTGCCACCCAGCCCGTTACGCAGGTGATGCTTGAAGCGATCAGGGATTTCTACTTTAAAACCGGCATCATGATTGGAATGAAACCTGCCGGGGGCATCCGTGAGGCAAAGAAAGCGCTTCATTACCTGGTGATGGTTAAAGAAACCCTCGGTTCCGACTGGCTCACCCCCGACATGTTCCGTTTCGGCGCCAGCTCTCTTGCAAATGATCTACTCATGCAGATAGTGAAGATGGAAACCGGTAACTACCAATCGGCCGATTATTTTTCAAACGACTGACCTATGCTTACAGACAAGGATATTCAAAAAAAACAGCGCCTCGATTTCACATCGGCCTGGACGTATGACCCTGCCCCGGAGAGTAGCGATCACGTAACCATCAGCGACAAATACGACCTGTTCATCGGCGGAAAGTTCGTTGAACCTGAATCGGGAAAGTATTTCGCTTCGGTAAATCCATCCACCGAAAAAAAACTGGCTGATGTTGCCGAGGCCGGTGAAAAGGATACAGACAAGGCGGTTAAAGCTGCGAGGACGGCCTACGACAAATACTGGAAGAACATGTCGGGGCGTGATCGCGGCAAGTACATCTACCGTATTGCCCGCATGATTCAGGAACGCGCCCGCGAGTTCGCGGTCATCGAAACGATGGACGGTGGCAAGCCTATCCGTGAATCCCGCGATGTGGATGTGCCACTGGCGGCCGCCCATTACTTCTATTATGCCGGCTGGGCAGATAAGCTCGATTATGCCTTTCCAGGACGCAAGACCCGGTCAAAGGGTGTAGCTGGTCAGATCATACCCTGGAACTTTCCCCTGCTGATGGCCGCCTGGAAGATTGCCCCGGCACTGGCAACAGGCAATACGGTGGTGCTGAAGCCTGCCGAAACCACACCGATTACCGCCCTCAAGCTTGCTGAACTCATCCGCGATGCCGATCTGCCCCCGGGAGTGGTGAATATCATCACCGGT
>JAIVHB010000119.1 GCA_020201275.1 Rhodothermaceae bacterium | reverse complement strand
CCATTTGGCAAGCGGATGTACCTGTACCGGCTCGAAAGTACCGGATTTGCCGAGACGAGGAAGATGATGCTGGTTAAATAAAGGCTATTTTTATATTTTGGCCACCGTATTGATCTTATCCAAGAGTACGTATCCCTTAATCTGAAGGAGGACCGTTATCCGGAAGTTACCGGAGGAAAGCGGATACAGTTTGGTCAGATTGATAATTTAACACTCCATTATCCATCCCCCGTCGAAATAAAGTCGGAAAACTCACATTTGCTGTCTTTATTTACCGGAAATCCATTTCTAACCAACCATGAAAAAAATCCCAGCTCTGGTCCTTATACTGTTATTATCAGGCATCTCAGTGTCGGTCCACGCTAACCCCAAACATGAATTCCGCGGGGCATGGATTGCAACTGTACTGAACCTGGACTGGCCCACCTCCAGAACCGCTACACCTGCTTTCCAGCGAGCTCAGCTAATCGCCAAGCTGGATAATCTGAAGGCAACAGGAATAAATGCGGTATTTTTCCAGGTACGTACGGAGGCTGATGCATTGTACGATTCGCCTTACGAGCCCTGGTCATATTACCTCACCGGCAGCGAGGGCCGCGCACCAGATCCCTATTGGGATCCGCTTGCCTTTGCAATAGACGAAGCCCACAAGCGGGGTATGGAACTGCATGCCTGGCTGAACCCATACCGTGCTGTTCGAAATACCGGATCATTCACGCGTTCTTCCGACCATTTGGCAAATACCCGTCCCGACTGGATCCTCACCTTTGGTACCCTTAAAATCCTGAATCCCGGCATCCCTGAGGTAAAAGAACATTTAGTGAAGATCGTCCGGGATATTGTGCAGCGGTATAACGTAGACGGGATTCATTTCGATGATTATTTTTACCCATACTCACCCAATGAAATCACCGATGAAGATGCGGAAACATTTGCCGAATTTGGTGGCGATTTTACCAATATCGGCGACTGGCGCAGGGACAATATTAACCGGATGGTAGAAGCCGTTCATGCAACGGTCAAGGAGGAGAAGCCGCATGTAGCTTTTGGCGTCAGTCCATTTGGTATCTGGCGTCCCGGTAATCCTCCGGGAATTACCGGGACCGACGCCTACAACTCGATATACGCCGATGCGAAGGCCTGGTTGGCTGACCAAAGTGTAGATTATCTGGTACCCCAGATATACTGGGCGTTTGGAGGTGGGCAAGATTACGGTGCCCTCGCTCCCTGGTGGAAGGAGACTACCGGTTCACGACATATGTATTCGGGCAATGCGGCATACAAAATGCTTGCTCCGTGGGACTGGCCAGTCACTGAGCTAACCAATCAGTTGCAACTGAATCGTGACGAGGGAATCCCGGGAATCGTATTTTTCAGGTCCACCATGCTCACAAGTAATCAAAAGGGGTTAGCCGATGCACTCAGCAGTAATTACTTCAGCACACCGGCACTCACGCCCACCATGCCCTGGCTTGATACAACGCCCCCACCCCCGCCCGTGCAGTTATCGGCTTCCCGTACCGGTGTTGATGGAACCGGGGTTGCACTTCAATGGGAACACCCGGTACTATCTGCATCTGCTATCGATACCACGTCACGGTATGTAGTCTACCGCTACCAATCCGCGACACCGCCAGACCCGCTCCTGATTGTTTCCGATGCTTCAAATATTGTGGATATAACCGGATTGAACCGACTAACCGATGTGGTCAGTATCTCTGGGGATCCATACCACTATGTTGTGACAAGGACCAGCGTTTCATCCAACGGTATTGAAAGTGATCCGGTTATGATTAGCGTGGATGCGGTCCCCACCGGCATCCTCGCAGATCGGGAGCAGCCATTTAGCGTCGAACTGCTGCCAAATTACCCAAACCCGTTCAATCCGACGACGACCATACCATTCAGCCTCCCGGAAGCGGACGAGATCACAATTACGGTGTATGACCAGATGGGACAGCGATTGGCCGTACTTCAAAACGGGCCGATGCCGGCGGGAATGCACACCGTGGTCTTCGATGCACGTCACCTGGCCAGCGGTGTTTATCTATACCGGATCGTGGGGGCCGGATTTACCGAAACAAGGAAGATGATGCTTATCAAATAAGGAAATCTTCCGTCAGGCTTGCTTATCATACCAGTAACCCCCCGACCCGTGAACTGGCAATCCAGATTGATGAAAGTTTTCAGAACTACGGCCGCAGGTAACCTGAAAACCGAGACCTGATTCGGAGAAACCGATGTATTATCCGGCCTTATGAACAATACTGAAATTTGACGCTGATTCATGCTCCCGGTTTTTTATTTTTAAACCGGTTCTAAACTGTCGCCAATGGTCGGTAATACGAGGAATATGAAAAAACGAACCGTCATTATCACCGGGGCGAATTCGGGTATTGGAAAAGCCGCCTCGTTGAAATTTGCAATGGAAGGTCACACTGTAATCATGGCCTGCCGTAGCCTTCAGCACGGCAGTGTCATACAAGACGGAATCATTGCTGCGTCGAATAACAAGAACATCTTCCTTGAAGAACTGGATGCCTCATCATCGGCTTCTATCCGTGCCTTTTGCACGCGGTATCGTGACAGGTACGGGAAACTGGATATCCTTATTCACAATGCGGCCTATATTGATCATGGTTCTCCCCACAGGGTGAACGACGATCAGATCGAACTGACCTTTGCCACGAATGTGCTGGGGCCCTACCTGTTAACGATGAAACTCAAAGATCTGCTCGCCGGGTCGAATGATGCCCGTGTACTGAATGCCGGCAGCAACATCATCAAACACTACTTTAATCCGAAACTGGAGCTGGAGCTCGATAACCTTATAGGTGCATACACGGGCGACAAACCGTTCAGCGTGTACAACAGTTACCGGAATTCCAAGATGGCACTTCTTATGCTCACCTTCCGAATGGCTGATGAGTTTAAAATGGACGGGATCAGGGTGTACAACCTTCAGATCAACGGGGCAAAAATGTCGAAAGAGACGCTTCGGAAATTCACCCTCCCGTGGTGGATGATCGCCGGGGTCCAGAACCTGTTCTTCCGGCCCACCTCATTCATGGCCGATAGTTACTATGAAATCTGCACATCCGCTGCATTTTCTGAAACAAGCGGGAAACTGATCAACCACAGGCTGGAAATCATGGTACCGTCAAAGGAAAATCCGGGTATCGCGGATCAGGTGCGGCAGCTGACAGGTGCCGGTATCTATCCGAACTATGCCGACCGTACCGATATGCAGGAAAAATTGTGGGTGCTCTGCCGGGAACTGACAGCGCCAAAATTATAGCATCACCCCTATTGAACGGCAATTAACCGGCCCGAAAGGTGATGGGTGCGTCTGGCATCCTCATCTCCCGAAATCGTCCTGAACGCGCACAATATCGTCTTCGTCAGACGGATGGGCCGGATCGGTATGCTGCCAGATTTCTGCGACCACCGCCCACTGGTCCAGGCCGAGCAGACGGTGCCTGAGCCCTTTGTCAAGGCTGACTATCGTGCCTTCGCGCAGTTCCCTCACCATCCCCTGTTCGTCGGTTTCGCTGGTGACAATGCCGGCTTTCCCGCCAATAACCTTCCAGATCTCCGAGCGCCGGTGGTGGTACTGCCACGACAGGCGCTTCTCCGGCTCCACGATGAGCAGCTTCGGGCTCAGTTTGGTAAACCCCGAAAAATCATCAATGCTCAGGTGCGGAAAGAATTCGGCGATGAACTGCGGGGCCTGGTCTTCCGAAACATAATAATAGCCGCCCCAGGGACGGGTGTTGTCCATCACGGTTATCGTAAAACCTTTGCCTTCGGCGAATTTTCTGACGTGTTCAAAAACCTGTTTTTTGGGGATGGCGGCGGTGAAATTCATTTTCGGGAGCTTAGTTAACTTTGTTTTATCAGCGCCTGAAAATAACACATAGCGGGTAACAGTACCAATTCTTTCAGTATTAACCGGCACAATGACAGTTTATCAGTTTTGATAGGTTGCAAGTGCTTCGCTTTCGCCCAGTTCCCGCAGCACTTTTTTCATGCCGTCCAGGTTTCGGGTGAGGGGCTCCCGCACATCCTCATCTTCGGTATGGCCCAGTATGCCGATGGTGCCGTTGAAGCCGGAGGCT
>JAIVHB010000039.1 GCA_020201275.1 Rhodothermaceae bacterium | reverse complement strand
TCCATATAGTGTAGCCCCGAAGGGGCGAAATTAGTAGCTCATTTTTCAGTGCAAAAATCGTTTTATGCAAATATTTTTCTTTGGAAATGTAAGCGCTTTCATTAAATTGTTGCAATTGCATTTATAAAAGGGTTTTTCTGTTACAGAAAAGGGCTTGCACAAATACGAAACCCAATATTTGCAAGGTATTTAGCCAATGAAATCCTGTTCCATTTCAGATGATCACTGAATGATAATCCTGGCCGGTATGAGCTTCATAAAGCTGTTTATACGCTGTTCCCGGCAACTTCCGGTTGTGCTTCTACTCGTGTTTTCCAGTTTGGCCTGTACTTCCGATAAAACCGACGATAATGTTGTGGCCAGTATAGGTGGTTTCGAGATTACCGAAGACCATTTCAGAAACAGCCTCATGCGGTTCTATCATCGCACCGGTCAGGCCGTTAACCTCAATCCCGATGTGTTTAAAGCCGTGGTCGACTCCCGCATCGACCGTTACGCCGTTGTCGAGTTTGCCCGTGAGCGCGACTGGCACACCACACCCGAAGCCCTCCATCAAAAGGCGATGATCGAGCGCAAGGTGTACATGGAAGAGTATGAGCGCAATTTCATACATGAGAATGCCATCGTTACTGAAACGGACCTTCGTGAGCTCTTCAGAAGACTTAATACCAGGATCCGGGCATCCCATCTGCACGCCACTCACCGGGAAAAAGCCGATTCTCTGTATATGAGGCTTCAGAACGGGGAAACGTTCGATTCTCTTGCCGCAGAGATATTCCAGAACCGGCAGCTTGCCAGCTCCGGCGGCGACCTTGGCTACATTACCGTAGATGAGATGGATGTTGCTTTCGAAGATATCGCCTACAGAATGCGCCAGGGTGAAATTTCACGTCCGGTAAAAACAAGTACCGGCTACTCCATCATCCGGGTTACAGATATTGTTCAGAACCCTGTTATCACCGAAACCGAGTTTGCCAGAAACCTGCAGCAGATCCGCCCGCTTGCCTACGACCAGAAACGGGAACTCGCGCTCCGGCAGGATATGCAGGAGGCCATACAGAATTTCAGAATTTCGGATGAACTGGTCAGGGACTTGTGGAACCAGGTTCAGAGGCAGCGGAATATATATTTTGGTACGCACTACGAAGCGGGTCACATCCCTCTTGATCTGCCCCGAAATCTGAGTGAAATGAAACTGGTGGAGTCGGCAGATTTCAATTTTTCAGTCGGTGATTTTTTGGTCGAGTCCTATTACACACCGGTTCCGAGAAGGCAGGCAGCCACCGATTTTTACAGTTTCCGCGATCAGGTTAATGGAATGGCATACCGGGCTTATGCTCTGAAACGCATCCGCGGTTTTGAAGGGCTCGATGAAGATTTTGTGAACGGCTCCATCGATGAAACCTTCTACAGTTACCTGTTCGGGTTATTCGAGGAATATCTTGACGGGCAGGTTGTGATTACCGATGCTGAAATCGTGGAGGAGTTTGAGAAGAACGGTGAATACTACATGAAGCCCCTCGAGCTGAACATGGCCGAAATTATAACCGGCAGCGAACTGGATGCGAACCGGGCATACCAGCGGCTGCAGGAAGGTGCTCCTTTTGATGTGATGCTGAAAGAGTACGGTATTGACAAAAGGGCCGAACAGACCGGAGGCGTACTGGGCTATGTTTCAGTTGATGAATTTGGCGTACTGGCCCCATCCCTTGCCAATATCGAAACAGGCGACCTGGCCGGACCATTTCAGGTAATGAACAGCCGGTATGTGATTTTTAAATGCCTGGGACGGCGGGAGGCGGAAAGACTCCCAATAGAGGTGGCGGAAAGCCGAATCCGTGAATACCTGCACAATGCCCGTAAAAGTGATCTGCGGGACCAGAAAATATCTGAAACGAGAAGATCATACAACGCAACTATCTATACTGAAAAGCTTAATTCTGTACACATTGAACTCTGAGACCGTTATGAAGCAACTACGGAGAGCTATAACCCTTATAATTCTGTTCCTGATAACAGGGATGGCAGCACAGGCACAGTCGGGCCGTATTATCGGCCAGGTGACCGACGCCAGAACCAATGAAGAACTCATCGGGGTGAACGTCATCATACAGGGAACCACCCAGGGTGCCCAGACCGACCTCGATGGCAATTACCGGATACTGAACGTTCGTCCTGGTACCTATACCCTCGAGGTGAGGTATATCGGATACCAGACACAGTTCATCGAGGAGGTTTTCGTACGAACCGATCTCACCACAGAAATCAATGTGTCGTTATCTGAATTTGTTATCGAAGGGGAGGAGATCATTGTCCGTGCCCGGCAGGAATCGGTTATTCGTGACCTCACCAGTTCCGAGTCGAGGGTGGCGCGTGAAGATATCGAACGCCTGCCTGTTCAGGAACTCAATGATATTGTTCAGCTTCAGGCCGGTGTAACGGTTGGGGCCGGCGGTGCCATACACATCCGCGGCGGCCGGGCCACAGAGGTGGCCTATATTGTTGACGGTGTTCGGGTAACCGACGATTATGACCGCAGTTCGGGCCTCAGGGTTGAGAACCAGGCGATTCAGGAGCTTCAGGTGGTATCGGGTACCTTCAACGCGGAATTTGGGCAGGCCACCTCCGGTATCGTTAATATTGTAACCCGCTCAGGCAACAATAATTTCAGCGGAAACCTGCGCCTTTGGGGCGGCGAATATGCGCCCGCGAACCTCTCACTGTATCCGGGAGCACCCGGGAATCTCTCATCGGCCGATCCGCTGCATCAGTATAATATTGAAGGCAGCTTCTCTGGTCCCATCGTTAAAGACAGGCTCACCTTTTTCGTATCGGGACGCCGGTTCCGCAACACAGGCTGGCTCTATGGCCGCAACGCGTTTTCACCCCGCGGTCCGCTGCTTCCAACCCTCGATCCCGAAACCAACAACCTGGTATGGGAAAGGGGAGTGACTGAAGTGCCGGCATCCAACCCGGTAAACAAATACGGGGACCGTATCGACGCTTCCATGCCATGGTACAACATTGTTGAAACGGTAAGCATCGATGGTCAGGATTTTATCCGCTATCGTGATGAGGGTTTTCGCGACAGCTCCCTGGTTGCGCTCAACCACTTCGATACGTACAGCTTCCAGAGCAATATTCAGTACAACCATAACCGGGAATTACGTTTTAACCTCATCACCAGTTATGGTGAAGAGTGGGGTCGCGGGTACAATCACGGTTCACGTCTGGTTCCGGGCGGGATACCCGATTTCCTGAACCGGAACTTCTACTCCAACCTGAAAACCACGGTTACACCATCAAATAGTACGTTTATTACTGCAAACGCGGCAATCAGGTATAACGCGAGCGAATCGAACCTGTACGGCGACCCGTTCGATCGCCGTTATTTCAATTACGAACGATCGAGCAGCCTGCCGTCTGATTTCCAGGGCCAGGCAGGGCGGTTTTCAAGGTTCGGAACCAGCAACGGATTCTTTGAGCGTTCCACCACGACCTACATCGGCAAGATCGAAATGACCAGCCAGATCAATAACCGTCACCTCGTTAAGGGCGGGATTGAACTGCAGGCCGATGTGATGGACTTCCAGTCGTACGGGCTGGCACCAATAACCGACGGCGGTGTGATTACACTTCCTGACAATCTGCCTGCTGAACTGCGCGAAGGTCCCTATGCCCTTGAGCTGGGTATACCGCCAGTGAATACACCCGGCCACGAACAATGGACCAGAAAGCCAATACTTGCCAGTGCTTTCGTACAGGACAGGATCGATTATGAAAACCTCGTTATCAATCTGGGTGTTCGCTTCGACTACTTTGTTCCCAACGGCCGGATACCCGCCAGCGACAGGCCCAACCTGACCTCCCAGTATGAGCTGCGTGCCGACGACTTCTGGAAGGAAGCCAGTGTAAAATACCAGTTCAGCCCCCGACTGGGTATCGCCTATCCTATCTCATCGACGGGTGTTATCCACTTCTCATACGGTTATTTCTTCCAGGTGCCCGACTACAACAAACTCTACAACGGCGACAAACTCATTCTCGAAAGCCGCTCGGGTGTGCAGGGTATTTTCGGCAACCCCGATCTTAAACCGGAGCAGAGTATAAAGTATGAACTCGGCTTGCAGCAGGAGATATTCACCGGCATTTCCCTCGATCTCACCATCTTCTACGAAGACAAGCGTGATTATGTCTCCTCCGGGCCGATTCAGAACACATCCATATCAAGTGTTCGCTACGGAACCTGGATCAACCGCGACTATGCCAATATCCGCGGGGTAACCGCTGTGCTGAACCAGAGGGTATCAAGGAGTATGCAGATCGGTTTCGACTATACCTTCTCCATTGCTGAAGACTCCAACTCTGATCCCGCATCCGAATTCTTCGCGGCCGTTGCGCGTAGCGACACCTCCGGCAGCAATCTGGCCCGTTTCCTGACCCCCGCCAACTGGGATCGTACCCATGTGTTTAACTCAACACTGTTCTACACGGGTAATGACTGGGGGTTCAATATCATTCAGCGGTTCTCGTCGGGGCTTCCCTATACACCGGGTTCTGCTCTTCCGAGAAGGGTAGGGATTACCGCCAGCGGCGATGTTATTACCAACAGTATGAGGATGAATAATTTTCTCTCTTTCGACCTGAATACCTATAAAGATTTCAGGATTTCAGGGTCCCGGATGCGGGTATTCCTGAATATTTACAACCTGTTCGACCGCCGGAACGTGAACTTTGTGTACGGCGACTCTGGCAGCCCGGTAAGCCCCGACCCGATTACCATCCCCATGCAGTTCGATCAGGGCCTATATAATAATCCCGGTCACTACAGCGAGCCTCGAAGGGTTCAGTTCGGTATACAGATGTCCTTTTAATTTGATGAACAGATGAACATGATCAAGACCAGAATAACCGTTTTTTTGGGTGCAACGCTGTTGCTGATGGCGGCATCTTCGCTCAAGGCACAGAATAACGAAGGCTTCCAGCCAAGCGAAGAGCGCTCTTCGTTCGAGGAGAGGCGCAAGTCGATACTCGATGCAAACACGCTGAGGGCTACCTATCACAACTTCGGATGGCACGGACGTACCAACGAAGATAACCGGGATGAACTCTATTTTGAATACCCCAAAAATACGAACCGCCGCTATATCTACTTCCTGGCTGTATTCATGGGTGCAGAGGTCTTTGATCAGCGCCAGGCCAACCTGCCGGCCGACGAGCGTGAACGGTTCCCCATAGTAAGTGTGGCGAGCGATCGTGTGAACCCGCAAACCAGCGAATCCTGGGCCCTGAATCCGGTAATTGGATATTTCAATGAAGACAGTGAGGAGCTGGCCAGAAGCGACCGTGGCCCAGGGTCTGCCGCCGGTAATACCTGGCCGCCCGTATGGCCCGACAAACTCGACGATCCGGCCGATCCAGGGTGGCCCGGTCAGTGGAACGGGTTTTTCGGCAAGGATATTTTCAATGCCGACCAGGAATTTATTTACCGTTCCGGTGATGATCTCTATACACGTTTCTCACAGGATTCCCGCTGGCGGCCCGATGACACAGATCCCGTTCGCGGGGGTCTTGGCCTGATCATCGACACCCGCGTGCTTGCATGGACCCAGAACCTGATCAGTGATGTCCATTTCAACATTTTTGAAGTCCGCAACGATGCATCCTACGACTACGATAAGGTTTCCTTTACCCTGTGGACTGCCGACTGGGTTGGAACTCCCCAGAACGACCGTCCGTTTTTTGATCAGCAGCGTGCAACGGCATTTTATACGGATACCAGCCCCAGATTGTCACCCGCCGAGTATGACGGAACCGCTATCGGGGTTGCCGGTATCCGGTTTCTGGAAACGCCGGGCAATGCAGTTGATGGCATCGATAACGACGGCGACAGCGATTTCTTCAACCCGCAAACCCCACTTGGGTTATACGACAGCCGTAATCCGGATATCTATGCACCGCTAACCGCTGCCAACGGCGGTTTTATCAACGACAGAGGGGTGCTGCAAAACGACCTTCTCCCGCTGTTTACCACCCAGAGTTTTGAACCCCGTAACCTTGCCCCAGGCGATCCGATCGTCATAATTAACGACGACGACAGCCGTACGATGCTACGCTATCCTCCGAATGAAGCATTTGGTACCAATGAAACGATGACAATCTTCTCACAGGGGCGTGAAGTTGTACTACAGCGCGGCGGTATGACTGTGCGCGAAGATACCCTGCTGAACCGTCACCTGAACCTGTTTGACGATAATCTGGATGGAATTATAGATGAAAATCAGCCCAACCATCTCACATTGTCACGTTTCATACAAGGTCAGCTTATTACACGTCCTGTACGGTACGTCAACTACAGATGGAGCGGTTTCTATGACGGCCACAACGGGTATCCCGGCATAGGCGGATGGACCAGCAATGCGCAGGGTGAATGGGTTTACGGATCACTCACGGTACAGAGAGGCCTCATTGTGCCTGATGAATGGATTGAACAGAGGATGCAGACAGATGCCCAGTTTACTTCACTGATTGCCAATTACCAGGAGATGCTGAAAGAAAACTTCAGCCGCAGGCCTGCAACGCCGATTTTCCCCGAGTCATTTTTCGACAATTTCTACCAGACCCGGTTTACCAGCGCTCCGATGATCGATGAATCAAGGGACGACTTATTTGACAACAACCTGGACTGGGCGCCCAGGGATGACGTAGGCATCGACGGTGTTGAGGGTACAGGGTCCCGCGGTGAGGGCGACGGATTCCAAACCTCCGGTGCATTTACCGCATTCCCCGGCGAACCGAACATCGATAAGACCGATGTAAGGGAAACCGATGCCATCGGTATTTCATCAGCAACGTTCCGCCAGGCAGGCGGTCTGGGTGGCGGCCGAAATTTTCGGTCAGACCGTGATATTTGGGACCTGAATATGGTTCCCGGCCGTTTTGAACTTGCCCCTGACCCCACACAGGATACTGACCAGTTCATGACCAGCAGCTTTTTCCCGCTTCGCCGGGGCCAGGTTGAGCGTTTTGCCGTGGCAGTAACCGTAGCGGCATCCAATACTAATCCGCTGCCCTCCAATGATGTTGAACTGGTTACCAACCGGCTCAATCAGGCATTCAACGCCTATGATGCCAACTACCAGTTTGCAATAGCCCCGCCACCGCCCAGATTGAGGGCCGTACCCGGCGATGGTCGTATTACACTTTACTGGGATGATGAATCCGAGCAGGTTTTCGACCGCTATCTTGAACGCCTCGGTGTAAACCCACGTAATTTCGAAGGCTACCGGGTTTACAGATCCACCGATGCTGCCCTGGTAGATATTCGTCGGGTATCTGATGGCCGCGGCAACCTGCAGTTCCTGAAGCCGCTTGTTCAGTTCGACAAAATTAACGGCATAACCGGTAACCACCCGATCGACATAAACGGCGTGGAGTTTTATCTGGGTGACGATACCGGTCTGCAACGGCACTATATTGATACGGAAGTGATCAACGGCCGCGAATATTTCTACATCGTAACCGCCTACAACAGCGGTGCAGCCCTTGCAGGAATTGCACCGTCGGAATCGCCAATCAGTATCAGTATTAATCCTGACGGGTCTCTTACTTCCGGTGTAAATGTGGTGAAGGTGAAACCCGGCAAAACCTCTGCAGGGTACAGGGCTCCTGAAGAACTGCAGATTAGCCACACCGGGCCGGCAACAGGAAACGTGTTCGCCGATATTCTTGATGCAAGAGCACTGAAGCCCGACAACGAATACAGAATAACGTTCACATCTGAAACGGTGACTGATGGTAATGGAAGCAGTTCGGTGGAAACCACAGGTTTTACACTAACGAACACCACATCCGGCGAGGTACTGATCGATAACAGCGACCGGTTCAATGGTGAGGACAATACCGTAACCGAGGGTTTCAGGGTAACGATCATAAATGATACCGGTGATGAAATCGCCCAAACGTTACGGGTCTCCGACTGGCGTACAATGGGCTTCGAAGGGCGGCAGGCCACAGCACGCATCAGGCGCCAGGCTGGTTCGGATCGTGATTATGTGATCGTTTTCGACGATGAACCGTTATCGGAATCAACAGCTGCAACCATAGATCGTGGCAGCTTCAGCCGGGAACTGGAGTCGGTTCCGGTCAACTTCAGGATTATTGATGCCGCCACTGGTCGTGATGTTCCTTTTGCCTACCACCAGAATGCCGGATTAAAAAGGCCCGCGGGCAGTGTTGGTGCAGTCTACGTTTCGGAAATGAAACGGACCGACAGCGATATCATCTACATTCTCAATGAGAAGAATGATATTGCCTGGCAGATCGGTTTCGAGCCCTACTTGAACGATCAGCCCTGGCTCCCCGCAAAGGGCGAACTTATCCACCTCACACAGTCGACCCCGTTCACCAGCCAGGATGTATATTCCTTCACGGTAGTTGGTGGCATTAATACACCCGTCGAGGATACAGAACTGGCCAAATCGAACCTGGATAACATCCGGGTCGTACCGAATCCCTACCGGGTAACCCATGTCGCCGAGCCTCGGCCAACGCCGGCCAGGCCACAGCAGCTGCGCCAGCTCCATTTCACCAATCTGCCGCCCCAATGTACCATCCGCATCTTTTCGGTGGCAGGACGGCTGGTCCAGACACTTAATGTAAATAACACGATTGACAATGGTACCTATGTATGGGATATGCTCACCAAAGATAACCTGGAGCTGTCTTATGGCATCTATCTCTTCCACGTAGATGCCCCGGGTGTGGGCAGCACTACGGGCAAGTTTGCGGTAATGAAATAAGCAGAGGTCCAACACAGAATGAAAATGATGAACAAGCAAAGCACATATATCACGGTTTTTACGCTG
>JAIVHB010000131.1 GCA_020201275.1 Rhodothermaceae bacterium | reverse complement strand
ATTCTATGCCCTGTTTTACAAAACCGAACCGGCCAATATCGATGTGAATGTACACCCGTCGAAGCTGGAGGTGAAATTTGAGGATGAACGTGCGGTTTCAACCCTCACCCGGTCTATCGTGAAACGAGCCCTGAACGACAGGTACAACGTGCCCAGAGTAGGTCCGGGCGAGCCGCAGGCAATATCCCATTCAGGAGGTGAAGCCTTTTCAAGGGGATTTGATTTCAGAGGCGATCAGGTTTCATCAGGCAGAACGTACGGCGGATCATCGGCCGGGCGCGACAGCGGGTTCATGCCCGGGACCGATATTACCGATCGCATCTACGGCGGCTCAGCACCAGGGAGTAAAACGATTGTTTCCACATCAAGGTCGGCCGAAAATGCAGATCCGAATTACAGACAGCCTGATTTTGATAAATTCCGTGGTTTTTGGCAGCTTCATGACCAGTATGTGATATCGCAGACACTCAGCGGTCTTTGTGTGATAGATCAGCACACCGCACATAAGCGTATTATTTACGAAAAAGCCATGAATGCAAGCCAGGCGGGTCTGCCAAGTACCCAGCAGCTTCTCTTCCCCCAGAGTATCGATTTTTCCGCCTCCGATTTTACACTGCTCAGGGAGTTGCACCCCGCATTCCAGAAGATGGGATTCAACATCCAGCTGCTCAGCGGAAACTCGGCAATCGTTTCAGGCGTACCTGCCGACATCAAGATGGGCAATGAAAAGCATGTCATTGAATCGATCCTGCAGCAGTTTCAGAATTTTAGTTCCGCGGTACGGCTGGGCAATACTGAAAAACTGGCCCTTGCCCTGGCTAACAAGACGGCCATTCCGCGTGGGAAAAGAATGGCACAGGAAGAGATGGAGATTCTGATCGACCAGTTATTTGCCTGTGAGCAGCCCTATTTTGACCCGATGAACAAGCCGACCATTATCTATATTCCTCTCGAAGAGATAAAAGACAGGTTCAGATAGAACACAGATATAGGCGAAAATTTTCTGTAGCCCGGCATATTTGTTAAAATAATGTCATGTTCTTTTTCTTCAGGGTAATTCTGTTATATTTAACCAAGTACGTTAGATAAATAATTTGCAATCGGAATTGGAAGCATGGATGTAGCAATCATAGAATTTGCGCTCCTGTTTGTTGCTTTGGGGCTGAGCAAGCTGCTGGTAATGACCATACAGCACTATAAGCACAAGTCGGAAGTTGATGAACTGGTAGGGCAATTTAATATTTTCTGGAACGGCAGGGAAGAGGATGAACTCTATGCCTGGTATCGTGTGAGATTGCATCTGATGAACTCCCAATCAAGCCAGCGCAGGAAAAATTACGTTGACCAGCGCATCAGCCATCTCAACAAATCGAAAATCGTAAGTAAAACGATGGTCACACCCCGGGGCGAGCTGTTGATGAGGCCTGCCCAAAAAGACACTTCTTACTAACCAGTGCCTGCATTTACGTCCTGTTCATAAATCTGCGAGTGCGGTAAAAACGGGTAACGTCTATCTGAGCGGGTATTTTTTTATTGCTGTGAATATGATCGGCAATCAGCTCCGCAGCCAGTGGCGCCATGAGCAATCCCCTCGATCCCATTCCGGCGATGCAGTAGAATCCGCGTATTTCCCAGTGCGCACCCACACAGGGTTTCCGGTCGGGCGTAGTGAGGCGGATTCCGGCCCAATTGTCCGCATGTGTTAAACTTTCGCCAATCTGCGGGCACATATTCCTGAATCGCGCGATCAGTTCCCGGCCGGTTTCATGGGAAGGACTGCTGTTCTGCCAGGTGTGTTCGTACGTACTTCCCACAACCACCCGGTTATAGCCGGTGAAAGCGGCATAACCCGATGAAGCGACAGAGCAGCCCGGATCAGAAAAGCCGCTGAATGCTGCCGCTGTAACCTGCCCTTTTACACGGTTGAATTTAAGAGAAGACCACTGGGGGTAGTCTCCTATGCCCGAGCCGGGTGCAAAGATGATTCTCGGTGATCTTAATTCCCGGCCATCGGCAGCTACAGTGTGATTATTCCTGCCTTCGTAAACATCCGACGTTGTGGCCGAATAAAGCGTCGAACCCATAGTATTCAGCTTTGTACGCAATTCAGTGAGCAGGCACGGCAGGTCGATGGTCATGCCGACCTGAATCCACAATGCACCGTATTTCGTCTGTACCAGAGGGAATCTTTCGGCAGCTTCTCCGGGCTCAAGCCACTGAGTCCAGCCCTCTTGCCAGTCGTTTTTCCTGACATCTGCTAACTCCGAAAGCCTGTACAGGCTTTCGATGCATGCCTCAGACTCCCAACTTTTTTTTGCCTCACGACCGTATGCCGGGTTTGCAAGTCCGGCGGGCAATCCTGCGGCGCCAGAACCCGCGGGTTTATCGATTACAACAACAGCATATCCCTTCATCTGAAGCTGAAGGGCAACAGTGAGGGCCGATATGCCACCGCCAAGTATAATGGCATCGTAATCTGAGGCCGGCATCAGGAGGTGAGTAAATCGTGACTGAGAGCAACCTGAACACCGGCACCTTTCATCTCTTCCCAGGCTTTTTTGACTGATCCGTCTATATCGATTCCGGCAACGGCATCGCGGATTACCGTTACCCCAAAGCCCTCTTTGACTGCATCAATCGCCGTCCACTTAACGCAGAAGTCGCTAGCCAGACCGGTAATGTAAAGCGAACTGATCCCCCGGTCGCGCAGGTATCCTGTTAGGCCGGTGCTTGTTTCATGATCATTTTCATAGAAACCGGAGTAGGAATCTATCTGCTTGCGGAAGCCTTTACGAATAATTAGCTGCGCGCGATTTGTATCAAGTGAAGGGTGGAAGTCGGCTCCGGATGTACCCTGAACACAGTGATCTGGCCACAGCACCTGGTCGCCATAAGGCATTTCGATTGTATCGAATGGTTTCCTGTCTTTGTGGGATGTGGCAAAAGAGTGGTGCCCCCCGGGATGCCAGTCCTGTGTCAAAACAACGTGCTTAAACACTTCCGAAAGGCTGTTTGCAACCGGGATGATTTTGTCGCCGTCGGGTACGGCCAATGCACCGCCCGGACAGAAATCGTTCTGGATATCGACAACTAAAAGTGCTTTCATAAATCAGTGGAATCAGTGGAATCAGTGGAATCAGTGGAATCAGTGGTTGGTCGTAGAAACTATGTGGTAAATCATCGTTAAACCTATTGTTTATCTGTTATTTAGTGCATGTTCCATAAGCCTGAGCCGTAATTCGGACAGTCCGGAGCTTATACCCACCTTGTACACGTGCGGATAGTAAAACCGCTTGTGCTCGACCGGCAGGCAGTCAATCCTGGATGTTGCATACCGGGCAGTCTCTGTAACGGAAGTCAGCTCACAGGTGATCTCACCATCACTCATGGCGGGGTGAAGCAGCTGTTCGAAAGTGAAACCTGAAACATCACTTTTTTTGAGTGGTTGATGCGGATGGTATATGGTATCGAGTCTGACTTCAGAATCCTCGAGCAGTATGCCATCACCGTAGAACATGCCTTTTCCATTAAAATAGCGATGAATCTGCTTAAGGCCCGGCAGGTTTACCTTTTCGATATTGTCTGAAACTTTCAGCCTGGGCTGGGCATTGATCATCGAAAGCTTGTAAACGCCGTCGAGGGCAGGAGTCTGGTAGCCGGTGGCAAGACGTGTGCCGACCCCGAACACGTCGATGGGTGCCTCCTGCTCAAGCAGGCTTTTTATCAGATATTCATCGAGCTGATTGGATGCAGCAATTTTGACATATCCCAGCCCTGCGTCGTCGAGCATGGCCCTTGCCCGCTTGCTCAGGTAGGCAAGGTCGCCGCTGTCGAGTCGTATTGCTGCAAGCTTGTGACCCTTCTCCTCAAGTTCATGAGCCACCCTGATGGCATTCGGAACGCCGCTTTCCAGCGTGTTATAGGTGTCGACCAACAGGATGCATTTGTCAGGGTAATGTTCGGCATAGGCACGGAAAGCCTGTAATTCAGATTCGAAGCTCTGAATCCAGGAGTGGGCCTGTGTACCGTCTACACGCACATCAAAGTAGAACCCGGTCTGCACATTGGATGTTGAATCGATTCCGCCGATTATCGAAGCTTTTGATGCATTGATACCACCAAACCCCTGGGCCCGCCTCAGGCCGAATTCCATGAGTTTGCGGTCGCCGGCAGCAATTCGAAGCCGGGCGGCTTTGGTCGCGATCAGCGACTCGAAATTAACGATGTTCAGCAGTATGGTTTCAACAATCTGGGCTTCGATTATAGATCCGGATATGCGCATTACAGGTTCATTCGGAAATACAACATCGCCCTCCCGTACCGAAGCCACATCGGCGGTAAAACGGAATGCAGACAGGAATTTGAGGAACTCATCCCTGAAGCCCAGAGATTTCAAATACTGCAGATGTTCATCATGAAACCGCATGTCGCGTAACAATGGCAAAAGGTCGCTGATACCTGCAAAAACAACGAAGGCCCCCTCGAACGGATTACTGCGGAAAAAATAGTCGAACGTAGCCCTTTCCTGACTTTTCCCGCTCAGGAAATAACCCTGGGCCATCGTAAGCTCATACATATCGACGTAGAGGCCTATGTCACGTTTTATGTCGTACATGTTGTAATCGTGCTAATAGTAAATTTGTAAGTCTTCCTGTCCGGTAAATAGTGAAGTTCGAAATTCAGGTGTATTCTTCATAATAACAATGCCCCGAGGTCAATGCAAAGACCGGCTGACAGAAATATTGGTGGCGGGTATGGGGCTACGAACAAAATAAATTATATTGTATTGCTAACAGCTCGCTAACTGGAACAACAACAAATCACGAAGTAACTTCGAATTCATGCGTTTTCGCCTGTCGATTCCGGCCCTGCTTCTTATTTTTTATTTACCGGCTGCCGTGCAGGCCCAAACCCTTACCAACGGACAGATCCTGGCGGATATCGGTGCCAGTTCGCTCATCGGATCAGATTTGTGGGATGGGGCCGGCGAGCGGATAATACTGCAGGCAGAGTTGCCATCCCCGTTAAAAGCAAGGCTGGTATCCAGGCTCATTAACAGTGGCCGGCAGATCAGTATTGATGAAGGCGATGGTGAGCGGATCAGGATGGAATGGACCACATCCAACCGATTGGAACGCATCGACGGGAACACGGCCAGGAGAAAACTCGAGGGCTCGGTCTCGGTATATCTGATCTCGGGCGATCAAACTGTTCTCGGAACCGAAGTAATTCCGTTCAATTACGAAGACAGCGTGGATGCAGCCGATGCGGAATCGCTGGCAGGGAACTGGACCGCCGAACGATTCAGGCTCGTTGAGATGGAAAAACGTCCCGGTCTGTGGCGACGCATTGCCGAGCCGGCCGTAGTAATAGTGGCAACCGGTGTAACGGTATTTCTGCTGTATAATGTACGAAGCCAGTGATGCGCAACCTGTTCAACATCTGTCTGTTTGCATCACTACTGGTATCCTGTGCCACTCCTACACAGCCAACCGGCGGAGAACCCGATCGCAGCGGACCAGCCATCCTGTCTTCAGAACCTGCCGACGGTACCATCAACTTCAGCGACGACCAGATCAGGTTCAACTTCGACAAATACATTGCCCGAAATACCTTTCAGCGGGCGTTCAGTATCGAGCCTGATATTGGCATTGCGTACAGTGTGCGATGGCGGGGGCGTTCAGCTGTTGTTCGCTTTGATAATGCGCTTCCCGACTCCACAACCATGATCTTCCGGTTGAGCACAGACCTGGGCGATGCCAACAACAACCGTATGAAACAGCCTTATACCCTTGCCCTGTCGACCGGTCCGGCCATAGACAAGGGCGAAATCAGCGGCCGTGTACTGAACCGGGAAGACGGACGCCCGTGGACAGAAGGTATTGTTCTGTTGTACCGGCATCCGATCGATTACTCGGAAAGGGCCAATTATGCCGTACAACCCGACACGGGCGGACACATAAGGTTCAACTATCTCAGAGAGGGAACCTATAATGCATTCTGGGTGGATGATCGCAACCGCAACAAGCGCTGGGACCCCGTTTCGGAAGCGGCAAGGCCGTTCCCGGTCGAATCGGTGAAGGTAATCGACGAACAGATTGTTTCCCTCGATACTGCCTATATCGCAATACCGGATACCATCACCCCGAACCTGCAGGGTGTAGGGCTGTTGTCGTCTGTCAGGATGCGGCTCCGGTTCAGCGAGGATGTTGAATTTGAAGACGGGGCCGGTATTACGGTCCTTGATTCCCTGGGGCAGGCAGTTCAGACCGCACTGCCGCTGTATACAGAAAAAGGACAGCGCAATGTGCTCTACGGCCAGTTGCCGGTAGCGCTGGACACAGAAACGACTTATACGGTTTCGCTGGCCGGGATCACCGACAGAGCCGGGAACAGGGCCAATGCGGACGATATCTCATTTACAGGCTCTGCTGCCACCGATACAACGGCCCAGCGGATCATCCGTAACGAATCGGAGTGGGGGATTTACCCCGATCAACCACTTGTTATCCGCTACGCTGCGGTAATTGACGATTCCGCAGTAACCGATTCACTCATTGTGATAGAAGATGAAATTACGCACACCGGCTGGGACAGTACGGTCGTACGTGGAAATCTGTTGTACCTGTATCCCGCCACCAGCTGGATGGAGGCAAGCCGGTACCAGCCGAGGCTCTGGAGCCCGCAGCGGCAGGAACGTACAAGCTTCGACCTGAAGGTATGGCATCCGTCTAGAGCCCTACCGGAAGCCGGAACCGGGTTATGTCGATCCACGGGTAAAGATCCGAAACCGTATGACAACGGAACTGGTAATCGGTGTTAGATCAGGTGAGCCCGCAGATAATGATGGCGTTGACGATGATGACGACGATGATAATGGGGATGGAGCCGGCAACGGGTCCGACGCAGAGTGATATTGAGTGATGGTAAGGGATATTTGGTAATGGTGAGTGACGGTGAGTGATGATTAGAGACGTTGAGTGACGTTGAGACGGGCAACTGAACTGGCTATTTATTTCTCAGCGTGTCATTCCGTATCTTGAAAAACCGCTTTTCAATTTCCAGCAATCAGTTTTTATGGCCTCAACGTCAAAAATAAAAGGTAAGAAGACAGCTGATCCGGTGCAGCCGGTTAAACCCTACAAATCAGAACATATCATTCGTTTTGTAACGGCTGCCAGCCTGTTCGACGGGCACGATGCAAGCATCAACATAATGCGGCGCATCCTGCAGTCGAGCGGGGCGGAGGTGATCCATCTCGGGCATAACCGGTCGGTAGATGAGATCGTTAACTGTGCCATACAGGAAGATGTGCAGGGAATTGCCATCAGCTCCTATCAGGGCGGGCACATGGAGTATTTCAGGTATATGGTCGATCTGCTGAGGGAGCGGGGCTGCGGGCACATCAGGGTATTCGGCGGGGGCGGCGGCGTTATTGTTGACCGTGAAATCGCCGACCTTCATGAGTACGGAATTGCACGCATCTTTTCACCCGACGATGGCCGCAGCCTGGGCCTGCAGGGTATGATCAACTTTATGATGGAGGCCTGCGACTTTGATCCGCTGCAGTCGGGAATCATTGATCCGGCACTCATCCTGCAAAAAGATAAAATGGTGATTGCCAGATGTATTACCGATATCGAAAAAAAATCAGGTAAATACCTTAAATATAAGGACAGCAAACTTTTAGACTTAGATAACAATAAATTTTCTAAATCACCCGACACGAAGATTATACCGCTCATTGGTATTACAGGAACCGGCGGGGCGGGAAAAAGCTCCCTTACCGACGAGCTGGTGAGGCGGTTTCTTACCGAGTATACCGAAAGCCATATAGCCGTTATTTCGGTTGATCCCTCACAGCGAAGCTCGGGCGGTGCCTTGCTTGGCGACCGCATCAGGATGAACAGCATCAACAACGACCGGGTATACATGCGCAGCCTGGCAACCAGGGCCTCGAACAGGGCAACCAGCGAGGCCGTGCATGGTGCTGTGGCCGTTTGTAAGGCAGCCGGCTACGATCTGATCATTGTGGAGACTAGCGGAATAGGCCAGAGCGATACCGAGATTATTGATATTGCCGATATTTCCATTTACGTGATGACCAGTGAATACGGTGCGGCGACCCAGCTTGAGAAGATCAACATGCTCGACCTGGCTGATCTTGTGGTACTGAACAAATTTGAAAAGAAAGGCTCGCTCGATGCCCTGCGCGATATCAGGAAACAGTATAAGCGCAACCGCGGACTATGGCACGCTAAAGATGAAGATGTGCCTGTGTATCCGACCATCGCTGCGCAGTTTAACGACGAGGGGGTGAACCGGCTGTTCAGCGCCCTAGCAGACCGCATCAATGAACATTATGATCTCGCCTTGCCCCGGACAATCTTCACGGAAAGCAAGCCGGCCGAGGATATTCACAAACAGGCCATCATTCCCGGAAAACGGGTCAGGTATCTGTCGGATATCTCGGATGAGGTCAGAAACTATCACACGTGGGTCGAGCAGCAGACAGAAACAGCACGAAGATTAGGTGATGTTGAGGGTACTCTGGAGCAGATCTCCAAATGGAATCCCGACGACCGTATGGCGCTTGAAAAAAGACTCAGGGAGATGCATGTACACCTGCGGTCCCGGCTTGATCCCATCTGTATCAACATTCTTGACAACTGGAGCAAAGTGACTGAAAAGTACCGGAGTGATGTTCTGGAGTCGAAAGTCAGGGAAAAGGTTATACGCAGCAATATGTATACCAAGTCGTTGAGCGGCTTGAAAATATCACGAGTTAGTTTACCTAAATTCGAGGGGTATGGCGACCGGCTACGTTTCGCCTTGCTCGAAAACCTGCCAGGATATTTTCCCTTCACGGCTGGTGTTTTCCCGCTGAAAAGGGAGGGTGAGGATCCCGCCCGGATGTTTGCGGGTGAGGGTACCCCTGAAAGAACAAACAAACGGTTCCACTATGTGAGTGAGGGCATGCCGGCCCACCGCCTGTCGACGGCATTCGACTCGGTAACCCTGTACGGTGAAGACCCCGACCGACGTCCCGACATATACGGAAAAATCGGGAATTCGGGTGTAAGTATTTGTACTCTCGATGATATGAAAAAGCTCTATTCCGGATTTGAGCTGACCCGTCCGAATACATCTGTATCGATGACCATCAATGGTCCGGCGCCGATGATTCTGGCGATGTTCATGAATACTGCCATCGATCAGGAGGTTGAGCGCTACCTGCGTGAGCAGGGTATAATGGATAAGGCCGAAAAAAAGATTCGAACCTGGTTTGAGAGCCGCGAAGCCAACCGGCCGGAGTACCATGGCAGCCTGCCCTCGGGAAGCAACGGCTTTGGGCTTGGTACGCTGGGTATTCCGGGCGACCAGCTGCTTGACGAGGAAACCTACGGCAGGATCAGATCAGAGGCAATGCAGGTGGTGAGGGGTACGGTACAGGCCGATATTCTGAAAGAGGACCAGGCGCAGAATACATGCATCTTCAGCACTGAATTCGCCCTCAGAATGATGGGTGACATGCAGGAGAGTTTCACCAGAAACCGGGTAAGGAACTACTACTCGGTCTCCATATCCGGATATCATATTGCAGAGGCGGGTGCGAATCCTATTACCCAGGCGGCCTTTACCCTTGCCAACGGATATACCTATGTTGAGTACTATCTGTCGAGAGGGCTCAAAATCGATGATTTCGCCCACAACCTGTCGTTCTTCTTCAGCAACGGTCTCGACCCTGAGTATGCGGTGATCGGGCGTGTGGCGCGGCGCATATGGGCCATATCGATGAAGAACCGGTACAAGGCCAACGACAGATCCCAGAAGCTGAAGTACCATATACAGACCAGCGGCCGCTCGCTGCATGCCATGGAGATTCAGTTCAACGACATACGCACCACGCTCCAGGCGCTTCTTGCGGTGTACGACAACTGCAATTCCCTGCACACCAACGCATATGATGAGGCCATCACTACTCCAACGGAGGAGTCGGTACGCCGGGCACTGGCCATTCAGCTTATCATCAGCAAGGAACTGGGCATCGCCAAAAATGAAAATCCCACCCAGGGTTCATTCATCATTGAGGAACTTACACAACTTGTGGAAGAAGCCATACTGACCGAATTCGACCGGATCACTGACCGTGGCGGTGTTCTTGGAGCGATGGAGACCATGTACCAGCGCGGCAAGATCCAGGAGGAAAGTCTGTACTATGAGTCACTCAAGCACAGCGGCGAACTACCCATAGTCGGTGTAAACACCTTCTTGAGCCGTAAAAATGGCAAGGAATCCGAACCGAAGGAAGTAGCCCTGATCCGATCAACAACCGACGAAAAGGAACATCAGCTGAAATCGCTGCAGGCTTTCAGGCACCGGCACAGAATGGATTCAGAGAATGCCCTTAACAGGCTCAAAAAGACGGCCAGATCGGGTCAAAATATTTTTGACGAACTGATGGAGTGCGTGAAATACTGCTCGCTGGGTCAGATTTCTGGCGCACTGTACGAAGTGGGCGGTCAGTACAGAAGGAATATGTAGCTAAACCTACCTGTTCCCGTTCGACTATCTAAATTGAGATCCACAACGCCAACATTTGTCGCCAGGAATCCATATTTTTCATTTGCACTTCATCGCAGTCTGATATCTGATGTCTGATGTCTGATGTCTGATGTCTGATGTCTCAAATCTATACCATAATTAGTGAAGAAAATGGCCGAACGAATTGTCTGGATTATCATTTGTCTTGCACTTGCTGCAGCACTGGTTTACGTTGTTAACAGGCAGGAGGCACCGCAACCGGTTGATGCCGCGGGCTATGAGGCCGAGCTCGGTCATCTGGAATCCAAAATCGACTCCCTGAGGTCGGTGTTGGATGAAATGCAGCATACGCTGCAGCCCCGGGAATACGATGCTGCCGCCGAAACAGGCGATTTGACGGCAGAACCGGCCACCCGGGCAGGAACCGGAGCGCTGATGCAGTATGAAATCCGCCAGTTCCGCAGCCTCGGGCTTGAAAATCCCGAAGAAGACATCCTTACTGATCTGTTCAACAATCCCCAGCTTATACCCCATGAAGGCGTATTGGGAGGCACCATGCGTTTTCACAGCATGGACGATCTGAAGCTGATCAACGGGAGCTGGGCCTATGCACGGTATGAAGACGGGCACATAACAGGAGAGATGCTGCTCGAATACAAGGTGGGCCGGAATGGTATTATAACCTGGAATATTATACGTGCTTCCAGTTTGTAATCAGTTTGAACATTTTATGCTTTTTTCAGTTTGAGAACGTTCTTCACTTGTCAGTAACCAATTAAAGACCGCGCAAGATGCGTATTTCGGAGATCAACGCTTTGAGTTTGAGAGATTATGTTGTCGGATTTGTCCTTTTTGCAGCAGCCTGCCTGTTTTCGTACTTCTATCGTGATGCAAGGCTGAATAATGTTTCGGGTATAACCGGCCATGCTGGCGCGGTTGTTTTTTTATATGAGCAGGAAGATCTCGATGGACTGATAGGCCGGCTCAACGAAGCCGAAATCGGGTTTGATGAGCCCCATTTCCGATGGGCTGCCAAAACATTCAGCTGGGGAAGCTTTCACCCGGGGCGTTATGACCTTACCGGTGAGCAGACTTATGAGAATGTACTGCGCATGTTTGGCAATGGCCTGCAGACACCCGGGAATGTAACCATACATACGGGGCAATGGGAAGAGCGGTTTATTCAGCGTGTTTCGGGGCAGATGCGTTTCACGGAGGAGGAACTCCATGCAGCACTGCGGGACACAGCACTGTTGGAGAAGTATAATCTGCAGGAGCATCAGATGCTCGGAAGGATGCTGCCCAATACGTATGAAATGTACTGGACCATTACAGCCGGGCAGTTTGTTGACAGGATGCTCTCGGAATTTGACCGCACCGCTGTTCAACCCTACGCCGAACGGTATGAGGAGCTCAGGATGAGTGTGGATCAAATCACTACAATGGCATCCATCATTGAGTGGGAAGCGCGTTACGATAATGAGAAACCGACTATCAGCGGCCTGTACTGGAACCGTCTGAACAACAGGTGGCGGCTGCAGGCCGACCCGACCGTAAGTTATGCCATTGGAGAACGCAGAAGGCTGTATAATCGTGATTATCAGTTTGATCACCCCTATAATACCTACCGTATTTACGGCCTGCCACCAGGGCCGATCAACAATCCCGCATTGAGTTCCATAAAGGCGGCGCTGTTTCCCGAAGACCACGACTATTTTTTCATGGTTGCCACACCGGAGGGCGTTCACACATTTACACGTACCTATGCCGATCACCGTCGGGAAAGCCGGAAATGGCAGCAGTTTATCCGTGAACAGACGGCCATCAGAGAGCAAAGGGAACGGGACGAGGCTGCACTCAGGGAGGAGATGAGGGAAATTGAGGATGAGCAGCAGGCAATGGATCAGTAAACTTTCACATTCCCGGATGAATCGATCCGGTGAATCTGCACACCCTGATTCACATATGTACCCTTGAAATCGAGAATTGTCGAAAGTCCATTCCAAGCGGGCCGGAAACGCAGGTGATAATTCAGCAGATCCGGATTGCGAATCTCTTCAAGAGACCTGAAGATGAAATTAGAGGTGTCATAACCGACAAAACCGAATTTATTTGCATCCACGCCAAAACGGTTTTTGTAGTCGATTCGGTAATTGATCACATCTTCATTTCCCTCCTCCACATCCATCGTTTCGGTGTAGTACATCCGGAAATACTGCATGAAATCACTGTTGATTTCACTCATTCCCAGTTCCTGGGAACCGAGAACTACGGCATCGCTTCTGTTGGCCTGCAAGTCGGTAAGTACCAGGTTGATCAGAGTGGGTGCCGCCTGTCCGGTGAACGGAATATAGAGCGCGTCGACAGGTTTAAGATCTATGCTTTCAAAAAGGCCGGGATCAAGATTCGACAGGTAATTCGGATCGGAGAAATGGATGGTGAAATCGGTGATGTCGAATGCACGTGCACCGAAATCCTCCAGGAAAAAGTGAACTATGGTAGCCCCGAGCCTTTCGGCTTCATCACGAAAAGCCATGGCTTCATCAACGCCCAGTGAATTTTTTTCGACCATGATGGCCAGCCGGCGAAATCCCATGCGGCTTACGGCAAATTCTGCCATCTTTTTTCCACGCGCGCTGAATGTGGGGTTACTTTGGTAGAGATAGGCGTAATCTCTATTCAGATCGTCGCAATTGGCAAGCGGAGCCAGTACCGGTATGCCGTATTTTTCAGCAAGAGGTGCAATAACGGAGACAGATTCAGAAAAAAGTGGCCCGATGATCAGGTCCACATTATAATTCCATACCAGCTTTGAGAATGCCGCGGCCGGATCACTGTCGTCGCTGTAGTGAAGCCTGACTTTTTTGTCCGGGTTTCGCCGGTTGAATTCGTCTGCCGCCATCATTATACCATAATAGAGCCCCTGGCTTACCCCGAAAGGCTCAGATCCCGGTTCAAATGCAGGCAGAAGAACACCAATGTTGAAAACAAGCCCACCAGGTGCGGCCGGGAAGTCGAGGATGTCGGGGCGAAGTTCCTCCCGGTCTATCCTGTTTTCCAGCAGCTTCCGGGCATTACGGTAATCCGGGTCATCATCAGAAAGGTTGAAATGTCTGGCAAAAACCTCCAGAAGAGATGCCCCGGTATCTGATTGGTGATGTTCGATGCCGCCGAGCAAAAGCTGCCGTTGTACATCGGGAACCTGGCTGTGTGTGTAGGCAAGCCGCCGTTGGGCGGGGCTGAGCCAGGCCATAGTCTCATTATAAAAAGTACGTGCGTCATTGCGAAGTGCCGCCACTATACCGGGATCATTAACAGTTGCGTACAGCAGGTCCAACGATCGCCCGTACTGTTTCGTCTGAAAGTAACTGAGGGCAAGGGTGTACGCCGCTTCGTCGGCAACCCGCCTCACACCGCTGACGGTTGCCGTATTGAGGTGTTCAATCGCATCGATGTACATACCTGCTGCGAAATAGCTTTTTCCGGCAAATAGCCGGGCTTCAGGAGCATTAATATCGTCAAACAGGCTGGCAGCTTCAAGGTATCGGCCCTGTTCATAGAATTCCATGGCCTCCTGGAACTGATCATCATAGTTCTGAGAGTGAACTGTCCCGGCAGCAGATACCGTAGTGAGAACAATACAGATTGAAACGACTACCTTATCAATTTTCATACTAATCCAGAATTTTCGGGGTTTCAGATAGTTTCTGTTTAACGCCTTCGCACCCGTTCAGCGTACGTTAAACTTGTGTGATGGCCACATTATTTGTTTGGGACTGAATTACTCCCATTCAATGGTGGCCGGAGGTTTTGAACTGATGTCGTAAACAACCCTGTTTATCCCTTTCACCTCATTGATAATCCTGTTCGATACGTGAGCGAGAAATTCATGGGGGAGGTGTGCCCAGTCTGCAGTCATTCCGTCGACACTGGTTACAGCACGTATTGCGGCGGTAAATTCGTACGTGCGTTCATCACCCATCACACCCACACTCTGAACGGGCAGCAGTACTACGAGTGCCTGCCAAACCTTGTCGTAAAGATGCTGCTCTTTGAGCTCCTCGATAAATATGAAATCGGCTTCGCGGAGCAGATCCAGCTTCTCTTTACTGACCGCCCCGAGTACTCTGATTCCCATTCCGGGACCGGGGAAAGGGTGCCGGCTGATGAACCGCTCCGGTATACCCAGCTCACGTCCTACACGCCGCACCTCATCCTTGAAAAGTTCCCTGAGCGGTTCAACCAGTTGCATGTTCATCTTCTCCGGAAGTCCGCCCACGTTGTGGTGCGATTTAATGGTTGCCGAGGGGCCCTTGAAGGAGACACTTTCAATTACGTCGGGGTAGAGGGTACCCTGTGCCAGAAACCGGAAATTCTTGTCGCCGGCAACGGCCTCATCAAACACATCAATAAAGGTATTACCAATTATTTTGCGCTTTTCTTCGGGGTCGGATACGCCATGCAGCCGGGTCAGGAATTTTTCGGATGCATCAACTCCGATCACGGGCAGATGCAGAACGGAGGTGTAGAGATTGAGTACGTCGTTGAATTCATTTTTCCTGAGCAAACCATTATCCACGAATACGCAGAGCAGCTGTTCGCCAATGGCCTGGTGTATCAGGGTGGCGGCAACGGTTGAGTCGACCCCGCCTGACAGGGCACAGATTACGCGGCTGTCGCCTACTTGCTCTCTGATAGAACTGATGGTGCTGTCAATGAAGGATGCGGCCGTCCAGTCGCGCTTCATGTTGCAGATTGAACTCACAAAGTTCTCAAGCAACTGTTCGCCAAGTTCGGTATGTACCACTTCGGGGTGGAATTGCACACCGTAAATGGGCAGGTTTTTGTCTCTTACGGCGGCTACGTGCGCATTTTTTGTATGTGCGATCACTTCGAATGAATCGGGCATACGGGTGATTTTATCGGCATGGCTCATCCAGACCTGTGTCTCGGCGGGAAACCCACGGAAAAGATCGCTGTGACTGTCGATGATCAGGCTGGCGCGGCCAAATTCCCGCTGTCGGGCTTTGGCAACACTGCCGGGAATGCGGGTATGGGCCATGATCTGAAGTCCGTAGCAGATACCCAGTACCGGAACCTGCCAGTCGGTTACTTCGTGCCGCATCCAGGGCGCGTTTTCATCGTTTACACTCATCGGGCCGCCCGACAGGATCACACCGGATGGTTTTACTGCGGGGATTTTGCCGAAATCAACATTGAACGGATGTATTTCGCAGTAAACATTAAGCTCGCGAAGCCGCCGGGCAATCAACTGGGTGTACTGCGACCCGTAGTCAAGAATAAGGATCCACTCGTTGTGTGTTGTCATGTGTTCAGCTTAAAAAAAAGTACGGTAGCAGATAGAAATGCCTGGTGGTTACGTGGCGGCGGCGGTAACTACGTGTGTGGTTAACTGCGGATGTGGTGTAAAATACGTAGAGACGGGTGACTGCGGATGTGGTCTTAAAAACGTGTGTTGCGGTTGACTGCGAAATAGGGCGGAACTTCAATCAGGAAATAATCTGGGCGTATTCATCGGCACTGAGCAGCGAATCAACATCGGAGGGGTTACTCGGTTTTATTTTGACCATCCAGCCTTCGCCATAAGGGTCTTCGTTTACCAGTTCCGGGTTGTCTTTGAGCTTTTCGTTGAATTCGATCACGGTTCCCTGCAGGGGGAGGAACAGTTCAGATACAGTTTTAACGGCTTCAACAGTTCCGAAAACCTCATCCTGGTCTAGTTCCTCCCCAATTTCGTTGATCTCAACAAAAACGATGTCACCCAGTTCTCCCTGTGCGAAATCGGTGATGCCTATGGTGGCGGTGCCATCGGTGTTCAGACGCAGCCATTCGTGTTCTTTGGTATATTTCAGTTCAGATGGGTTGTTCATTGGTTATTGACTTTCGGAATGCGGATTGAATTGAAAAGTTGTTTCAAGGTATTTTGTATCAAAAGTTCCATTCACAAAATTCGGATCATTCATGATCTGAATCTGATAGGGGATTGTTGTTTTGATACCTTCTATCACAAACTCATTAAGTGCACGTTTCATTCGGGCTATGGCTTCATCGCGGGTCGGGGCACTTACAATAAGTTTGGCGATCATCGAGTCATAGTTGGGAGGCACATTATAGGCGGCATAAGCGTGGGTATCTACTCGTACGCTGTGCCCGCCGGGCATATGGAATGTAGTAATCCGCCCCGCCGATGGCCTGAAACCATATTGAGGGTCTTCGGCATTGATACGGCATTCGATGGCATGACCCCGCATTTTCAACGGTTTTCTGCTGAGTGGAAGTCCGGCGGCCATTTCGATCTGCAGCCTGATCAGATCAACATTGGTTACCTCTTCGGTTACCGGGTGTTCAACTTGTATCCTGGTGTTCATCTCCATGAAATAGAACTTCATGTCTTTATCGACCAGAAATTCAACAGTGCCGGCTCCTTCATACTGAACGGTTTCAGCCGCACGAATGGCGGCCTGTCCCATTTCCTCCCGCAGTTCAGGGGTCATTATCGGCGACGGACTTTCCTCGATCAGCTTTTGGTGGCGCCGTTGCATGGAACAGTCGCGTTCACCGAAATGCTGAATATTTCCGTGACGGTCGCCCATGATCTGGATTTCGACGTGCCTCGGCTTGACTAAAAATTTTTCGATGTATACAGCGGGATTACCGAATGCGGCGTCGGCCTCATTTCTTGCTGCATTAAACTGGGAAGCGAATTCAGAGGCTTCATTAACAATACGCATACCACGGCCACCGCCGCCGGCACTTGCCTTTATAATAACGGGGAAACCGATTTCGGCTGCTACGGCCTCGCCTTCTTTGGCCGTTTTAATGATGCCATCGCTGCCAGGGATAATCGGCACGCCATATCGCAGCATATTCTCGCGGGCAGTGGCCTTGTCGCCCATGGCGGAGATCATTTCAGGTTGCGGCCCGATGAACTTGATGTTGTGTTCACCACAAATTCGTGAGAATTCGGCATTTTCGGCCAGAAAACCATATCCGGGATGAATGGCCTCGGCATTGGTGATCTCGGCGGCTGCGAGTATGCGGGGAATTTTAAGGTAACTTTCCCGTGAAGGTGCAGGGCCTATACATACAGCTTCGTCGGCAAACCTTACATGCAGGCTGTCTGCGTCGGCGGTAGAATAGACAGCAACGGTTTTAATGCCCATCTCCTTACAGGTACGTATAATTCTGAGGGCAATTTCGCCGCGGTTGGCTATCAGTATTTTTTTAAACATAGACAGAAATCAGGCGGGATCAATTTCAAATAGTGGCTGATCGAATTCAACAGGCTGGGCATTTTTGACCAGGATGTTTACAACTTTCCCGTCGTACTCCGATTCGATTTCATTCATGATCTTCATGGCCTCGATAATGCACAGGGTTTTGCCTTTTTTGATGGTGCTGCCAATCTGAAGGTAGGGATCCTGATCGGGTGCCGGCGAATCATAGTAGGTGCCAACAATAGGAGATTTTATGATAATGGTTTTTGAAGACGGGGATGCTGACGGTGCTTTGGTTTCGGCCGCCGGGGCAGCAGCCGGCACGGCAGCCGGCGCAGGTGCTGCCAGAGCCGGGTTCTGGTGTCCTGCCGGATTTTCCTGTAATTGCATATAGTTTACGGGAGCTGGTCCGCGCATCTGAACAACATCAGGCTGTTTCTTTATTTTAATTTTGAATTCACCTTCTTCAATAGAGACCTCATTGACATCACTGTCCGAGATCATTGTGAGCAGGTTTTTAATCAGTTTGAGATCCATATCTTATTCCCCTCAGGATTTAACACGTTCAGAGTAAGTACCATTGCGGCTGTCCACTTTCACCAGATCACCTTCATTGATGAAAAGCGGAACCTGAATGGATACACCAGACTCGAGAGTTGCGGGTTTTGATGCGCCCTGGGCAGTATCGCCGCGAACGCCGGGTTCAGTTTGTGTGATTTGCAGTACAACATGGTCGGGCAGTTCGGTAAACAGGATCTGGTCGGCATCGGCATCGATAACCATGATCACTTCCTGGCTTTCCTTCATAAACGCAGGTTTATCGACCTGAGCTTCATTCAAAGCGACCTGTTCGTAGGTCTGGGTGTGCATAAAGTGATAAGCCATGCCGTCATGATACAGGTACTGGTAAGGGTGACGTTCAACACGTACCGATTCAACGTTTTCACCGGCCCGGTAGGTTTTGTCGAGTACCTTGCCGGTAAGGATTCCCTTAAGCTTGGTTCGCACAAAAGCTCCGCCCTTGCCCGGTTTTACGTGCTGAAATTCGATAATCGTAAACAGGTCGTTATTAAGTTTAATGGTCAGGCCGTTCCTGAAATCGGCCGTAGAAATTTTTGGCATACGGTTTAGCTGAATTTTGTTCTTGTGAAAATAATCTCCTTACAGCACTATCTCAATTAAAAATGATCATCTGCCGATCCGGTATTAACTCAATCGAACCAGGGCAGCATAGAGTAGATCGTACTTATGAATACCAGGCCGATCAGTAACGGACAAATATAACGAATGAAATAGGACCAAATAGCACCGAATGAGCTTTCGCCAACATTTTCATAACCTTTACTGATTTCCAGCAGCGCATTTTCAGTTTTCCAGAAATAACCGAGGAACAGACAGATCATAAGCCCGCCAAGCGGGAGGCCTATTTCATTGAAAATACTTACCAGAACATCAATAAGCTGGATATTGTAGGATACAATAACGGCAAGTACGGCGATTCCGCTACCGATACCCCAGGCCGCCTTTCTGCGGGTGATTCGGTGTTCATCGATAGCATAGGCTACGGGTACTTCAAGCAACGATATGGTGGATGTGAGTGCCGCCAGGCTTAGAAGCGTGAAAAAGGCCACTCCGGCCAACAGCCCCAAAGAACCCATGTTGTGAAACATTTCCGGTAACACGATAAACACCAGCTGTGTACCCGCAACAAGGTTTCCACCGTCGTCAAGAATATTAATCCCCGAACCCAATGCCACATACATGGCCGGAATGATCAGGAAGCCCGCGAGGAATGCTATACCAATATCGGCAAGGGTTACATACGTTGCCGAATGAACAATATTCTGATGCTTACTGATGTAGGATCCATAGGTGATTAAGGCTCCCATACCGAGTGAGAGCGAGAAGAAGGCCTGCCCCATGGCGGAGAGGACCACGCCGGTGTTCAGCTCCGAAAAATCAGGCATCAGATATACTTTTACACCATCCATAGCCCCATCAAGTGTCAGTACATAAAAAATCATTATAAGCAAAAGCCCCACGAGAACCGGCATGAGCATTTTAGTTGCCTTTTCAATGCCATTACTGATGCCGCCCGTAATGATAGTGATGGTGGCCAGCATGAAGAGTACCGAGAAAATGGCATTTTTGGTTCCGTGTTCGAGATTGCCGACAACGGCGGCCAGATCTGTCTGCCCAAAATAGTATAGAATTTCTTCGATCACATACGCCAGTGTCCAGCCAGATACAACCAGGTAAAAGGCCAGGATCATTACACCACAGATGAGCCCCCATACGCCGATGAGTGGTGCGAGCGGACCTTTGCCAAGCATTCTAAAAGCCCCCACCGGGTTCTTTTTGGTGTGCCTGCCGATAGTCAGTTCCGCTATCATAACCGGCAGTCCGATTGCGAAGCAGCAGATCAGATAGATCAGTATGAATATGGCACCGCCGTTATCGGCAACCTGACTGGGGAACCCCCAAATGTTCCCGAGACCGACAGCGGAGCCTGCTGCTGCAAGAACAAAGCCGAGTGTTGAGTTCCAGTTACCGCGACTGTGAGCTTCTGTATTAGCCAAGTTGAATGAAATCTGATTTGGATTTTAAGCGATGCCTAAAATAGAAGATTTCTTTTTAACTCCGCAACTTTCGGGCAACAACTCCGGAAAGAGGTGTCAGTCTGACCATACCGCTCATTCGCAGCAGGGCAGTATCCCTTGCTTCCTGGTCGGATACCATTATTTCCCAGATTCCTTCAGGCAGGTGCAGCTCCTGTTCATATTCTCTGTTTGCATTCATAGCAATCAGATAATCGTATTTGTCGCCGGTGCTTTTTCCGCGAATGATGCACGTAATAAACAGCGCATCGTAATACTCGGTGAAATCTATATCATCGGGATCTGACCTTCGCAGGGCGGGGGATGATTTGCGGAGGCTGATCAGTCCTTTATAGTAATCAAAAAGAGATTGATTCAGGGAAATCTGATTGTAATCGAGATAGTTCGTGCTGTTATCTTTTTCGTAGCTGTTATGATCCGGCAGACCTGCATGCGGGTCATTAACATCCGTTTTTTCTATGATTTTGGCTCGGGCCCATTCCTGGCCGGCATGCAGCAAGGGTATACCCTGGGCTGTAAAAAGAAAAAGGGCAGCGAGTTTTGCCGAACGCAGCTCGAATTTGCTGAGCCTGGTGTAAGAGTCTGTGTCGGTTACGGGAGTGTACTGGCGGGTATTGTCGTAAGCAATGCGGATGAAATCGCCAAGGGTATATCCGTCGTGAGACTCAAGATAGTTTACGCTGTGCCCAGATTTTGCAAACCGGCCGTTCGGGCCGTCCCACAGCGTTCCGGCCAAAAAATTTTCAAGGGCTTCGCGGGAAGTGTCATGGTGCCAGCTGCCAAAAATGAAGCCTTTTGCACCAACAGGGTCGGAGCCTTTCACACCGTTGCGGATCTGGTCGTTCCAGGCAGCCCAATTCATGGCTGAAAACCCGTTCGGATCGTAACCACCGCCCCAGGGTTCTGCAATGAGAATCACATTCGGATTGATTTTGAGGGCCTCTGACCGGATCAAATCAGCGGTTTTCCGGTCGATGAGGTTGGCGAGATCGAACCGGAATCCATCGATGTGGAACTCTCTCATCCAGTACTTCAGCGATTCAACAATAAGCTGACGGGCAACAGGAGACTCGGTTTTCAGGTCATTACCGCAACCGCTTTCCGACCGGTACGAACCGTCCGGATTCAGCCGGTAGAAATACTCTTTGTCGATATACTTGAGCGGGTTGATGTCGTACTGTGAGGTATGGTTATAAACAACATCCATTATCACGGAAATACCCTGTTTGTGCAGTGCCTTCACCATCTCCTTGAATTCCCTTATGGCAACTGGTGAGGAGCCGATTACAGCATCGGGTTCTGTACTTCCGTCGGAAGCGAAAATGGTTTCCGGGGCAAAAAAGAAACTGGTCATGTACCCCCAGTAATTCCTGCCATAGTAATTCCAGGTATTGAGAACCCCCTCGCTGATGGGCTCGTTGTGAGCGGGTTCGAAAAAAGGAAATTTCTGAAGCGGAAGCAGTTCAAGTGCATTAACACCGAGATTTTTCAGGTGGGCCAGGCCACCCCTGTCAGCGACCCCGGCCAGGCCGTTATACCCTCCGGGTTGGACTGCCCCTGCCGACGGGTGGGCCGTAAGGTCTTTCAGGTGTGCTTCATAGATAATCAGATCGCGGTAATCTTCTGGTGCGACAAATGTATCGCCTTCCCAGTCGAAGGTGTCGGGTTCCAGGATCAGGGTTTTGGCATATTGCAGCGGGTTGTTGCGCGCCGTTACAAACAATCCGAAGGGATCGGCAACCAGGTGATCGGTATGTTCGAAATTAGCAAGGTGTTCAGGAGCCTGTATCCGGTAACCGTAATATTTTCCGTAATGGTTACCCTTGAGTGTAAGCTGCCAGACTCCGCCACCGTTAAGGTTCATCAAAAAGCGTTTGCCATCATCCTGCAAATAGGTGTCGAATAGCTCAAGATAGACGTGGGTGGCTCTTGGGCAAAAAAACCGGAATTCGGTGTACTCCTTAGAAGGTCGGTTACCCAGTTTTGGGTGTGCCAGGTATGTTCTCGTCTTTTCGGTGACGGCTGCTTCCATGTAATGTTTTTTTCAGAATATTGGTTACGGCAGTCCCGCAATGTTATTTATATAACAATCGGCTCCGCCATATTCCATCGCAGGTATATCAGGTAACGGTACTGCCAGGTTCAGCATCTGTGGAAACGAAATGGAGCACCTTGTCGGCGCTTTCGGCCATCAGGATCATCCCGTTACTTTCGATACCCATAATTTTTTTTGGCATCAGGTTTGCGACTACGCAGACCTTCTGCCCGACTACGTCCTCAGCTTTATGATACCCGGCAATGCCGGAAATGATTCTCCGAATTTCAACTCCGATATCCACCTTCAGGTCGAGCAACTTTTTGGAGCCCTTGACTGGGGCGGCTTTCAGAATTCGGCCCGCCCGAATATCGAGACCGGCAAAGGAACTGAAATCAATCGACGGGGCCAGGGCCGGGTAGGCCGGTGTTTCGGTCTGTGCAGCAGCAGCCTGATCGGTCATCAGCAATTTTTTGATCTGTTTGTCTATTAGTTCATCATCCAGTTTACGGAACAAAATTTCACCGGCATTAATACTGCTGCCGCTTTTCATCAGATCCGCTTCGGCCATAGACCAGAAAACCAGGCCGTTGATACCCAGGTCGGACCGGAGTTTTTTACATGCTGAAGGCAGCACAGGTTCGAACAGTACCGACAGGGCGCCGGCCACCTGAAGGCAGACATGAAGGGTGTTCCCACATTTTTCCATATTCGATTTTCGCGAATGCCAGGGTTCCATGCTGGTGAAATAGCGGTTCCCCGACCGGGCCAGGTTCATGGTTTGCGCCAGTGCTTCGCGGAAGTGAAACGTATCGTATAAGCCTGCCACCTGATCGCGGGTTTGGGCAATCTCGTCGAGCATGGCCTGGTCTTCGGCCGATGGGTTCACCAGCCCGGGAATATGCCCATCGAAGTAATTTGTGGTAAATGAGAGGGTTCTGAATATAAAATTGCCGAAAATGTCGGCCAGTTCGTTGTTTACGCGCGCCTGAAAATCCTTCCACGAAAAATCGGAGTCTTTAGTCTCCGGCATGGTTGCTCCGAGAGCGTAGCGGAGGTGATCGCTCTGGAAATCCTGCAGATATTCATGCAGCCAGACGGCCCAGCCCCGTGAAGTTGAGAGTTTTCTGCCCTCGAGGTTCAGGAATTCATTGGCCGGCACGTTTACCGGCAGAACGTAGTCGCCATGAGCCATAAGGGTAGCAGGAAACATGATACAGTGGAATACGATGTTGTCTTTGCCAATAAAGTGAATGAGGTCGGTTTCCTCATCCATCCAGTAGAGCTTCCAGTCTTCAGGATTTCCGGTCTGAGCGGCCCACTCTTTGGTAGCCGAGATATAGCCGATGGGAGCGTCGAACCACACATAGAGTACCTTGCCGGCGGCATCTTCGAGGGGTACGGGCACCCCCCAGCTCAAATCGCGCGTAACGGCGCGGTCGCCAAGGCCGGCATTCAGCCAGCTTTTACACTGGCCCATCACATTCGGTTTCCAGCCGGTGCGGGTATCCAGCCAGGCGCTTATCTTGTCCTGGAAATCACCTAATGGGATGTACCAGTGTTCGGTTTCACGCAGTTCGGGCGGCTCGCCGCTAAGTGTGCTCACCGGGTTGATCAACTCGGAGGGAGACAGCGATGTACCGCATTTCTCGCACTGGTCGCCATAGGCCTCTGCATACCCGCAAACGGGGCAGGTTCCCTTGATATAGCGGTCGGCCAGGAACATGTTGGCCCCGGCATCAAAAAATTGCTGGTCACGCTTTTGCCTGAAAATTCCCTTTTTGTGCAGGTTCAGAAAAATCTCCTGAGATACCTCCCTGTGTATGGCGGAACTGGTTCGCCCGAAATAATCGAAGGAGATGCCAAACTCCTCGAATACCTTTTTATTCATGGTATGGTAGCGGTCTACAATTACCTGAGGAGATACACCCTCCTTGTCGGCGGCGATTGTTATGGGTACTCCGTGCTCATCCGAACCACATATGAAGAGTACTTCCTGGCCGGTGAGGCGCTTGTAGCGTACATAGAGGTCGGCAGGCAGATAGGCACCTGCGAGATGCCCCAGATGAATGGGACCATTGGCATAGGGCAGGGCGGATGTTACGAGAATTCTTTTAGACATAATTTTACAAAATACAAATTTAACGGGCAAAAATACGACGGCGATCAGCCCAAACCAAAGCATAACCAATGCCGGTTCAGCCGTTTTTGATACTTTTGGTAAGCATATCGTAGAGTACGATCCCGAAACTCACTGATATATTGAACGAGTGTTTGGTACCGTACTGGGGAATCTCAATGGCGTGATGCAGCCGGGGCAACAGCGCATCATCGAGCCCGGTAATCTCATTGCCAAAAAAGACGGCAATCTTTTTACCGGCCGGCCAGATATATTCCGGAAGGGTACTACTCTGGTCGGTCTGTTCAATACCTACAAGCAGGTAGTCATTACTGCTGAGGTACCCGAGTGTATCATCCAGACCGGGAAAATGGAGCCATTGCACATGTTCATCGGCACCCAGGGCGGTTTTGGATATTTCAGATCGTGGCGGGCAGGGTGTATAACCAGACAATATCAGGCTGCCAATGCCCAGGGCATCGGCGGTACGAAATGCGGAACCTACATTGTGGAGACTTCTGATGTTATGCAGTACTGCGGCTGTTCGCCCCGGGATTTCCGGACCCTTTCTTTCAGCGTTACTCTCAAAAATCTCCCTTGACGTACGTTTTCGCATCATAATGGAATTTGTGTATAATAATTTTGTGGTTTTGTTATAATATTAGCGTGGTGTTTATGTGATATTGATGTGGTAATATTGTGGTGTTGCGACGATAATGCAAAGTGATTTAACAAGGGAAGATACATACCGAAATTCCCGGAAAAAATCGGTTACACATACTCAAAAGGGGATAAGCTTGGTTAAAACTTCTTATATTATGCGGTTTAACCAGACGCATCAGTAATCTGTACATTAAACAAAGAATATTGCCGTGAAGATCAGCTATTTGTCCAAAGAAGGTTTTGAAAAACTGAACAGGGAACTCAGGGAACTAAAGACAACCGGGCGCAGGAGTATTGCCCAACAGATCGACGAGGCCCGCTCGCATGGCGACCTCAGCGAAAATGCAGAATATGAGGCGGCCAAAGAAGCGCAGGCCCATCTTGAAAAAAGGATTGCCGAGCTGGAGATGTCCCTGTCGAACTCCCGTGTGATCGATGAAAAGACGGTCGACGGGTCAAAAGTATATGTACTGAGTACTGTTACCATTTTGAATAAAAAAACCGGTAAGGAGATGACCTATACCCTGGTGTCGAAGCAGGAAGCAGATTTTGCCAAGGGCAAAATTTCCATCGATTCGCCCATTGGCAGTGCCCTGATGGGCAAGGAGCTTGGCGATGTGGTTGAGGTGAAAGTACCGGCTGGAAAACTTGAACTGGAAATTAAAAAAATTGAGAGGTTATTATAATGAAAATTGGAGTAATAGGGACCGGTTATGTGGGTCTGGTAACCGGAACCTGTTTTGCAGATTCCGGCAACGACGTTATTTGTGTAGACAACAACCCGGCTAAGCTGGATGCGCTCAGGCGGCATGAAATCCCCATCTATGAACCCGGCATCGAAACGCTGTTTGAACGTTCGGTAAGAGAGGGCAGGCTTCACTTTACCGACGATCTTGAAGATACGGTACACAAATCCGACATAATATTTCTTTGCCTGCCTACCCCGCCGGGCGGAAACGGCCAGGCCGATCTGAGTTTTGTAATGAATGTTGCTAAACAGATAGGCGGCATGATCAGGGATTACAAAATCATTGTAAATAAGAGTACTGTTCCTGTAGGTACGGCCGACAAGGTAAGGGAGATCATTTCAGCGGAGACAGATGTGGAATTCGATGTGGTATCTAATCCGGAATTTCTTCGGGAAGGTGCCGCTATCGACGATTTCCTCAAGCCTGAGCGTGTGGTTATCGGCAGCCGCAGCCCGCGTGCCGTCAAGCAGATGGAGCTGCTCTATGAACCATTCGTGCGAAGCGGCAATCCAATCATTGTGATGGATGAACGCAGTTCTGAGATGACCAAATATGCTGCCAATGCATTTCTGGCCACCAAGATCACATTCATGAATGAAATTGCCAATGTCTGTGAAAGGGTGGGGGCCGATGTCGACAATATCCGCCGTGGTATCGGAACCGACTCGCGCATCGGCAAGCGTTTTCTTTTTGCAGGCATCGGATACGGCGGATCCTGTTTTCCCAAGGACGTACAGGCCCTTGACTTCACCTCCGATGAGTATGGTTACGATTTCAAGATACTCAAGGCGGTGATCGATGTTAACGAAAAGCAGAAACTATCAATAGTAGAAAAAGTCAAGAGATATTATCACAAAGAGTTGGCAGGCAAGGAAATAGGAATATGGGGATTGTCGTTTAAACCCGAGACCGATGATGTGCGCGAAGCCCCGGCGCTCTACATCATTAAAGAGCTTGTGGATGCGGGTGTGAAAATAAAGGCCTACGATCCGGAGGCCATGCAGACCTTCAGGGAGGCGATTGGTGAGGAGTATGCCGCAAAAATCGAGTTTGTTAACGATCAGCGAAGTGCCCTGAAGGGTGCTGATGCACTTGTGATTTGCACGGAGTGGAATGAATTCCGGCGCCCTGATTATTCTGTCTTTACCGACAATATGAAAACGCCGGTAATTTTCGATGGCAGAAACCTGTACAATCTGGAGCGGATTGCCGAAACAAATATCAAATATTTCAGCGTTGGAAGGGCTACAGTAAATGCAGAAGCGTAAGAGGGTACTCATAACAGGGGGATCCGGGTTTCTCGGATCGCATCTTTGCGAACGATATCTGGCCGAAGGGTACGAGGTTTTTTGCCTTGACAATCTCTCTACCGGCAGAGAAGAGAATGTGGCTCATTTGTTCAAGGACGGGAACTTTGTATTTATCAAGTATGATGTTACCAACTATCTGCACATATCGGGCGATCTGGACCTGATTCTTCATTTTGCCTCGCCGGCATCCCCGATAGATTATCTCGAGATGCCCATTCAGACACTGAAGGTGGGCTCGCTGGGTACACACAAGGCTCTGGGACTGGCAAAAGCAAAAAATGCGCGTTTTCTGCTGGCATCCACCAGCGAAGTTTACGGCGATCCGCTCATACATCCCCAGCAGGAAGAATATTGGGGCAATGTTAATCCGATCGGGGTCAGAGGCGTGTACGACGAGGCCAAGCGATTTGCCGAAGCCATGGTGATGGCCTATCACCGGTTCCACAACCTGGATACCAGAATTGTACGCATCTTTAACACCTACGGGCCGCGGATGCGGCTCGACGACGGCCGCGCCCTGCCTACCTTTATGGGTCAGGCACTCCGGGGTGAGGAGATCACAATATTCGGCGACGGTTCACAAACCCGCTCCTTCTGCTATGTAGATGATCTGGTAGAGGGTATTTTTCGCCTTTCGCAGAGCGACTACACCAATCCCGTAAACGTTGGCAATCCTGCGGAAATCACCATACTTGAATTTGCTAAAGAGATACTGAAACTGACCGGAAGCAAAAGCAGGCTGGCCTTCAAGGAACTCCCGACCGACGATCCCAAAGTGCGTCAGCCTGACATCACTAAAGCAATAGAGATTCTGGGATGGGAACCTAAGGTAGGCCGGGCGGAAGGTCTTAAGAAAACGTATGACTATTTCAAGTCAAAAATTTAGTACCGTTTAGCCTGCTGCATTTACGGGTACTGATCTGTATAACGGTTTACCGGTTGGCAGTTCAGCCGGCCGTGACCACTTTTTTATTGTCGCCGACCCGCCACGTTGTCTCATCCCCGGGGATAGCTGATGGTGCTTTCTTCTCAATTTTTGGGCCATTATGCACAATCTGATCCAACTTGTTGATGTCTATCCATACCGTTACTTTGGAGAGGAGCTGCAGTTCCTGCTTTTAAAGAGGGCTCCCGGCCGTATTTATGAGGGCCAGTGGCGCATGGTGGGGGGCAAGGTTGCCGGCGGGGAGCACAGGGGCAACGCGGCTTTAAGGGAGCTTCATGAAGAGCTTGGTACAGAGCCACTCAGATTCTGGGCCGTTCCTGCAGTAAACCATTTTTATGATGCTCAAGCAGATGAATTCAGGCTTGTGGCGGCCTTCGCCGCCGAGCTTCAGGAGAATTGTACAATCACCCTGAACCATGAACATATCGATTTCCGATGGGTAAGTGAAGGGGATGCCGGAAAAATGTTGATATGGCCTGAACAGATCAAAATGATAGGTTATATTTCAGCCATCCTGATAAAGAATGAAATCCCCGATGTTTGGATCATCAGTAACCATGATCAACAGAGATAACAGTTATGTTTAAACGGCCAGTACAGATATTTGCCATTGTTTCAACACTATTTATGGTGTTTTTTGCATCAGGGGCGCTTGCCCGGCAAACCGACAAAAGCTATGAATTGTTGCCTGCGCCGGATCTGTGGTACAATGATACAGACGGCATCCGGGTTGGCCTTCGGCTCAAAGGGCAGGTACCCGGCACCTTCAACGACGGGCCGCACCGCCTCGATTTCGGGATATGGCTGGGAACCTGGTTTCCGACGTATCCGGTATCCTATTTTGTAAAATACACCGAACCTGTTGCCGCCATAAGCGATTTCAACAGCGAAGGCAGCATCAGTGTGATCAGCAGCATCCGGACCGGATTTCACCGGCATGCACTGCGCTTCGACAAACGCTGGCAGGAGGGTTTTAATGAGGATGTATTCCGGGAATTCCATGCCGAATCGGGCGGGCACCGGCGTTTCAGCCATGAGTATGTTCCTTTTCCGTCGGTGTGGCAAGATGACTGGCTCTACTATCTGAACGCGGGTTATGAATTGCAAAAGGAGATGGCAGACCGCAGGGGATTGACCAATGTTAAACTGACAAGTATGTTTGGATTGCTTGATAGTGATTCGTACGTGAAGGTTTCGGTTGAGCTGAACAACAGAATTGAATTCGCCCATGGATTTGGTATTCACGTGAGGGGATCGGGCGGGTTTTCCAGTAAAAATATGCCGCCCGAGTATGGCCTGTTGAGGAGCATGGCATCACCCATCGACTGGATGAACTCCGGTTTCACCCGTGCCAAAGGTACCATCCCCACTCCATGGATGGAGTCGGGTGCAGTCAATATTGCAGGCGGCCCATCCATTCGCGGGTACAACCGTGAAGATATAGAAATGATGAAAGAGGGTATGCCCATGCTTTTCCGGAACATGTATGCGGTAAATGCCGAGCTGGATTATCCCAATCCGCTCGATCGTGCTTTTGAGGGTATCCCGTTACTGGGCGAATTTCTCCGGCTGCGGTCTTACCTGTTCTATGACGGCGGCGCTGGTTTGACCCTTGAACAGTCGTTCGCCGCTGATGCAGAACAAAGTATTGCCGTATCATCGATCGAGAGTGAAGTGAGCCCCTACTTTTCAAATATCGGAGCCGGTTTCATGCTCTCGCTCAACATTCCGGATTATCTCGGAAAGCCCAGGGGATTCGTAATCCGGTATGAAATACCGTTCTGGTTGTCGCATCCCGAAAACGGTCAGGACCGGTTGCGTTACCGCGGCCTTGTGGGAATCGGTGCAGTTATCGGTCTGTAACCACCGATGGGACTCGTCTATATTTTCCTTAGTGCGGTATGTTCACTGGCTATCGCTCATTTTCTGAAATACTCCGGCGTATACGGGCACAGCATACTCAAGATACTTATCATCAACTACCTGATAGCTTTTGGCATCGCGGTGGGGTACAGTCTTTTTGAAGGAATCAATCCCATACCCGGCTTCCCGCTCTGGTTTTGGGTATTCGCTGTTTTTGTGGGGATTCTGTTTATCAGCAACTTTTTTGTTTTTGGTAAATCGGTACATGTGAACGGGGTAGGGGTAAGCGTTGCCGCCATGCGCATTTCGCTGCTGGTGCCGGTTTTACTGTCGATGATATTCTATCGCGAGGAGATTACCATTCTGAAGATGGCAGGTATTGTGCTTGTTTTTGCCGCACTCGGTATTCTGATCGTTTCAAGAAGGGATGTTAAAATCGGGGTGATCGGCAGCCAGGGCCTGCTGTTGCTTCTTTTTGTCTTCTCCGGTATCGCCGACGGATCAATGAAAGTTTATGAGGAGGAGATGCAGCATGCCGCATCGGAATACCAATTTATGAGTGTCGTTTTTTTCACTGCATTCCTGATTGGAGTCGCGGTTTCAGTTTACCAAAAAAGTCTCTCGTTCAGCCGGAGTGAGATATCGCTCGGGGTTCTGGTAGGGCTTCCCAACCTGTTTACATCCATATTTCTGATCAGGGCATTTGCCTATATGGATGGCAGCGTTGTCTACTCAATGGTCAACATGATCATTGTTGCCGGCGGGGCGCTCATCGGGCGGTTTATCTGGAAGGACCAGATATCGGCCAGGCAGTGGGCTGGTATACTTTTTGCCATCCTTGCAATAGCGATACTGGTGAATGGTTAGCATTTGGTGCTGCAATAACCACATTTTGGGCTATGTGCATGATATGCCATGTTCGGATGGCAATTTGAGCACCGATTACGTAATCTGTGAGCACCTTCACCCAAATTTAGAGACCAAATTTCCATGAGATATTTCTGCAGGTTTAAACGGCTGTTTCTTCTTTCCACAATGCTTACCATGGCCGGATTGATGGCGATTACCGGATGTTCATCCGAAAAGGCTGATGTTACTGAATTGCCTGCTGAGGTACTGACCGTGCAGGCATTCATGGATGCGTTCAATGAAAGAAGCGTGTCGGGAATGCTTCGGCATGTGGATGATAACCTGCGATGGTACAGGATCAAAAACGATCAGATGGTGCTTGAAACATATGGCCGGGACGACTTCAGAACCAGCATGCGCACGTATTTCGACAGCCTTGAAGAAGTACGAACAGACATCGAATCTATTACGTGGAATGGGCCGTTTGTCTCTTTAAGGGAACGCGTAACGTGGGCAAGCCGCACCGGGCAGCAGTCGCAATCGGCGCTCGCCGTATATGAGCTTAAGAATGGCAAGATAGTAAGGGCCTGGTACTATAACGCTTCCGACTGAGCAGGCCTCGGTTTTCGTTCGGGCAGACTTTTCATCCTCATAAACAATGGCAGCTGTTTGGATTTCAGATCGGTAAGAGTACTGTGAAACAACCGGCTCCAGCCCGAAGCATCCATACTTGAAATATCCGGTACAGCGGGAACTTCAATTTCAATAATCGATCCGTTCCGGCGCAGTACGGCTCCACCGAGCGATAACAATTTTTGCCGGATCTTCCTGCGGTCGGCCTGAACGAACAGGCGGAATCGTTTAACACCGTTTTCAAGGGCATAGCGGCTCAGACCAGCCAGAAGTACCGCGCTTAGACCCCGCCCCTGATATTCGTCGATTATGGTGACGGCAACTTCAGCCACGTCCGGCTCGATTTTCGATCTCACATAACGGGCAACGGCAATCCCGGGGCATTCTGCTGCCATGCAATCGATAACTCCTATTGCCACATGACTTACCTGGTCGACCCTGGTCAGATAATCGAGCAGGTGTTCGTTCAGGGTAATGGAGTGGGTATGGAAACGGTTGAAAGTTGAATCGGGCGACAGCCTGAGAATGCCCTTCCTGAAAAGGTTTTTGTCGCCAATTGTTACTTCCCTGACGATAAGCCCCTGATCTCTGTATCTGAATTGGAGTATTTTTTTCAGGATCGACATGGAAGCAGACAATGTGATAAAATATGCCATAATGTACTGAAAACGGCATCATCAATCCAGATGATAAGCATTGTGCCGACGGTTATATTTGTCTGTTAACCGTTCTTACAGTTCAACAAACCAGTTAAGTGTCTGACTTGCAAAATCAAGAGCTGACGATTCATGGGTGCCCCCGGGAATCATGATAAACTGGATGTTTACTGCTCCCGCATCCTTCAGTTTTTCAAAAGCGTTGCGGGCTCCATCAACCGGTACAACTTCGTCGAGCTCTCCGTGATAGATTCTGAGCGGCACCCGTACCCTGAATCCGGATACATCATTGCTGTTCAGCAGTTCCTTGAACGGCTGTTCGCCATCGCCAAGAAAACCGGAAAGAAAGTTGTCCTGAAACAAACCGGCCGTTACGCTGGTCAGCCGCTCATCAATTTCAGATCCGCTGAACTGCCCGCCGAACAGATTCTCCCCGTAGATCCGGCTGCTGTAGGGCGGTTGCCTTCATCATATCGAGAGAGACCCGGCCGTGTGAGCGGGTAACAAAATAGGGATGGAACAGGCTTTCACTTTCTCCGAATCCCAGCAAATCGGGCATGATAATCATGTAGCCCGAAGAGCTCACCACCGGGCCGAAGTAGGACCAAACAGCGTTATTGTCGGCGATTAACGGATCGAACCTGGACGGGGCTTCACTTTTCCGGAACAGGGTGCCGCGCTGAAGAACCAGTACCGATGGTTGGTTTATGTCTGGTACCAGGATCATACCCGAGGCCGCCATGTTCGTACCGTCAATGGTTTGCGTACGGTAGGTTATCCGGTAGGCTTTAACATCATAGTCGGCAATCAGCTCGATCAGCGGGTTATCGTAATAGCTGATTATCTGCTCGGGACTCAGTTCACCGGCAAGGGAATAATCGATGAGGTAATCGCTGACGGGCTCACTCTTTTTTTCGGCAATGTCGCAGGAGATAAAAAAAAGGATCAAGATATAAAACAGAAGGGTATTGGATGGAATCCGGTTCATTGATTAAAAAGTAATACTTAATACTACCGTGTTGAATAGTTTGAAGGGCGCAAAATGATGAAAATTCAGAACGGTTGCAATGGATAGTGATCAAATAATATAAACCGAGGCAGAGAATTTGAACCGCAACCTGAAACTGCACATCAGTCGGCAGCTTTAAAGGCAATGGAACAGAATTTATGCTGAACGGCTCCCTAAAAAATCATACTTTCCTTTATGATTCAGCACGGATACAAGGTATGGTTTAACGGAGCAGTGGTTACGGAAACGGAAGCCCGGGTATCGGCATCTTCACGGGCGGCGATGTACGGCGATGGTTGCTTCGAAACCCTGCTGGCAGCGTCGGGCAAATTTGTGTGCTGGCAGGAGCATATCGACCGCCTGCACGCCGGTATGGAGTACCTGGGAATTCAAGGGAACAGCTCTCTTGAACCGGCAGCGCTGAAAAAATCGGTAGTCCGCCTGCTCGAGATCAACCGCCTTGAATCCATCGACAGCAGGGTGCGCATACAGGTTTGGCGGTCCGGCATATCGGGCATGGGCGAACCGCTTGAACATGAGGCCACTGCCCACATTTCGGTGAAACCGGCAATGGCCGACCGCGAACCACTGCGGCTGATTGTAGCCAAAACCCGCAGGGTTCCGGCTGCGGCCCTCGACACCCGCTACAAACTGTCGAATTACCTCAACTATATTATTGCGGGTCAGGAAGCGATCGCCAAAGATGCGGATGATGCTCTTATGCTCACCGTTTCAGGCAAGGTGAGCGAAAGCAGCGTGGCCAATATATTCTGGCTGAAAAACGGTGTGGTATACACACCCTCGCTGCAGTGCGATCCGCTGCACGGAATTACCCGCATGCTCACGATACGTCACCTTAGATCCAATGGCAGGGATGTGGTGGAGGGGGAATTCATTCCATCCGATCTGGAAGGGGCCGATGCGGTATGGGTCTGCAATTCCGTGAGGATATGGCAGCCGGTCAGTTATATCGGAAAAATGGACTTCACCGTATCCGCGGCTGAATTCCGCTCAATGCGCGATAAATTTATAACGTATCTCGATTCCATAAAGACGTAAATCGGGTTTATGTGTGCTATGAACAGGAAGCAGATCTATTCGATGGTGAGAGAGCGGGTGCTTACCCTGCGGGAAAGAGGACCGGTGGTTCTGCTCGACTCCCAGCTGTCCGGCCACAGGGCATCGGGCAAGATTTATCTGGCCGGACTCCCCCGGCGCATTCTCAGTTTCAGGGCAGACATTCAGCCGGATGCCACAGCTGAAAAAACGGATGCCGTTACATCGCCCGTAACCGATACCGGATCCAGCCCCATGCCTGAACAGGGATCCGGCCCCACGCCTGAACGTGGATCCGACCCCACGCCTGAGCGTGGACCCGGCCCCATGCCTGAACGTGGTTCGGGCCCGGGAATCAAGTCCGGTACCCTGAAAGCCGTGCCCTGGGAGCAACTCAGACAGTTCAGGTCCGCAACAAAGGGAATGATTCTCGGCTACCTGGGGTATGACCTGAAAAATTATACGGAAGATTTGGTATCGGCTAATCCCGACGAAGTTCTGGCGCCCGACATGTGGTTTATGAGCCCCGGAATTCTGATGGAAATCGATCCGGATATCGGAAACGTGATATACCTTGCCGGCGATGAAGATATGCTGAATGGGGGAGAGGTCATGGATAGTCAGGATGGAGAGTGTGAAAAGGGTCTACCGAAGAAAAAACCGGCGATCGGACCGGTAAACAGCGGAATGGCGTATCCGGCATACAGGGATTTGATTAACGAGGCCAGGCGGCGCATAGGCGAGGGTGATTTTTATGAAATAAATCTGACCAACCAGCTTCGGGCCGACTTTGAAGGGGATACCTATGACCTGTTTGAGGCGATGAGGGAGGCCGGCCCGGTACCTTTTGCTTCGTACATATCCGGAATTGACGGTACGACCGATATATGCTGCGCCTCACCCGAGCGATTTCTTGCCAGGGATGGTGGGAGGGTTGTATCCGAACCGATTAAGGGTACCGTTGCCGCAGGCATGAACGCCCGTGAAGATCATGAGGCCGTTTCCAGGCTCAGGAATTCAGCGAAAGACCAGGCAGAAAATCTGATGATCGTAGACCTTGTCAGAAACGATCTTGGCCGCATTGCGGTAAAGGGCTCAGTGAAAGTGGACGCCCTGTTCGAAATTCAGAGCTTTAAAACGGTTCATCAGATGGTATCGGCCATCTCGGCTGAAGTGCCGCCGGCATCGGATCCGGTGAGCATAATTAAGGCGTGCTATCCGATGGGATCAATGACCGGTGCCCCAAAGATAAGTGCTATGAAGTCGATAGAGGAGCTTGAAAATTACCGGAGAGGAATCTATTCAGGAGCGATTGGATATATCAAAGAGAACGGCGATTTCGATTTCAACGTGGTAATACGCACAGCCGTGGTTAAGGATGGCCGCCTGTTTTACTGTACGGGCGGGGCCATAACCGGCGATTCAGACCCGGAGCTGGAGTGGGAAGAAAGCTGGATCAAGGCCCGTGCGCTGCTGCGTGTTTTCGGAAAAAAGACGGAAAACAGTATTTCAGAAATGATACCGGCCCGTTCGGGGTTATAGGGATACTTAAAACGTTCAATTTTTTTAACCAGCTAATATGTCAGTACATACGGAATCGATAAAAACACTTGGTGATCTGAAGAAATCGGGTTGGAAGCCCCGGTCAGTTAAAGATGAAATGCGCTCGAATCTGATGCGCATGCTGAAAAACGGTGAACCTATGTTCAGCGGCATCCTGGGCTATGAAAAAACGGTGGTACCGCAGCTTCAGAATGCCATTCTGGCACGGCATGATATCATTCTTCTTGGGCTGAGGGGGCAGGCGAAAACAAGGATACTCCGCTCCTTGGTCCAATTTCTGGATGAATATATTCCGGTTATCGAGGGCTCCGAGATCAGCGACGATCCATTTGAACCACTGTCGCGTTTCGGCAAAGACACGGTGACGGCCAAGGGCGACGATACCCCGATTCTATGGCTTGACCGCAATCAGCGGTATGCGGAAAAGCTGGCCACCCCAGATACAACCGTGGCCGACCTGATCGGCGATATCGATCCGATAAAGGCTGCAACCCGGAAAATGGCGCTATCGGACGAAAAGGTGATCAATTACGGTGTTATTCCTAGAACAAACCGGGGGATATTTGCCATTAACGAACTTCCCGACCTGCAGCCGCGTATCCAGGTCTCTCTGTTGAACATCATGCAGGAGAGGGATATACAGATCCGCGGATTTAATGTGCGCATCCCGCTCGACATCATGATGGTATTTTCGGCAAACCCGGAAGATTATACCAACCGCGGCAACATCATTACTCCGTTAAAAGACCGTATTGATTCGCAGATCATCACGCATTACCCAAAATCGATCGATATCGGCATAGCCATTACTGAACAGGAGGCCTGGACCCGGCGCGACAGCGATATTGAGATCGGCATCCCTGACTTTATGAAACAGATTGTTCAGCAGATCGCGTTCGAAGCACGGGAGTCGGAATACATCGATGAAAAAAGTGGGGTGTCGGCACGGTTAACGATTACCGCTATGGAACAGATGGTTTCGGGAGCCGAACGCCGGGCCATCATGAACGGCGACAGGAAAACGGTTGTGCGCATATCGGATCTGTACCACGGCGTGCCTGCACTGACCGGGAAGATGGAGCTGGTGTATGAAGGTGAGCAGGAGGGAGCTGTTAACGTTGCCAAACACCTGATCGGGAAGGCATTAAGTGCCATATTTCTAAAAATGTTTCCGGATCCGCTGCAGAAGGGGAAAAGTAAAAACCCGGCCTATTCCGGAATTCTCGAGTGGTTTGCCAAAGGCAACAAGGTTGAAATCTCCGATGCGCTTAACGACAAGGCCTATGCCGCGGTGTTGTCGGCTGTTGACGGGCTCGATAAACTGGCAGAGACCCATGGCGCTGATGTCCTGTTGTCAGTTGTCTGATGTATGTTGTCTGATGTCTAATGTCCTGAGGCCCTGATCCCGGTTTTCAAGGTTCCTATTTATTCTGAATAAATCTCCAGACCAGCAGGATGAGTACGAGATAAGCGAAAAGTGCTCCGAAGACCATCCAGAAGCCGGTCAGAACGTCGTCGAATCGGTGAACCGGCGCATTGATGATGATGAACAGAGGAAATCCGAGGGCAAGTGCCAGACCGCTTCCGTAAACCAGATTGTGGCTCACCGGCGATTTCATGTCGGGATCAAGCACCCGAAGAAGAATCAGGGCCGACTGCAGGGTACCGGTCATATTCCCGAAGATGGCGATAAACCGCTCGAGCACGTAGTCACTGAATGCTGATTGTGTTGCCAGCTTTACAACCATCCATGTTGCGGCGGCAACGCAAATAGAAAGTAAAAGTATCGGAAACCAGTAGGCAGCCACAACCGCGAAACTGATAGCAGCTACCGATGCCACTATCATGTAGTCCATGAACAGATTGGCAGTTCGGGTCATTGTAACATCATCGATAACACCCGACACAGACAAACGGTCGAGCAGCAGGCGGAATCCCAGTGCTGTAACAGCCGCGAAGATAAAGTGGAACGACCACAGCGTAGATATCTCCTGTGCTGCATCCAGGAATATCAACCCGGTTTCCATCAGTTTCATCAGTCCCCAGGTGAGGATGTAGGTGAACCCAATCAGGGCGATATGGAGGGTCAGAGATTCAATAGCTTCTGCTGATGTGGTCAGATGGCCACCGCTTCTACGGTTTCCGGGTTCCAGAAAACCGGTCCGAATGTCGTCGGATACCTCCGAGCCCCCCTCAATATAGGCAGCCCTGCCATCGCGTATTCCCTTGCGCATAAGGCCGATGCCAATTGTATAGGCTACAATAAAACCGATGGCTGCGAAACTGAGCCCGACAATCGCCCCCGACTCAAATCCATAACTTTCCCAGTTCTGGCCAATTGTGTAGGCAATACCAGGGTTCATACCAAATGCCAGAGGCAGTAACAGGCCGATTCCGGCAAACAGATCGGGAAAAATAGTGTAAATAAGCGCAAATGAGATTCCAAGACCAACCAGGCCCTGTACCAGGTAGACCATCAGGAAGATCAACCCGAATTTGATTGAGGTCAGGCCGAGCTTTTTCTGGGGTGATCGCAGACTGAGAGCTATAAAGAGAAGGGCCAGCAGATGGTATACATAGGCGCCCAGCCGGTCGGACTGCAGATCGAGCAGGGCCAGGCCGTTCATTCCGATCATAAGGCCCAGAATTCCTGCAATCAGGTTATTGGGTACCAGGAAGCGCTGCAGCAGCCAGACATGACGGCGGGCAAATGTAGCAATAACAAGCAACAGCCCCATCCAGGCAAAATCCAGAAAAAAATCTCCAACGGTAATATGAATATTCCATGCCGACATACTCAGAGCCGTTTAACCGTCTTTTCGTCACTCTTAAGCCGTCTGATATACTCCTGCCATTGAAGTGTACTGAATCCCTCAAGATCGACCTGTAACGTCTCACGATCGGTGGAAAATGCAATCTTGTGGTTCTGTTCAATCGAGATTGCACGTATCGATTCCAGGGGGATCTCACCGGACAGCGAGCCTGATTTGTACCTGATCCCATGCACCGTCAGGGAAACTGACCCTTTCCCAAGGGGTACCAGGCCTGTGTGCTTGTCGAGCCTGTAAAAATTGCGCTGTTCCGCTCTTAGAATCGTATCACCGTCGATTTTTGGAATAGGCATGGCATTGATTTGATCGTACATCTCAATTATGGAGTGTTTTTCACCATGGCTGTCTGTAAGCCGTGAAGCGTGGTCCATGGTATATTCAAGCCCGCAGGCATGGCTTCGCACTTTCTTCCCGTCGGGAGTGAATATGGCTCCGGATTCACCTGTTACCGGGCAGCGGTACAGAAGGCGGCTGATACCGGCTGCCGGCCGCCACGATGTATACGGATGGGTTGAAGAGGGGGGATCGTATTCCCCGAAATGAACCGCCTCGCGGCAGGTTTGGGCAAAGGTCTCATAATCAGCGTAACGGCCGGGGTCAAGCTGTTTCAGGAAGTGCAGTTCCATGCGGCTTTTTCGTGGCCAGTCGGCCCAGCGGGGCCATCCCAGGTATGAGCCGTGGATCTGTACCGGGTGCACAGGGATCCGCATCTTCCAGAAAAGCTTGAGCGTCGACTCAATAAACGGTTTTGGACGGCCGTCCCAGCGGCGGCCCCCCTCGGGGAAGATAACAATCATGCGTTTTTGGTCGATCATGCGGAAAATGTCGCGAACAATGCCGGGTTCTGGTATATACTTGCTGGTAGGTACAATCCCGATACTATCCATAGCAATGCGCGGCAGTGTTTTGTGAAATTGTTCCCTGGTCATTACACCTGCTGTAGGCTCCCTGGTCATTTTTACATTGATAAGGAACGCATCAAAATGGTTGGAGTGGTTGCCAAAAATAAAGCATGGTCCGGTCTGCGGCATGTTCTCCGGGTTTACAATTTCCGGATTGAAAAGCCAGTTTGTAACCGGAATGATCGTTTTTCGCAGTACCGGAAAGGATATATCCGAGTAGCCCCGATCGTTTTTTCTCAGGCTGAATTTTTTTAGCAAGACAGTATCCGTTGTGATATGACCAAATGAAAAAGCGGCCAGGAATGTTATGGCCAAAAAAAATTGTTTCGTTGCTGCTAATCTAATCTGATTTTACCAAATCACAAACACCAGTGAATGCCAGAAGCTTCTGGTAAACAGTTGATCATTTTCTTTACAAATTCAGGAAAAACCCGTATTATTGGAATCTATATAAAAGCCAACTGCGACAAAGAGATTATCATGAAAAAAGGAATACACCCCAATTATAAAGAGATCACCGTTGTTATGAGTGATGGCTCCGAAATCGTAACCAGAAGCACCATGAAGGCAAGAGATGGTGTTTACAAGACTGAGGTTGATTCGAAAAACCATCCATTTTACAACAACAGCATGAAAATGATCTCAACAGCCGGACGCGTTGACAAGTTCAACAAGCGTTACGGCAAGAAGTAGTTTTTTGTTGGTTACCCATGTTTGGAAGCAGGGCGCGCAATGTGCCCTGCTTTTTTTGTAACCGGAACATTCTGTAATCAACAGGGAAAATGCTTCATTCCACGCCAGATTAAGGAAATGCCATGGAAATAACTGTATTCACCGTTAACCCGTTTCAGGAAAATACCTATGTGGTTAGGGAAGGCACTGATGCCGTTGTTGTTGACCCGGGATTCGCCACTCAGGCCGAGTTCGGTGCGTTCAGAAAAATGATTGAGGAAAGTGCAGTCGGCCTTAAAGCAGTACTGTTGACCCATGCCCATGTAGACCACGTTATGGGACTTCAACGTGTGCTCGACTATTATCAGGTTCCGGTTTATCTGAGCCATGCCGACCTGCACCTGTGGGACAATTACATGCCGCAGGCTGCGCTTTTCGGTATACAGGCACAACCTTTCATTTTTACCCCTCACGATTATCCAAAAGGCCGGCTTGAAATCGGGAATTTAACGTTCGAAGTATTGCCCACACCGGGGCATTCACCCGACCATGTTTCCCTGCATTCTGCCGTGAATGGCGTGCTAATTGCAGGCGATGTGGTTTTCAGGGAGAGTATCGGACGCACTGATCTATATAAAGGGGATTTTGCGGTACTGGAGCGAAGTATACGGGAAAAGCTCTATGTGCTGCCTGATAACACCAGGGTGCTGCCGGGGCACGGACCTGAGACCAGCATAGGCCACGAAAAAAGGTTTAATCCCTTTGTAAGTGCCTGACCGGTTCAGCCCTGGTTTGCGATGTGCTGAAGTCTTGTGATCTGCTGTTCGCAGTACCCGGAACGGGCGGGGTCCCGCATGGCTATCAGCCTGTAGGTTTCAACAGCTTTATCGGTTTTACCCTGCATCTCATAAATCGAGGCGAGCGTCTCCGTGGCAACTTTATTTGCCATCCTGTTTGTCGCTTCCACATGATCTTCGGCCGGTTCGTGATCATCTCTTAGCCTGATATTTTTTGGCGAGGCGTCAGAGAGGGTGTCAATCAGGGTGTCGATGTCTTTTAAAAAATCGTTCTGATCGGGAGACTTAACAAATGCGGCCTTTCTTTTTTCAGAATTCCAGGCCTCGAAACGGTCGGGGTGGGTGAGAAAGTAGGGCAGTTTCTGCATGAACAGGCTTCCCGGCGCAAAAATCCGGGCTTTCAGGGCACTTTCCAGTGCATTTTTCTGGTCGCCGGTCTGCTTATACATGAATGCAAGCAGCATGTAACCCACCGGATCGTTACCCCGCCTGCGCAAATGCTGATGCAGACGAACAATGGCTTTGTCCTGGTCGGTGTCGTACATATCCATATGCGAGGCCAGCGACGGTGGCACCGCTACAGGTATGGCATCGGTAATGGACTCTTTATTTTTCTTTTTCCTGCTCATAATGTTGAATATAACTAACCGTGACGGATTGAACAGGTTCCTTTGTTGTGTGTGATGCCGGAAGATTCTGATCTGGTTACCATTGGCCGAGGGCGTCGTTGAACATATTGCCGGCAATTCGGGAGAGTGCCTGAAGGGCGGCTTCCCGTTCTCCTTCTATAGGATCTACATTGGGGTCATATTCAAAATTTCCGTTGAAGCCCTTATCCCAAACCGGCTGCTCTTCGGATGTATATTTATAGGACGCACGCACGGTTATTTCTACCCGGTTGAGGTCGGCCTGCTGGTCACCGGCGATGCTGAAGGGCCGGTTGCTGTAACCGGTGATGGTACCGTCAATTACCACATCTGCGGTTTCGGCGCTCGATGCAAGGCGCAGCCTGCTCTGGTTTACGAAGCGGTTCACCAACGCTTCATTGAGTTCATCGCTGAGATAGCTGAGGCCGCTGTTTGAACGGTCGGCAAAAAAGGGAATGTAAATTGTAGTAACATCCGAAGGTATGGATACGCCGGAAAAACTGTACCTGACACACCCGGTAAGCAATACCGGCAGCAAAAGTATAAGCACTGTTCGTGCGATCAGATTACGAGGCCCGGCATGCACTGCATGGCCACCTGTCGGTATCTGTTCCGGGAATTTGCCGGTGGGCACGGGTCTGCCCGGACCCGGTCGGCTAAACGAGTCCATACTGATCCAGCTTCCGGTAAAGGGTTCGCTCACTCATGCCCAGCGCTTCCGAGGCTTTTCTGCGGTTCCCCTCGTACTTGTCGAGCGCCTTTTTGATGAGATATTTTTCTGCATCCTCAATCGAGGGGATTTTATCGCCGTTGAGAAGCGGATTTTCTTCTTGCTCATCAAATTCCTGTTCAACTTCATCTTCTTCAGGCGAGTTCATTCCGATGGGCATGCCGTAATCCCGGTCGTGACTGCGATGCGGCTGATCATCAGGGTAATTACTTCCGGCTACAGGAAGCGCGCGGTGCTGCCCGCGTTCACCCAGACTTGAATAGATAAAAGTGCCCATGAGCTGCTTCATGTCGGAAATCTCCTTTCGAAGTTCGATCAGCGCACGATAGACAAGCTCGCGGTCGCGGTTATAGAGCGGGTCGTCGGTATGGTGTTCTCCGGTGTAGATCATGGGCAGATTGTCGGGCGAGCCCAGATGCTGGCGGCCTTTCAGGTATTTGCTGAGGATGTGCCGGGTTATAAACTGCGAGCGTTCAAGCACCACAAGTTGTTCGGCCACATTGCGGAGCTCCCTTATGTTTCCCGGCCAGCGGTAGGAGACAAGCAGTTCCCGGGCGTCATCCTCAAAGCCCTGAAATACTGAGTCGTATTTGGCGGCGAACTCTTTAACAAATTTCAGGAAGATGGGTATGATATCATCCTGACGCTCGCGCAGCGGCGGTATCTTTATATTCACAGTTTCAAGGCGATAGTAGAGATCTTCCCGGAAATCGCCTTTTTGTACATCCTTCCACAGGTCGCGGTTGGTGGCGGCAATAATTCGAACATCGGTTGTTCGGACCTGTGACGAACCGACCCGATAGAATTCGCCGGATTCCAGAATGCGGAGCAGTTTAACCTGAACATTTTTCGGGGTGTCGCCGATTTCGTCGAGAAAAATGGTGCCCCCGTCTGCTTTTTCGAAGTAACCCTGCCGTGATTCATGGGCCCCTGTGAAGGAGCCTTTCTCGTGGCCGAAGAGCTCGCTTTCGATAATACCTTCGGGGATGGCGCCACAGTTAACGATGACCAGGTTTTTATTTGAACGCCGGCTCAGACCGTGGATGGTTCTTGCTGCCACATCCTTGCCAACGCCGCTCTCGCCCTGCAGCAGAATGGTGATATCGGTGCGTGCCACCTGCAGAATTTTGTCGATCAGCTGCATCAGCGCAGGTGATGAACCAATGAGCCCGTATTTTTCCTGGATCTGAGTTCGGTCCAATGTGTTTCCTTTTATACCGTTACGGTGGTTCCGAAGAACTCAGCAATGGATGATACCTTCACCGGCTCGGCGAACAGTGTGGCCGATGTCGATCCTGTAATTTCAACATCCACGTACTGATTTACATCAAAATTCTTCCTGTCGAATATTACCACTTTATTGGTATCGGTGCGACCAAATAGTTGATCATCCGACCGTTTGCTGCTGCCCTCGGCCAATACGAGATGCCGTGTGCCGATTTCCGCCCGGTTGTTTACCTCCTGAACCGATTGCTGAAGACTTATAACCTCGGCAAGACGCTGTTTTTTTACCGCTTCAGGGATGTTGTCGCTGTATTTGCGCTGCGCAAGGGTGCGGTCGCGTTCGGAATAGGCGAACATATAGGCCAGGTCGTATTTTACCGTCTGCATGAGCGAAAGCGTTTCGGCGTGCTGTTCATCGGTTTCGCCGCAGAAGCCGGTTATGATGTCGGTAGAAAGGGAGACTCCCGGTATGAGTTCCCTCATGGTTGCAATGAGTTCAAGGTATTCTTCGCGTGTGTAGGGTCGGCGCATGCGTTCCAGTATCTCCGAGTTGCCCGACTGTGCCGGGATGTGGATGTAACTGCACAGATTCGGCTGCTCAGCAATCACATGAAGCAGGTCGTTTGGGAAGTCCTTTGGATGCGAGGTAGAGAAACGTATGCGCATCTCCGGATCGACCTGGCTGGCCTTGTACATCAGGTCGGCAAAGTGCACGCCGTTGTCGTGGTAGGAATTTACATTTTGCCCGAGCAGGGTTACATCCCGGTAGCCCTGATCGCTGAGTTGCTTCAGCTCGTCCTGAATGCTCTGCCACGGCCTGCTCCGCTCACGTCCGCGGGTAAAAGGTACCACGCAGAAGGAGCACATATTATCGCAGCCGCGCATGATGGAGACAAATGCTGTTACACCATTGCCGGTGGTGCGCACAGGTGCGATGTCGGCATAGGTTTCTTCCTGGGAGAGCAGCACGTTAACGGCTTTGCGTCCGTCTGAAACTTCACTAATCAGGTTGGGGATGTCGCGGTATGCATCGGGACCAACCACAATATCGACCAGTTTCTCCTTTTCCAGGAAACGCTCACGCACCCTTTCGGCCATGCAGCCAAGAACGCCAACAATCAGGTCGTTTTTCTTCTGCCGCTTGAGTCCGCGGAACTCTTTGAGCCGGTTCCAGACCCTTGTCTCCGCATTTTCACGGATGGAGCAGGTGTTTAAAAAAATGATATCGGCCTCTTCGGCCTTGTGAACAGGCTGCATTCCGTTGTCGATCATGATGGAGTTAACGATCTCGGAATCGGCAAAATTCATCTGACAGCCGTACGTCTCTATGTAAAATTTTCGCTGGTTCAATGGCATACGTTTTGATTTTTGAACAATGCTAAATATACAAAAGATGTGACTTTGATACCTGCGGAAGTCGAACTTGTGTATCAGGTTTTCGAATTCAGTATAGTCTGTATGCCCGATCTGAGCCTGGTCATATCGCGGATGAGCTGGTCGGCAATGGCAGGGTGGCCGGATAGGCGGGTCTCAAGGTCGTCGTTGCAGGTACGGAAGGCACGGATCTGCCGGTCAAGAGCCGGCACCACGGGCGCAAAACGTACAGGCGAAAGTTCGAGCATATGCTGGTGGAGTTCATGCAGCAGATCGCCGGTCTGCTGGTACAGGATGATAACCGGGGCCCAGTAACCGGCCGGATCGGCATAAGCGCTCTCGTTATTGATGTGATTACGCAGGGCGAGCTGGTGCAGCAGTACATCGTCGGCAAGTGTTAGCAACCTGGCGCGGTCTGTAGTACCCATGGCAGTGGAACGCTGACGCATCCTGCCCCTTCTGAAGCGCATCATGGCACCAAGTGCGAGCCAGTTTGCTGTGTGCCATAGTATGCGTGCGGATGTATCTTGCATCTACCGGGGCCAGGTATCTGGGTTTTCTCTCCACTGGTTGAGTATAACGAGATCCGATTTATCGATATAACCGTTTTTTATGGCAACATCAAGCAGTGTGTTGTAATCGGTGAGACAGGCTGTCTTGAGCCCCTGGGACTCAAATAGCTTATTTGCCACATCAAATCCGTATGTAAAAATACTCACGGCACCAACTACTTTTGCGCCAACAAATTCAAGCACGTCTTTCACTGAAATAACGGAGCCGCCGGTAGAAATCAGATCTTCGATAATAATCGTGGACTGTTCTTTTTTTACACCGCCTTCTATCTGGCTTGTAAGGCCATGCGCCTTGGCTTTTCCCCGTACATACGCCATCGGCTTGGCAAGCCTTTCGGCAACCCATGCTGCGTGGGGGATGCCGGCCGTGGCCGTTCCTGTGATCACATCTACGTCGGGATAACTGTTTTTAATATAATCGGCAAGGTGGTCGGCAATTTTCGAACGCAGTTCGGGATAAATCAGCGTGAGGCGATTGTCGCAGTAAATGGGGGAATTCCATCCGGAAGTCCATGTAAAAGGGTCATTCGGGCGCAGAATTACAGCATCAATTTTCAGCAGATCCAGGGCCAGTTCCCGGGCAAAATCAGAATTAATAATCATTTAATTACAATGTATAGCAATAGTGTATAAGGTATCCTGTATTAACGCAAGTAACTGATTAAAGTTTGCAGTTTACAGAATGTATAATATAAGCAAATGCAGGCAAATCAACGCATATATGCCGGCCAGAAGATCATCCAGCAGAATACCTATGCCATCGGGCGCCCCCTGAATACTGCCGATGCCAAAGGGTTTCAGAATATCGAAGAAACGGAAAAGGAGAAAACCTGCACCCAGCATGGTTAAAAAAGCGATAAAGTCGCCCCCGAGTGGCAGAAGAAGGAATACCACACCCTGCCCGGCCCATTCATCCATCACAAATGATTTCGGGTCGTGGCCGTACTTTTTTTCATATGTTTTTGCAGCCCATATTGTTAAAAGGGATGTGAGTATGATATACATCATCAGCCATTCGCGCCCGCTGAACCAGAGGATGCACCCAAGCGGCAACAGAGATACAAGGCTCGCGAACGTGCCGGGAGCAAATGGCATGAAGCCGATTCCCATTACGCTGCCGGCAATGATTTCAGGTTGCAGTTTGCTTTTCACGATTAAAAAGATGTCGGTTGGTTACAATATATTCGACGGCCGTATAGACCGTGAAGAGCACAACAGCAAAGAAAAACCATGTGAGCAGACCGCTTTCAAGCAGCCAGGAAGACCAATCACCCAAAGAAATTGCAGTTCTTGCAAATACCCCGGCCAGAAGTGCGATAATCAGAAAAGTCAACTGGGTGAACGTTTTTGCCTTGGCCGAGTTGCTGGTTATCATCGATTTGCCGCGCTTTTTTGCGTAAACCCTGAGCATGGTTATGATGATGTCGCGGCCAACAATGAGCATTATTCCGATCCAGGGGAAAAATTCAGTATAGTAGATGCTCAGGCTGATGAAACCGCTGAAGGTGAGAACCTTGTCGGCAAGCGGATCAAGGAATACCCCGAAATCCGACCTGACACCGTAGTGGCGGGCGATGAAGCCGTCGAAGTAATCGGTAATGGCTGCAACGGCGAAAACAGGGACGCTAAGTGCTGCCCACAGAATTTCGTCCTGCAGATAGAGCACTACAAAGACAGGCGCCAGTATCATACGTAGCCAGCTCAGCAGATTGGGCACACTTTTCATGCCGTAAGATAGTAATTATGTGGATTCCCGATGCAGGCCTAAAAGTAGCCATCATGGCAGGTGTTTACAAATGGCTGAGAATATAAGGAGTCGGGCAGTGTTTTGTACAACGCCAACAAACTTTTGAGGAGGAATTCAATATCTTGCGAACTGTATCACGTTTCAGCACACATTTTTTCGATTTAATTTAACTGATTGCTTTTTATGCAAGTGCACATTATTACGATCGGCAAGGAACTCCTCATTGGCGATGTGGTGAATACAAACACCTCGTGGATTGGTCAGTATTTTACGGAGCAGGGCCTTGAGTGCACACGGGCGGTAACTGTTGATGATGACACGGAAGCGATAATCCGTGAAGTGGAATACAGTCTGAATAACGCCGACATCACCATTATGACAGGCGGCCTCGGCCCGACCCACGATGATGTGACCAGGCATGCGCTTTGTAAATATTTTGAAGTTGATCTGACCGAGCATGAGCCGAGTCGGGCGCATATCAGGCATATGTTTGAAAAACGCGGTATCCCGCTCTCGTCATCAAATCTGGGGCAGTCGATGGTACCATCGAACTGTGAGGTACTCTTCAATAAGAAAGGGACGGCACCGGGTATGTACTTCCGGGTGAACAGCCGGGTACTCGCCGCTCTGCCAGGGGTGCCACTCGAAATGAAGCATCTTATCCGCGAGGAACTGATGCCAAGGCTGACCGCTCATTTCAACCTGGAACCCTGCTACTACTGCCGCTATATTCAGATTGCCGGGATTGGGGAAAGTACGCTCTCTGACCTGAATATCGGTAACATATCAGAGTATCTGAACGGCAGGGTGGCGCTGGCCTTTCTGCCGGGAATTCAGGGCATCACCCTGAGGCTGAGCAGTTATGCCGACACTCCCGAGAAGGCGCGGCAGGCCGCATGGCCTCTTGAAGAGCACATCCGCCGCACAGCGGGCGAATATATATTTTCGGATTTACCGGAAGATACCATTCAGGCGACGGCGGGGAGGCTGCTTGCCAGCAATAAACGCAGCCTTGCCCTGGCCGAGAGTTGCTCGGGTGGTTTGATCAGCAGTAAAATTACCGATGTTAGCGGCAGCAGCGCGTACTACATGGGTGGAATTTGCGCCTATTCGAACCGGGCTAAAATCGAAATGCTGGGTGTTGATGCAGATGTGCTGAATGAGCACGGAGCGGTAAGCAAGCCCGTGGCCCTGCAGATGGCGTTGGGTGCAGCCCGACGGTTTAACGCCGATATCGGGCTGTCGACTACCGGAATTGCCGGCCCCGGTGGCGGAACGCCCGACAAACCGGTGGGAACCATCTGGATCGGATACTGGTCGGCCGAAACCCATTTCGCCGTTAAGGCCATGCTTTTCAAAGACCGCCTGATTAACAAGGAGCGTTCAGCAATTATCGCTCTCGACATACTGCGGCGGCGTCTCAGTGGTATCGATTCATTTCCCTATGACCTGAAACCGGAGTTTGCCTGACCGTGACACCTCTGTTTCTGTTACTGGCCGGTTTGTTGAGTGTTTTGGCGGATACGACCCAAACGCACATGCCATCTACCTATAGGCTGACGGTCAGTAGCGATGCAAATGAATCATTGGCCGAAATCCCAGCCGATACGCTGAAGATCGGTACCGTTGCAGGCGATACGCTGGCCGTAACCCGGGCCGATACACTGGAGATCGGAACCGTTGCCGGCGATACGCTGGCTGTAACCCGGGCCGATACGCTGGCAGTGCCGGCCATCGATACGGTTTCCGTAACCGTGCCGGAGGTTATTGTGAGATATAAGACGCTTCAGTTCAGAAGCCTGCCGGGTTATAATTCCGTACTCACCGACAGTACCCTGCGCTGGTTGCAGCTCCTGAATCTGGCGGAGTGGTATAACAGGCGCCCCGGGGTGGTTACGAACCGGCTGGGCGGGCTAGGCCGGCCCGATGCCGCCGTGCTTAACGGCCACTCCCCGGCGATGCAGCGAGTCTACTTTGAGGGTATACCGATGGCCGATCCTGTTAGCGGACTGGTCAATATAAACCGTATTCAGATGCATCATATCGATCTGATGCAGGAACAAACTGCATTTGGCACCGCCGAAACACACTACCGGCTCAGAAGGTATTACCTGGTGCGTCCGGTCACGAGAATAAATTATGAACAGGGACCAGACGGGCTTATAAGTACGGATGGTCTGGTGAGTCTGAATGTGAATCACCGCACAAATCTGGAGATGAGCCTGTGGAATATGGCGGATGGTGGGTTCTATCCCAGAGATTCATACAAGGGGATACAGGCCAATGTCGGGGTACATCACCAGTACAGCGGAAGACTTGCTTTCAGGGCAGGGCTGTACTACAACTCCCATCAGCTGGCTGAACCGGGCGGTTATCAGATGGCATCGATGGTCACATTTCCCTTCGATCGTTTCCTTTCGGCACCCGTGCTCGCATCGGCCCGCTCGTCGGTACGGCAGACCCTGCTCAGAACCGATTTCTACTACCGCGCGGCAGAGGAGAAGCCGGTGGAGCTTGAAGCAGGGGTCTGGCACCAGCGTTTCCGCAGGTTTTTCTTCAGCAGCACCGACACCACCTTTTACCGGACCCTTCAGTTCGGCACCCACGCCAGCTGGTTTAAAACAGCCGGTCCTGCAGAAGTGCGGGTATCAGTGCGGGCCGCATATAACAGTATGGACCCGGACCGCCGCCGGAGTCTCCAAATTTCCCGCTGGGCGGAGGGTGAAGGGCGTGTCGATGCCGGCATCCGTCCAGGCAATATGGTCCGGATTGCCGGAACAGGTAATCTTGCATACCGCTCGGACGGGTTCTCGGATTTCGGACTCGGAGGCGGGCTCAGTGTGAACCCGGATGGAAGATTCAGGGTAGATATGAATGTATCGGCCGGCAGCAGGATGCCAACCCTGCAGCAGCTTTACTGGCGCGACAGCCCCTACAGGGCCAGCCGAAACCTGTATCCCGTTCAGACAGAGCGAGCAGACGCAGGCGTAAGCTGGACAACTGCGTCGCAGAGCGGAGCAGGGGTAAGGGGATATGCATCGAGAATCCGCAACGATATTCTGATGAATACCGACAGTACGTTCATCAATTCGGAGGACTATTTTTCGCTTGGGGGCGAAATGTTTGCGGCTCTCAACAGTGCCAACTGGGAGATTAACCTGTCATCGACCATACTGCTCTACCACTCAGATGAAACCGGCCCACAGAATTCGCTGCTGGAAACAAGCGGTACCCGTTTCAGGAACCGTATGTCGGTTTACCGGAAAGGCTATCTGTTCGATTATGCAACCTACATTAAAATAGGTTTGCACGGTGTGCTATCGCCATCAGGGTACCGTGCCGCAGATTATAATCCCGCGCTCGACTGGTGGGATATGGCTTCGAATACGGAGCTGTTGCCATCGTACTATCAGGTTGACCTTGACATGTCGGCCCGCATTCGAAGTGTGATTCTGCTTATGCGATATGAAAACCTGTTTGACCAGGCAGGGCAGAGGGGATACTTTGAAACCCCGTACTATCCCATGCCGGGGCGCCGTTTCAGACTGGGAATCAGATGGGTTTTGAGGAATTGACAGAATTTTGTGAAAATGGAGCGGATTGAGCTAACTTAGGCTGTTTCGACCCAAAATACGATCATACTAAGAATAAGAATACGCACAGATGAGCTTGGGCTATATCATAAAAGAGGGCTTCGCCGGTTACAAAAGGGCCAAATTTTCGTTTATCACCTCGATTATTTCGCTGATGCTGGCGGTACTGCTGCTTGGGCTGCTGGCCAGGTTCGGTTACAATACCTACGAAATCGCCGAATACCTGCGCACCCAGGTCGATGTGGAAGTATACATCCACGATGTGGACTATAACCGCCGGCTGGCAATCAGGCAGGCACTTGAAGCGCAGCTTGTTGTGGATCAGGTGAATTACATCAGCAAAGACAGTGCGGCGGCTGTGTTTATTCGTGATTTTGGTGTTGAGGGATCAACGATGGCTGATCTTGGTTTTCTGCCCGCATCCTACAGGGTTTCACTGAAAAGTGATGCCACACTTGATGATATTGTGGCCATGGTAGACCAGGTTCGTGAACATCGGGATGTAGACGAGGTAATCTTTAACAGGATGCAATACCAGATGCTGCAGTCGAGGTTCAGGCTGGTAATGCTGATCGGAGGCGGGCTGGGCGCATTCATACTGCTCACAGCCATCATACTGGTATTCAATACAATCAGGCTCACCATCTATGCTAAAAAGAAACTGATCAGGGCGATGAAGCTGGTTGGGGCCACCAATGCTTTTATCAGGAGGCCGTTTCTTGTTGAGGGGCTTCTGCAGGGGTTTATTGCCGGATTGTTTGCCTCTGCGGTGCTTGACCTGGTATTCCGCTTTATTCTGCCAAAACTGATACCAGACGCCGACGAGATGGTATTCCAGTGGCCGCTGGGCGAGTGGTATTATCTGATCGGAGCCATGATGGTTCTGGCACTGCTGATGGGCCTGTTCGGAAGCCGCTGGGCTGCCAGAAAATTCATACGAGAAACCTCGATCGCCACGAATGAATAGCGATTGACGCCGGCGCCCTGAACCGATGAAACCTTATTCTTTTTTCTTGAGATCGGGTTTTCGGGTGCAGGTTTCAGGGGTCTGGCAGGATCCGTAAAAATGCAGGGAATGACCTGTGATGCTGAAATCGTGTATTTTTTCCATCATGGTCTGAATTTCCCGAATCCTCGGGTCACAAAATTCCAGAACGGCACCACATGTATCGCATATTATATGATCGTGCTGACGGTAGGCGTAGGCCCTTTCATAGTACGACTGGTTCTGGCGGAACTGATGGCGCTGCACCAGATTGCATTCCACAAGCAGATCCAGTGTATTGTAGACGGTAGCCCGCGAAACCCGGTACCCGGTATTTTTCATCCGGAAATACATGTCGTCGGCATCGAAGTGCCCGTCGGTACGGTAAATTTCCTCCAGCACCATAAAGCGTTCTGGTGTTTGCCTGTGGCTGTTTTTCTTCAGATAATTACGGAAGATCTCTTTTACTTCCTGAATGGTATCTTCTTGAGCAGGTGTTGCCATATAGTGTAGATTTAGACTGCTTAAATATACTAAATTCGGTTGTGAAACGGATAACGGATGTGGTTAATTTCATTCATATGTCGTTTCCGGATCTGATTGAACCCTTCTCATCCCGATTGCTATGTTATGCATTGCCCGGTTCGGGATGCGTGCAGGAATGTGACCACATTGCATCATCTTTCGTATATTACCCCATCTGATTAACAGGAATTAAACCACACCCCATGCCCGTACAAGTCGACTTTGATACGATACCCGAACTTTTTCTGAATCTGACAGAAAAGTACAAGCTGACCGGCAAAACCGCATTTGCCTATAAACCGGAATCAAACAAGCCTTATGAAACCATAGACTGGGACAAATTCACCGAAGATGTGTATGCCCTTGCGGCTTACTATCTTGATATGGGTGTTGGTAAAGGCGACCGGGTTGCCATATTAAGTGAAAACCGTTATGAGTGGGCGTTGATGGATTTTGCCGCTCAGCTGATCGGAGCAGTAAACGTTTCTCTCTATTCAACGCTTCCGGTCAACCAGTGTGAGTACATCCTCAGGGATTCGGGTTCAAAACTATTCCTGGTCTCTACGGGAATTCAACTGAAAAAAGCAATTGAGGCAAAGCCCAATTGCCCGGATATACTGCAGGTTATTGCTTTCGACGAGCCGAAGGTGACCAGCCTGATGGAGCATGATTTTGTGGTCCTGTTCCGCGATGTAATTGAGAAAGGCAAAAGCCTGCTGAAAAAGTATGAGAAAAAAATTGCTGCTGAATCGGTTAAAGTGGCCAGGGATGATCTGGCTACCCTCATTTACACCTCCGGAACCACGGGTGAACCCAAAGGGGTAATGCTCACCCACAATAATATTGTGAGCAATGTGAAAGCGGCCCATCAGGTATTGACTATCGGCGAAAACGACAGAACCCTCTCGTTCCTCCCCCTCTGCCACTCATTTGAGCGGATTGCCGGCTACTACGCCATGCTGGCTGCAGGTGCCGAGATATATTTCGCCGAAAGTGTGGATACCGTATCCAAAAACCTGGTTGAAGCCCACCCGACTGTGGTGGTATCGGTGCCCCGTCTTTTCGAAAAGATCTACAACCTGATTCTGAAAAATGTTGAAGAGGGCAACGATACCAAGAAGAAAATCTTTAACTGGTCACTAAACGTCGGCAAAAAGTATGCTGCGGGTAAACGAGGTTTGGTGAGTGTTCAGAAAATGTTGGCCGACAAGCTGGTATTCGACAAACTTAAGCAGAGAACAGGCGGCAGGGTTAAGCTGTTTGTTTCGGGCGGTGCTGCTCTGCCATCCGACATAGGCACCTTTTTCGAGTCGGCCGGGCTCAAAATTACCGAGGGTTACGGCCTTACCGAAACCACGCCGGTAATTACTGTAAATCCATTCGGCCGCGAAAGGTACGGAACGGTCGGGCATGTAATCCCCGGTGTAGTGGTAGCCATTCAAAGCGTTGAAAACGGTCAGAATATCGGTGAACTCTCCGGCGACGATTATCCGAGCAACCTGACCACCGAATCTGGTGAGATCCTTTGCAAAGGTCCCAATGTGATGAAGGGATACTGGCGCAAGGAACAGGCCACCAAAGAGGTTATTGATGATGACGGATGGTTCCACACCGGCGATATCGGCCGCTTTGTTGATGGTTATTTGCAAATTACCGACCGACTCAAGCACATGATCGTGAATGCAGGCGGTAAAAATATCTATCCGGGTCCGATTGAAGATTCACTGAAAAGCAGTATGTATGTTGACCAGTGTGTGATTCTGGGTGAACATCAGACCTATATGTCTGTCCTGATTGTTCCGGATTTTGATATGCTCAAATCGCACGCTGCACAGAACCAGATCATTTATAATGACCCATCAGAGCTGCTCACCCACCCCGACATCCTCAAGCTGTACGACAAGGAACTGAAGGTATTGAATAAAAATCTGGCATCACACGAAAAAGTACGTCAGTTCCGTCTGCTGTCTGACGCATTTACAGTGGAAACTGGCGAACTGACACCCACTCTCAAAGTTAAGCGCAGGATTATCGAAGAGCGGTACAAAGGGCTCATCAACGAAATCTACAAGGAAGCCGGTGCAGAGGTGTAGGCTCAGAGTGTTTTCAGCTTTCTGAGAATCCGCTTTACTCTTCTCTGGTTCACGCCCAAATCGCTGTGGCCCACCCTGCTCGCACTTCTGATAAACAGCACAGATTCACCGTTTCCAGCTGGAACAACGCGGACGGTAACATCGTCGCGGAAACCAAGCAGTGGGATTTTATATACCGCCGATACGAACAGTTCATCGGGTTCCGGCGTTACCGATTCAGCCCCGGTCTGATGAAGGCACTCTACCAGCCTGTCGAATATCAGGGCCGGATTTTCAGGTATTGCCACCTCTTCAATATGACAGTTGGGTGTATCGGGGCAGGGTTCAACAGGGTATGTGGTGTTACTGCCGGTTAATGGTCCGGAATCGGGAGCGGTATTTACTGGAATCATGGTAAAAAGGATTGCAAGAAAACAGCTGTTGAGCTGCATGAGTAAAAATAGATGATCTTTAGAGTGATTGAGCAGTGTTTCTGCTTACATGGTTTGAGAACACATCCAGCATGGGTGCCGGTTCCTCGAAAACTGTAAAAAGCGATAAATACCCTTCTTTTATAAAGCCTTCGTCTACACCTTTTGTGATCATGGTGACCAGCGGGTCGAAATACCCTGCAATATTCAGTATATAGACGGGCTTGTTATGGTAGCCGAGCTGGGCCCAGGTGATGATTTCGAACAGTTCGTCGTAGGTTCCGAATCCCCCGGGAAGTGCGGCAAATCCGTCGGATAGCTGCATCATGAGGGATTTCCGCTGGTGCATGCTCTGTGTGGTGTACAGACGGGTTAGGCCCGGGTGGGCAACCTCCCTGTTCATCAGCCGCTCCGGTATCACACCGAGCACTTCCGAACCTGCTTCCAGCAGGGTGTTGGCAATAACGCCCATGATGCCGATCGATGCACCGCCGTAGACCAGGCCGATATTTTTGCGGGCCATCAGCCGTCCGGTCTCACGGGCTGCATCCCGGTATACAGGGTTATTGCCCATGCCGGATCCACAGAATACAGCGAGCCTCAATTGTGAAGCGGATGTCATCGGATGATAAATTTTGATGCTGATTGTTTATGCATCGGCTGTCTGCAGCATCCTTTTCACTATGGCACCGAGTTTATCAAGGGTATAATCGATTTCCTCTGTGGTGTTGAATTTGCTGAGACTGAACCGGAGGCTGCTTTTTGCGGTAGGGGTTACCATGCCAAGGGCAGTGAGTACATGGGAGGCTTCAACGGCCCCTGATGTACAGGCTGATCCGTTCGAAACACAGATTCCCTCGATATCGAGGTTGAGCAGCAGCATTTCGCCGTCGAGCGATTTCTGGTCGTCCAGTCTGAACGAGCAATTCACAATATGGCTGGCCCCGCTTTCGATGTCGCCGTTGAAAGCGATCAGTTCGGGGAAGGTGTTTTTCAGCCCGGTTACAAGCCGTGTTTTAAGTTCTTTAAGATGCCGGTTGTTGTTCTCCATGTCGGTCGCGGCGATCTCCACAGCTTTTCCGAGTCCAGCAATACCGGCTACATTGTGTGTGCCGCCGCGCCGGCGCCGCTCCTGTGAGCCGCCTTCCATCCATGGTTTCCAACGACTTCCCGCCTTTATAAATAGAGCCCCTACACCTTTGGGCCCGTGTATCTTATGGCCACTCATCGAGAGAAAATTTATATTCATGTCAACCACGTCGACGGGGATTTTGCCGATGCTCTGAACGGTGTCGGTGTGGAAAGGCACGCCCTTTTCAGCGCATAGTAAACCAATCTCCTTTACGGGGTTTACCGAAGCGATCTCATTGTTCACATGCATGAGAGTAACCAATGCGGTATCGTCGTTTATCGCCTCGCGAACCTGTTCAACCGTAACATGTCCGGTGGGTTTTACATCCAGAAATGTAGCATTCACACCCTCGTTGCGGGCATGCTGTACGGGATGCAGTACCGCATGGTGTTCCACCCGGGAGGTGATCACATGGCGTTTGGGAGTGGCCTTGAGCACACCCTTTATGGCACAGTTATTGCTCTCGGTACCACCGCTGGTAAAAACAATTTCAGATGGCTTTGCATTAATAAACGCCGCGATTTTTTCCCGGGCCTCCTCAACGGCCACGGTAGCCTTGCGGCCAGCATGGTGGATGGATGAGGCATTGCCGTACTCATCCCTCAGATAGGGGAGCATGGCCTCCAGAACCCGTTCGTCGAGCCGGGTTGTGGCCGCATTGTCAAGATAGACTGTAGGCATTAGATTTGCTGATTTTTATGTACTTACCTGAATGATCACTGCTTGTTAGAGGTTGGATAAATGTATTCAATTATGCCTATTTATGAAACACCGGATTGTTGAGGTATGCCGGGCAAATCAATACCTGCCAATATGTGACGTTTAGATGTGACAAATAAAGCTGAAAATTTTGTACTATTCCGGCGGAATCGGATGGTTGGCACCCTTTCACAAGCAACAGTAACTGTTTTCCGGTGTGCAAACAAGAATATCGGCCGGGCATGTTTACGTTTTTTTTTCGTATCGAAAACGGAAAAGGCAAATTATCCGTTCTAAATGAATAAGATATCGATACCGGGTCCGGGAAAACCTTATAAGTCCGGGAAAACCTAATAAACTGAAATGAACACGAGCACTTTTTTAGTATTTAGCCTGCTTATGTTGTTGCCGGCATGCAGTCTGGACGATCAGATAAGCCCGGAAACAATGAACAAACTTGATGCACGTCTTCAACTACTGGTTGAAGTTGCCACAGAGGAGGGTAATGTACCGGATACAGTTGGCCGCAATGAACATGATGAAGACCTGTACAGCGTGATCATCCGTACGGATAACGCGGAACATCTGAGGGATGCCGGCCTAAAACTTGATGCTGTAATTGGTCCGATAGTAACAGCCAGGCTGACCAGGGCAGAGATACTCATGGCCGCCGGACTTGAATCCACGCAATCTGTTGAGGCAGACTCCGATTTGAATTTTCCACAAAACGACCAATAAATGATGCTGCATAAAATTCTGCAAATTTTCATTGCAGCGCTAATGGCACTGTTTCTTGCTACCGGTGCAGCGGCTCAAAATGAGCGTGTACCCTCCGACACACAGAGGCAGCATGCCGCCGATGAAAGATTGTCCGTTTTTTCGCACGACCCGGCCCTGAACAGCCGTTTTCTGCACAGAGATGAAGCTGCACGCCTGGATCTGATTCTACAGTCGGGGCTGGTAAGGTACCGTCTCGAACAACGTGGTCTGCAGCAGGGAGCACAGTACAGAGATGACCTGCCCGATGGTATTTACAACGACAGAACAGGCGGTCTTGTCTATCCGGTAATCATCTACACCGACGATGCCGGGTCTCTGCGTAATGCCGGCATAGAGGTAAATACGGTGATGCCCGGTTTCGTTACAGCCAGGGTGGGTGAGCATCAACTCGAAGACCTGATACGTATTGACGGGGTTACATCGGCGGTAGCCGGCGAACTGCAACTGCCTCAGATGGATCAGAGCCTGTATGAGACCAGGGCACATCTGCTGCATGCCGGTTATTTGAATGGTACACAATATAGAGGCGAGGGTGCGATTGTGGTGGTACTTGATACCGGTGTCGACTGGCAGCATCCGAACTTCAGGGTGCCCGGCGATACAACCAGATCGCGGATTCTATACCTTTGGGATGTAACCCTTGAGGCCGGGCAGGGAGAAACGACTCCGGGTGGCGATCTTGACTACGGAGTTGAATACAACAGAACCCGCATTGAGGCTGCATTTGAAAATCCTGATCTTATCCGGTCGAGAGACACCAACGGCCATGGCACCCATGTTCTGGGATCGGCGGCGGCGAGCGGACTGTACCAGGGACTTGCTCCCGATGCCGATATCATCGTGATTCGTGGAGGTGTCAATTCATTTTCGCTTGCCAATATTATCAATGGTTTGAGCTATGCAAGCCTTAAGGGCAGGGAGCTGGGGAAACCGGTTGTAGTTAACCTGAGCCTGGGCGGGCGCATAGGTCCGAGAGACGGTACCCGACCCGATGAGGAGGCCATCGATGAATTGTCAAAAGATCCGGGTTTTGCGGTCGTAACTTCTGCAGGAAACGATGGTGGCAGAAACCTGCACAGATCAGGCTCAATTAGTAATAATCAGCCAGATACCCTTACCGTTCGTATTCCGGAATATACACCCCGCACTGGTACATCCAATGATCAGTTCATCATCGACATCTGGATGGAAGGGACCATGCCGGTTACCGCAACACTTACAAACCCGGCAGATAGCACGTTTGAGGCCGTGTCCATGACCAATATAACATTTGATGAGAATGTGGAAGGTACTGTGTATATGTACAATGGTACCACCGGAAACCGTACCAATATCCTGGTGTGGGTATACGATGCCGAAGAAGGCAGTGAACCTGTAAGCGGCGACTGGATTCTGGAGCTCTCAACGTCATCACAGAATGTAAATTTCAACGCATGGCTGGCCTCCTTTTCTGTTGGCAGTTCGGCCGCAGCAATGCTTGATGCCAACAACGATTACACCGTAACCATGCCAGCAACTTCGAAAGATGCCATCACGGTCGGGGCCTACACGGTAAACCGAAATTTTGTGAACAGTATAGGCAACAGCCTCATTTTTACAGCTGCAGTTAACGGGGATATTGCCAGTTTCAGCAGTATTGGTCCGAGCAGGGATGGCCGGCAGAAACCGGAGATTTCGGCGCCGGGGTTCGTGATTAAAGCAGCCCTTTCGCGTGACCAGGATACCGGAAGTGGAAATACAGTGCTCTATGGAGACAAGCATATCGTAAAAAGCGGAACGAGCATGGCCTCCCCTCATGTGGCAGGTGCTGTTGCCTTGCTGATGGGGGCCAATCCGAATCTCACAGCCGGTGAGGCAAAACATCTGATAATCAGTACCGCCGACCGTGATGTGTTCACGGGACCGGTTACCACAAATGCCTGGGGTGCGGGTAAATTAAATGTTCTGAGTGCCATGAGAGAGATGCTGAACATCAATACCGACACGGTAACCGAGTTTTTGTCGTATCACGGCACTCTTCTTAGCCCCTCGGCTGAATCCAAAACGCTGGATGGCGATAATAGATACGCGATCAGGTTCACTCCCGGCCTGACTGGCGATGTAACCGGCTTTCAGCTGCATACATATAGTAGTATAAGTTCAGGCGGCAATCTGTACTTCGAGGTTTACTCCGATAACGCAGGGAAACCGGGTACACGGCTTGGAGAACGAACAACAGTATCAATGAGTGCTGTACAACCCGTCATTTACAACTATTTTGACATCAGTGCGGCTAAAGTCCGCGTTCAGGCAGGTACTGATTATCACATCGTATTGGGAACAACGAACGGTGGGAGCCTTGATTTTGCAATCGATAACGGCAGTACATCACAGTTGCGAAGCATGTATTGGGACGGGACCAGCTGGCAATTCATATTCAGGGAAGCCGGAACAGAGATCCTCGAGATAGCTGCAAAAGTGGAAATCACTTCAGGCCTGCTCGATGGGACCGCTGTTCCCGTACCGGATGATGCTGAACTGCCACGGTTTATTGAACTGCAGCAAAATTATCCCAACCCGTTCAACCCGGCAACCACCATCGCCTACACCATCCCGGAATTCGCCGATGTAACCCTGACGGTGTACGACATACTCGGCCGCAGCGTAGCCGTATTGGTGAAAGAACCGAAGCAGCAGGGTACTTACACCGTGGAGTGGGATGCCGCCAGTGTAGCCAGCGGGGTATATATCTACCGCATCGAAGCCGGAGGGCAGGTATTGAGCAGGAAAATGACACTGCTAAAATAGGGCTCGTAAGCTTAAATCAAGATACGTGCAGTTAACTATGCTTTCAACAGTTGAACAGCTGTGCCGTTAGCATGCTTTGAATTAGGGAACAAGTGAACAATAGAACATTTGAACGGCGAAGTGATTTGGAAGTATGTCACCGGTAGCCCCTGATTTTGCCCAATGCGGGCAACACTATTTGGGACAAGACATAGTTGCACCCTGTAGAATTGATATAAATCGGTACATCGGTACGTCGTTGAATCTTATGAATCGATAAATCAAAAACGTGCATATCTAACCGCGATTATTCCACCTGAAAGAGGTTGTATAGAAAAGATGTCACCGGTAACACATCTGTCACCGGTAGCATGGCCTGAGCGCAGGCGAAGAGCGAAGCGCAGATAGATTAGGGGCGTGTGAGTTGGGGATCCTATAAACATCAGGAATGGCATGATATTTTGGCTTCGGCCGGTTATATTGTCTAAAGCAAGTAATTGTCCGGCAATCGGGCCAAAAAGGCTCTTTGAAATATTCAGAGAAAAAAAGAGAGGTAATTATGACTGTATTTTCAGTTGAAGAACTCAAAAAACTATCCCAAAGTATTGAAAACCCGTGCATATCGTTATACATGCCCACTCACCGTACGGGGCGGGAAACAGAACAGGATCCGATCCGCTTTAAAAATCTTTTAGGCAGGGTGGAACGGGATCTTGAAAAAGCGGGGATGAAAGAGAGGAAGATTGACGAACTTCTGAATCCACTGCGAAAATTACTTGACGATACGTTGTTATGGCAGCATATGGGCGATGGATTCGCGGTATTTCGTTCTCCTGATACGTTCAGCTATTACCGGCTGCCGGTACGATTTGATGAATTTCACTATACAGGTACGAGATTTCATCTGAAACCCCTCATGCCGCTACTAACAGGAGACGGTCTGTTCTATATTCTTGTGATGAGCCAGAAATCGGTTAGGCTGCTGCGGGGTTCCCGCGATAGTGTACATCCGGTTGAGCTTGAAGATCTTCCTGAAAATCTGGCCGAAGCACTGAACATTGATGAGTACATTCAGACCATGCAGTTCCATACCGGTACCTCGATGAGGCAGGCAGGACGTTCCGCGATCTTTCACGGCCATGGCGCCGGTGAAGATGACCAAACACATGACATAAAACAGTATCTGCGGAAAATTGACGAGGCTCTGTGCAACTATATGGGCTCCCAAAGGATTCCGGTTATGCTTGCCGGGGTGGATTCCCTGTTGCCTCTGTACAGGGAGATCAGTGATTATGGCAGCTTGTATGAGGAGGGCCTTCCGGGAAATCACGACCTGGAGCGGCCTGAGGAGATACACGAAAAGGCCTGGGCACTGCTCAAACCCTATTTTGATAAAACCCGAAGAAAAGCCGAAGAGAAATATC
>JAIVHB010000171.1 GCA_020201275.1 Rhodothermaceae bacterium | reverse complement strand
GCGCTTGTTCACCTGAATGGTGTCGAACTCGACCTCCACTATGATACCGGGAAGCAGGGAGAGGGTGGGCCCGAAGCGGTCGGCGATCAGTGGTTTGATGGCTTCGTTCAGCTTTCTAAGCTCCTCGTTGGAGTAGCCACCGTAGGCTTTGCCGATGGGGATGAACTCCTCTTCGTAGCGGTCGTCGTGTTTCACCGAAATGCCCAGGGTAAAGTCGGAGTAGGTGCCGCCGCGCCGCCCGCTGCCGGCCGTGGCGTACATGATTACCGTATCGATCGAGCCACCCGGTTTTTTCACCTTGAGCCACGATTTTTTGCGTTGTCCGTATTCGTAGGTGCTGCCCAGGCGCTTGAGCATCAATCCTTCGTTGCCACGGGCCAGGGCCTCATTGAACAGGCGCTCCACATCGGCCTCATCCGCGATGGCGTACTGACGTGTGAAGTTGATGTGATAGTCGGCGCACAGCCCCTCGAGCAGTGACCGGCGCTCCTCCAGCGGCAGTTCAAAGGCGGGGCGCCCCCCGGTGAACATCACATCGTAGGCGATGAAGATAACGGGATGGCTTTCCAGTATCTTTTTCGAGGGTTTTATCAGCCCCATCCGTTTCTGCAGATGTTGAAAGGGCTGGATGGTATCGTCGCGGAACACGCACAGTTCGCCATCGAGCACGGTGGCGGGCATCCCTTTATTGGCAAAAAAGGAGATCACCTCGGGTAAGGATCCTGAGATGTCGTTCAGGTCGCGGGAGTAGAGCCGGCCCGATTCGCCATCGGTGTGCACCTGGCAGCGCATGCCGTCGAATTTCTCTTCGGCCACGTAGCCGGCAAGGTCGGCGATGCTTCGGCTTTCAATCGGTGAGGCCAGCATGAAGGCGAGGGGATGGAACAGGCGGAAGCCGGCCTCATGCAGCCGGCCCTCTCTGGCGAGCACGGCGGTCCGCCCGAGGCTGCCGGTGATCATGTGCACATAGCGCACCTGTTCGGCATCCGCCCCGAAGGCTGCCGCGATGGCCGAAGTGATGCTCCGGGCTTCAAAGCCGGTGCGCAGCGATCCCTGGCCCATGATGCGGATAAAGTACTTCACCTCGACGGGGGAGAGGCGCGTCCAGATTTCGTGGAGCAGGGCCTGCTTGTCGTCGCGGCTGCGGGCCTGCGCGAGGCGTTCAAATTCCGATTCAATCTGCCGCAGGCCGGGTAGGGCGGAACGCTGTCTGGCGCGGACCTCATCCAGGTTGTCCATCAGCCGCTGGATGGTTTCCGAGGAGCTTCCGGTCGCGGTGCGGCAGGGCTTGAACACGAGGTCGTAGTCGATGCCGCAGAAATCGGCCGCGCAGACCCCCACGGTGCGGTGGCCCACCGACGCCCGACGGCCTGAAACCGACGGAAAGGCGCCTTCGCCGGCAAAACGGCAGGCCAGGTCCACATCACCGGAGCCGGGCAATACGCTCAGGTATGCCGCAAACCGGGAGATTTTCCCGTTCGTGCTCCGCGTGCGTGAAACCTCCTCCATGGTTTCGCAAAAGTGCAGAAAGGTATCGCGTGTAAGGTTGTCAATCCGGGGGTTTTCCTGGCCTGGGCCCGGCCTGTTTTTATCACTCATCGGCCTTGCCCTCCGTTGCCATTCCCGAAGAACTGATGCCCTCTTTCGACAGGTAGTGGCTCACCACATCCGGGTTGGGCGTATGGGTAATGTACACGTGGCGGGGCTGCATCCGTTTACAGAAGGCGATGAGCTCGAAGAAATCGGCATGGTCGCTGATGGGGATCATCGCGTCGGCGTTGAGCTGCACGCGCCGGGCGTCGTTGCTGGCCCAGCCCGAGCAGTAGGCCACCCGCTTGCGGCGGATGTTGCCAAGCATGGCCGAATCCATGGTCGAACCGGGCGTGATGAGCGCGCTGCCGTCAAGAGTTTTCCTGTTGTAGGTTTCGTAATTGCCGAGGTCGTAGCCGAATTTGGTATAAACCTGGCAAAGTCCATACCCTGCGCCGTGGATCTGAATGCGGTCGACCGCCGGGGCGAGGGCGTACATCACCTCCTGGGCTTTGCCGAGATTGTAGCAGAGAAAAACGGGCGTGTCGCCATCAGCCAGGGCATCGGTGGCGAAGTCGCGGATCATCCTGAAAAGTTCTTCCTGAGGCTTCCAGCGGTATACCGGCAGGCTGAAGGTGGCTTCGGTAATCAGCACATCGGCGCCGGCGGGTTCTTCGAAGCCCTCGGTGGTGGGCGACGGGGGCGTGCGGAAGTCGCCGGTGTAGAGCAGGCTGCCCTGGTCGGTCTCCACATAAACCATGGCCGATCCCAGGATGTGTCCGGCCGGGTAGAGCGTAACCCGGCATCCGGGCAGTTCAACCGGCTGCAGAAAATCGTGTACCCTCGCTTCGCCGGTGAAGCCCCGTACCCGCATCAGTTCGGCAGTGGCCGCGCTGCAATGTACGGTCAGTTTCCGGTCGCGGGGAACATGGTCGGCGTGGGCGTGGGTGATGAACACATGATCGCCCGTATGCCCGCCCGCGTCGAGGGCAATGCGATATTCCGGCAGCCTGAAACCCTGCCATCCCGATTTTTCGATTTGAATCATAAATGGTAATTGCCGTTCCGTGCAGCGTTTCGATTTACAGGTTACATCCCCTGGTCGATATGTATGAGGCACAGCATGAAGATAAGTACACTCACTGCCAGCATGGTGGCACCCAGTTTGCGGATCACTCGATTTAATTGCGATTTTTTTTCGAGGATGATGTCTCTGATAACCTCCCAGCGCAGCAGATAGGATCCGCCGAGATAGACGATGCCGAAACACCAGAATGTGAAAACCAGCTCGATCCACGAGAATGGGAAAAAGGAGAAAAACAGGGAAAGAAGGGTGAAAAGGGCGAAGTATCGCAGCATGATGACCAATGCCACAGGCCGTTTTTCCTGCCGGGAACTGATGACGAGGTAGTCGCCGAACGCGCCTGGTTTGATGATCCAGGCCAGGGCCAGTACCAGAAACAACAGCGACAGGCTGAAATAGTAGAGCAGAAACCAGTTATAGGATAAGCCTTCAATAAAGGTCATTGATGCGACGAAATCGTGAATGGATTGGGGAACAGGTCACGGAAATGTTAAAACAGGAACAGTATAACGCATCCTGCCTGATTATTCCAAAAATGGGAGGCTATATCCCGGGTTAATTGAAACAGCTGATTTCTGACAGATACCTGATCGGTGCTTTACCCGGTTGCAGGTTAGTTTTTTCCAGTTGAATCATGGGTGTAATGATATCCGGATATGGCAGGATGTAAGAAGTTTTTAAATCATCCAGGAAGTGCAGCAATGGATGAAATCCGGCTGCCGAAACGATGTAGTTTCTGTAAAAATCCGGGTCCCGCTGTAACCTTAACCATAACCTTAACCTTAACCATAACCTTAACCTTAACCTTAACCTCATCCTCATTCCGGCACCACATCCAGGTGCAGCATTCTGCCACTCGAAGCATTCTTACTTGTAGCAACACATCGGTTTTATTTGTAATCTTGTCGGGCACGACAGATTATTTCTAATACTGCCGGCCGCATCTTTCTGTTCTGATTGCTGTATCTGACGTCTTGTACAGTATTATTCGTGCAATAAAAACGCATCATGGCAAGGTCTTTTAATTCTGAAAGGGCTAAAATAATGAAGAAAACCGGCACCCTTCTGCTGAACGCAATCTTCATTTCGATCATCCTCCTGCCCGTGTTGTGCCAGCATCTTCTGGCGCAAACGGTGGGCAGTCAGTACCGCATTGAAACGCTGCAGGGGAACGTTTTTACCGGGGAAGTGATCTCACAGAACGAGGAATCCATTGTGCTGAGCACGCAGGATCTGGGGGAGATCACCATAGCCAGGGCCAACATCCGGTTGATGAGGGAAATTGATCCTTCGCAATTCAGAGACGGGGAGTACTGGTACGATAACCCGCAACCGACCCGGTATTTTTTTGCGACAAATGCCCGGGGGATAAATCGGGGCCACGGGTATTACCAAAACACGTGGATTTTTTTCAATAATGTGAATGTGGGCTTAACCAAAAATTTTTCACTGGGCGCGGGAATTGTACCGATGTTTTTATTTGGCGCTTCGGCTACTCCCATCTGGATTTTGCCCAAACTGTCGATCCCCCTGGGTCAGGATAATTTTCATCTGGCCGCAGGAGGTCTTTTCGGTGGTATTCTGGGTGAAGATGGTACCGGGCTCGGTTTTGCCTATGGAGTAGCCACTATTGGGGGAAGCGACCACAATCTGTCGATGGGTCTGGGCTTCGGATACGCCGGAGGCGACTGGTCGAATACACCGTTTATAAATGTGAGTGGTATGACGCGTTTAGGCCGGACCATTTACCTGTTGTCGGAAAACTATTTTATCTCGGCTGGTGACGAAAACCTGGCGTTATTGTCAATTGGTATCCGTTACGCGACGGAGAGGCTGGCTGTTGATTTCGGCCTGTTCAGGCCAACGGATATTGAAGGATCCTATATTGGTATCCCCTGGCTTGGAATTACAATTCCGTTCGGGAAATAGAAACCGCCATGATGCATGGGTTAAAAGTGCCTCACGTTTTATTTTCGAATCTGTGCCTGACTCGTCATGCGCCGGTTTGCAAGCGGCACCTATCTGTACGAACTGCGGGTAAACGGGGCCGACGGACTGCTGTTCAGGAGTACGGGAAAAATGTTGCTGGTGAAATAAAAATATAGCTCAAAACTGTTGAGCTATTATTCTCTTTACAGCTCTTAAGCTGTTTTCTGTTGAGTTGTTGAACTTTTGAGCTCTCAAGCTGTTATCTGTCTGCACTGCAGCTCTTTTTCTCGTTTGGTTTATTGACATCAAGCGATATTCGTGCTATTTACCGTACTGCATTATAACATCAATTTACAGTATCCTTATTGTTATGAATCTGGTACGTTTAGCTTTTTATACTATTCAGGTTTTCCTGCTCTTATTGTTAACATCATGTGTTGTGCAGCAACCGGATCCTGTTCAGGCAGAACGTGAACGCATTGTGGTTCCCGTCGAAATAGAGCGGGACCTGCCCTACACAATCGATATACCGGCGGGTTATCAGGATGCAATCCGAAAAGGTACGCGTACCCTCTCCGGCACACCGGGACCGGATTACTGGCAGCAGTATGCCACTTATGATATCCGTGCCAGGCTTCATCCCGAAACCAGAACCGTTTCGGGATCGGTCAGGATAAGCTATAATAACAATTCACCGGATACGCTCCGGTCCCTGTTCCTGGAACTCACGCAGAATCTTCATGCAGAAGGGGTTCCCCGGATGGAGCCGGCCGAGTTAACCGGCGGTATTAACCTGGAAAGGGTGTCGGTGCAGGGGCAGACAATTACTACTACACCACCTGGGGCCCGGTATTCCTTAAATGGTACGGTGATGCGGGTAATCCCTGTCAGGCCGGTAGCACCCGGTTCGGCTGCTGAGCTTGAGATCGAATGGTCATTTAAGATACCCTCTGCCGGAGCTTCGGGCCGTATGGGTCACGACGGCGATAACCTGTTTTATCTGGGTTACTGGTACCCGCAAATGGCCGTTTATGATGATGTGAACGGCTGGTTTACCGATCCGTTTTTGGGCAGGGCCGAATTTTATCACGGTTTCGCCGACTACAACCTCACTATCGAAGTGCCGGCAGGCTGGGCGGTTATGGCTACCGGCGATTTTCTCAACCCTGAGGAGGTGCTGGCATCCCACGTACTCGAACGGTATAAAAAAGCCATAAACAGCGATGAGGTGGTATCGGTGCTGGGCCGTGAAGATTTTGGCCGCGCCGGCACCCGCCCTGGCAGTGACGGCATCCTCACCTGGAAATTCAGGGCTGAACAGGTCCGGGATGTGGCCTTCAGCGCGACCAAAGCCTCATTCTGGGACGCAGCCCGTACCCCTGTTGGCGATCTGAACGGCGATGGTCAGACCGATTATGCTATCATCAACGCGTTTTACCGGGAAACGGCGCCGCTCTGGAAAGAATCGGTGCGGTACTCACAGCACTCCATCACATTTTTGAGTGAATACACCGGGTTTCCCTACCCGTGGCCCCATATGACAGCCGTTGAAGGCGCTGGGATAATCGGAGGTGGCATGGAGTTCCCTATGATGACCGTGATTGGCGATTATAACACCAGCGGAGCCAGTGCTTTGTACGGTGTTACGGCCCATGAACTCGCCCACATGTGGTATCCGATGATTGCGAGCACCAACGAACGCAGATACACATGGATTGATGAAGGGACCGCCGTGTTCATTACGAATGAAGCCCGGATCGATTTTCTTCAGGATCAGTATGCCCATCAGAATACAATGAACGCATATCTCTTTTTCGCGATGACCGCTATGGAAGGCGAAATGATGAGATGGTCCGATTTCCACTATTCGGGCGATGCTTTCCGGACGGCGTCGTATCCGAAACCATCGACTGTGCTTCATGCCCTGCGCGGAGTTCTCGGCACCGATGAATTCAACCGGATCTATCAGAAATTCACCCGATCCTGGGCCCACAAACATCCCTACCCGTGGGACCTGTTCCGGTTTGTAGAAGCAGAGACCGGCAAGGAGATGAACTGGTTCTGGCGAAGCTGGTATTACGAAACCTGGACCATGGATCAGGGTATCGCAAATGTAATCCGGGATCAGGATCAGACCCGCATCTTCATCCGTGATTACGGGAAAATACCCATGCCGGTCGATCTCACCATTACACTCGACGACGGAGAGGAAATCGAGCGCAGAATCCCGGTCGATGTGTGGCTGTCGGGCCGGCGCGATGTGTTCATCCCCATTCCGCATACCAACATCCGAAGCATCGAAATCGATGCGGCCTTCAATTTCCCCGACATCAACCGCTCCAATAATGTATGGTACCGCAACTGAGCGCCGTGCGCCCATACGTCATGGTGAGCGCAGTCCTGAGCGAAGTGATTCCAAACGTCATGGTGAGCGCAGTCCTGAGCGTAAGCCTGCGTAGCAGGCTGAAGTCGAAGGGCGAAGTCGAACCACGTGGAGGCTTTTTAAAGCCTCCGAACTGTGCCGGAAAGTAAATTATTCCAGAATACCCGGGCAGTGCCCGGCACTGCCCACCTGGTTCGACTTCGCTCCACTTCGTTCTGCTGCGCTCACCATGACGTATGAGCTCCCCGCTGCGCTCACCATGACGTATGGGCTTACCGCTGTGCTCCATGATGGATTGGCCATGATGTTTTTTACTACTTTTTATTACTATTACCAATTATGAAAAAATATCTTAAATCCTTTACAGTTCTGGCGATGGTCCTCAGCTTGTCTGAGGTAACTGCAGCACAGACCCGCAGCAGCGGCGGTCCGCTTTCGCCGATGCAGCAATCCTTTAATGTGCACTACTACGACATTAACCTGCGGGTGGCCATGAATCAACAGGCCATATCGGGCCATGTTGATCTGTACATCATTCCGGATGCCGACACGCTCACAACAATCGAACTCGATCTGGGTGAGGAGTACCGAATATCATACGTAGAGACGGGCGGCCGATTAACCGGATTCCGTAGGGCGGGCGACAAGCTGTTCGTCAACCTGACTGATCCGCCTGAAACCGGTGAATCGTTCAGGATCCGGGTGGTTTACTCCGGCAAGCCGCCCGTTGCCGTTCGTCCGCCGTGGGACGGTGGTTTTAACTGGTCGAAAGCCCCCGATGGCAGCCACTGGGTGGGCGTATCCTGCCAGGGAGAAGGAGCGAAGCTCTGGTTTCCGAATATGGATCACCCCTCAAAAAGGCCGGACAGTGCCAGTGTAAGCGTAACTGTACCCAAGCCCTACGTTGTGGCATCGAACGGGTTGCTGGAATCGGTTAACGATCACGGTACGGGCTTCCATACCTATAAATGGAAAACAAGGTATCCCATCCATACCTACAACATAAACATCAGCATCGCTCCGTACGAGACGTATGAAAAACCGATGACCCTCGGCGACGGATCGACCATGCCGGTCGTTTTTTATGTACTGCCCGATGACCTTGACAAAGCAGAGGGGCTTGTGGACATGGCCATTGAAATGCTTACCAGGTTGGGCAAATATTATGGTCAGTATCCATTCAGTAGCGAGAAATTCGGCATTGTGCAGACCGATTATCTTGGGATGGAGCATCAGACTATAAATGCCTATGGCAACAGGTTCAATTATACCCGCATCAACGGAGAGGAATTCGACTGGCTGCTGCTGCATGAAATGGGCCATGAGTGGTGGGGAAACAAGATTACCGTTACCGACTGGGCAGATTTCTGGATCCATGAGGGCATCACAACCTATACCGACGCCCTCTACCTGTGGGACCGGTTCGGCCCGGAGGCTTACCATGCCAAATTTGACGACTACCGCCGCCGGATCAGCAACAGCCAGCCGGTGGTACCCGGATCGGATATGACATCAGCGGAAGTATATAACCTCGATATCTACTATAAAGGGGCCTATTTCATGCACAGCCTCAGATATTTGTTGGGCGACGACGTGTTTTTCAGTGCACTCAGAGCTTTTGCCACCGATGAAAGCAGAACTTATTCAAATTATACTTCGACCAGTGACATCAGAAGTTTTTTTGAACAACACACAGGCACTGATCTGAAAGCCTTCTTTGAGCTGTATCTCTACACCACCGACTTGCCGCAGATCAAAATTGAACAGGATGGAGCGGAGCAGTACCAGATCAGCATCCCGAATATTTCATTCGAAATTCCGATGGAGGTGGTCACGGGAACGGCAGTTCAGCGGGTTGTACTGGGTCCAGTCCCGGTTCAGGTTACATCTCCCGGGCGACCTGCAGTTGATCCGCAGAACTGGTATTTGAAAAACGGAAATTAACCTGCTCCGGTTATAAGTCGTTGGCAGCCTGCCACAGGCGAGAGCGTTGATCAACTGCCCCAGTTATAAGTGCGGGTACCATTTATGTACTGGGCATGGATGAATCGTTGAACGAAGCCCCCGTTTTTCTGAATATCAGCGACCGGGTAGCAACCGGTGCAGAGATGGGGTTGCTTGGGCTGGCATTTCACCCTCAGTATGTTGAGAACGGTCATTTCTTTGTCAGCTACACTTCCACATCGGATGGACTGCGCCGTTCTGTAATTTCGCGGTTCAGGGTAAGCAGTGATGATGCCGATGCTGCCGATCCGGAAAGTGAGCTGGTTTTGCTCGAATTTTATCAGCCATATTCCAACCACAATGCAGGGCAGCTGGTCTTCGGTCCCGAAGACGGATATCTGTACATTGCATCGGGGGATGGAGGAGGTACCGGTGATCCCGGTAATAATGCGCAAAACAGATCGAACCTATTGGGCGCAATCCTTCGGATAGATGTTGATAAACCGGATAATGATCTTCATTACGGAATTCCGCCCGGCAATCCTTTATTCGGGAACACATCCGGTTTCCGGGAGGAGATATTTGCCTGGGGTCTGAGAAACCCCCGGCGGATGAGCTTCGACCCCGAAACAGGATGGCTGTGGGCGGCCGATGTGGGACAGAATACGACCGAAGAGATCAATTTGATTGTGAACGGCGGCAATTACGGGTGGCGGCGCATGAAGGGGACTCAGTGCCATATTCCTGAAACCAGGTGCGACACCGGCGGGCTTATCTATCCCATCCATAATTATTCACACTCCGACGGGGAGCGTTCAGTTACCGGCGGATATGTGTACAGGGGAATCAGTTACCCGGCTATGTTTGGCCGGTATATTTACGGAGATCTGATCTCAGGTCAGATCTGGGCCCTGGATTATGACGGGGATAATCCCCCGGTCCACACAGAACTGATTACGGCAGATTTCAATGTGAAATCACTGGGCACGGATCAGAACGGAGAGATTTATCTGCTCGCCCACAACAGTGACCGGATTTACCGTCTGGTATCAGAACTGGCTCCGGCCTCCCTGCTGAGTCCGGTGGAGGCAGCGGAAGTTTATATGGACGATTTTCTCAGGTGGAGCGCCCTGCCCGGATCAAAAAGCTATGAAATCATTATAGCTGCAGATCAGGAGCTGCTGAATGTGGTTCACACTGCAAGTGATATCACAGATACAGGTCTGTCTCTGGATACAGATCTTGCAACGGAGCGCCAGTATTACTGGGCTGTCAGAGCCATAAACAGCCTGGGATATTCGCAATCAGATGTAAAGTCGTTTTATCTGAAGACAGCAACGTCGCTTGAAGAAGAGGAAGAAATTGCTCAATCGGTTGTTTTAGAGCAGAATTATCCCAATCCGTTTAACAGCTCGACACAGATCCGGTTTTACCTGCCGGAAGCAATGCCCGTGCTGCTTGAAGTGTACAGCATGAACGGCCAGTACATAACAACCCTGGCCGACGGTATGCGCGACGGAGGTGAACATGTTGCCACATTCCATGCGGGAGCCCTCTCTACGGGAATCTACATCAGCAGGCTGCAAACCGGCACCGTAACCCGGGCCCGCAAAATGCTGCTGATCAAATGAAAAGTAGAAAAGTAGAAAAGTAGAACAATCGAACAGCAGAACAATTGAACAATTGAACGGCGAAGTTTCCACCCCGTCATGGTGAGCGCAACGAAGTGTAGTCGAACCATGCGAGCAGTGCCGTGCACTGCTCAGGTGGGTAATGAAATCGTCAGGTCGCTGCGTAGTTGATTCTTTGAATCGGTAAATCAATTCAAGCGCATAATAAAACCGCGATGTGCTCATCCGCAGCGCGATACATCACATCGCAACCATGTACTCCACCAGAATGTCGAGATCCTGACCACTGAAACGGGCGGCAAGCTTAAGGTCGCCGCTGATTACCGGTACGGTGCCGTAGAACCGGTTTCCCTGCCGGTGCAGCGCCGTCATTTTGTCGTTGTTCACCACAAACACATCGCGGGCTCCGGGTACTACGATGTCGAACTGATGCTGACCCTCATCCAGCAGGTACTGGCGGGGCGAAATCAGGTTGCCCCGTGAGGTTAGAAAACGCCCGAACTGATCTCCAGCGTGTAGGTACCGCGAAGATTCAGGCTCATGTCGATCTGGGCATCTGATCCGCCGTAATTAATGATGTGGTTGCCGTGTATTGGGTTACCATCAAATTTCAGGGCGGCCGAAATGATCACATCCCCCGGCACCCCCAGCCGTATCTGCAGCTCACCGTATGAGGTGATCTCAGCTTCCCTGTGCGATATAACCGACAACCGGTGCCTGAAAAACGGAACCCGGACCCATACATGCTCCCGGTACTGTTTCATGCTTACCGGGTTGACCAGCAACTGCCAGTCGGGATCTTCCGGCAGATGGGTGTAGACGATCTTGACAGGATCGGCCATGAAGTAAAAATCGTTGAATGCTGGTATGAAAAAGCCGCCGGAGGTAATATAACCGGCACCCCAGGTCGCGTCGAACAGGGCCCAGTGACCGTCCACTTTAACGGCGTTCCACACGTGGTTGGGAGAAAAATCGGTTGTACCGGCATTCAGTGTACCCAATCCTTTTGAGTGACCTACAATCAGTTCAGTCTCAAGGCCGGCTATGCGGCTCATTTCATCAAACAATACGGCATATCCTGTGCAGATAGCTTTCCGGCGGTATAAAACATCGTCGGGTGATGGCCAATTGTCGGGCGGATTGTTCAGTGCGTGGATGTCATAGGCGATCCGGTCGGCTATCCAGCGATAGATGGCCCGTACCTTGTTCCGGTCTTCGTAGACATTTTCGGTGAGGTAATCCACGAGGCGCGTGAGGTTTTCCTCCGCTTCGGGCGGGGTGCCGAGCGCACGCTGATCTGTATTCCGGTAGTCGTGCCGGATCTGTGCGCATAGCGTACCCGTGAAGGCCTGCAAAGCCATCACCAGCAGCGGAATCAGAACTATGGAACGCAGAGCTGTGGTTTTCATCCTTGTAATATAGTTATCAACTAATCAACTAAAATAACACTGCCAGCCGTCAATTTTTCGCTGATATTACTAATTTAGACCACCGTACGAGGAAAGGTTCCGCAAAATTGAAAACGGCCAAACATATTTCCGACCGCATCCGCCTGATGATTGTTACCAAGCAGTTTCAGGTGGGCGAGGTATTGCCATCGACCCGTGTGCTGGGCAAGCAGCTTAGCTCCAGCTTCCATACGGTACGCAAGGCCTACCAGCTTCTGGAGATGGAAGGGCTGCTGCGCAGTGAAAAAGGGCGTGGATTTATCGTGAACAGGCAAAATACCGTTCTCGACAAAACCGAAAGGCTGGAAAAGGGCGCCGAAAAATTCCGTCAACTCCTCGAAGAACTTATTGGTTACGGCCTCGACGAGGACGAGGTAGACGAACTTTTCCAGGAACAGCTCTCCTACATGGACTGGCCCACCCGGATAAATACCTGCGCCAGTGTAGGCAAGTCGAAAGAGGTGGCCATCATGCTGGGCGAGGCCATACGAAAGCAGATAGGGGTGAAAAGCAGCGTGATTACCACAGACGAAATCGGTAAGTCGGTGAACTTCGACGCCCTCTTCGTGCCGCTGCAGCATTTCAGGCTCTTCCGAAGTGAAAGCGAGAACGCCGTACTGCTGCCTATACAGTATTTTTTGAGTCCCGATCTGATTTTCGGTGTATCGGAGCGTTCGGCCATCGAATCGATAGGGCTGGTTACGCGCGATGAGGAGAGCATCCCCGAACTGCTCGAGGAGCTGAAGCTGAACCTGCGTTTCCAGGGATCCATTCTGGCCGGCAGCATCTACGGACGCTCGCTTCCCCTGTTCGTGCACGATGTGGACCTGGTGGTCTATACACGCCCCTGTTCGGCCATAGTAGAGAAACTGCTTCCCGAGAAAAAACGGGCTATCCTGGAATTTGAAGTATCCGCTAAAAGCGTCGAGATCATTCGTTCCGAGCTGTGGGACCAGTACTGACAAATCGTGCCAAAGTACACAACGTTGTAGTTCAGTAAGAGGGGTGTGGGACTTTACAGGATATCAAAAGGATATACAACGTATTACCATGAAATAATATCGACTTTCTGCTGCAATCTTACGAAATTACAGCTAATGCCGGTTCGTTAGTAAAAGTGTTGGCCTTCCGGAGACTCCGCAGGGTCTGTTGCGTTATTTATCCTTTATTTCCCCATATTATATACAGTAAAGGGTTTATTTGAAATTGCACTATTAAAACAGAGATTCATCATGAAAACCGCACTTAAAATAGTTGGCATCATTTTTGCCATTATCATCATCCTGATTATCGGTCTTAATCTCTACCTCACCGACGATCGGATCAAAGATCTCATTCTGCCTCAGGTCAATGAAAGCATTGGCAGGGAAGTGCAGGTTGATCGCATGTCGTTCACCCTGTTCCGCACCTTTCCCAATGCCGGTGTGAGCATAACCAATCTGCGTGTTCCGGGTGATACAGATCAGGATACCCTGGCCTCGTTCAGCGAGCTACTGGTCGGTGTTAAACTGTTGCCCCTGCTATCCGGCGATGTTCAGGTAAGCCGGCTGGATATCGACCGGCTCGATTTTACCTATATCGTATTCGAAGACGGTACGACCAACATCGATTTCCTCACGGAAGATGCAGCCGTTGAGCCCGATACCACCGAAGATGCGATGGCCATCGACCTGAACCAGGTGCGGCTTACCGATGCCCGCATCGCTTACGACGATCGCTTGTCTGAAACCTATATGCTGCTCGACGGGCTGAACCTGGTCACCTCCCTGCGGTTTTCGGATGTGATTGAGTCGGACATTGATGCCGACCTGCGCGGGCTTTCTGTACGCATGGAAGGGCAGACGTATCTGAGCGCATTGCCGCTGAAGCTGGAGCAGCAGTCGGTTATCGACATGGAGAATGAGACGGTTCAGCTGAATGAGGGCAGTATTTCGATAAGGGGCCTGGATCTAGAAATGACCGGCATCATAAGCAACTGGAGTGATGAAGCCATGCATGTGGATCTGTCTTTCAATTCCGCATCCGACAATTTCGGAACGATTCTGGAGCTTATACCCGATGCTTACCGCAGCTATGTTGAGGGCTACGAAACCAGTGGCAGCTTCGATCTGCGGGGTTCCGTGAGTGGTAATGTGGGCGGCGAAAAGATTCCCGATTTCAATGTGATTATGGTTGTGGCCGACGGATACCTGAAACACCCGGATGTAAGCGAATCGATCAGTGAGATACAGCTATCATTAGATGCCAGCAATGACAGGGTTCAAATTGAGCGTTTTTCCGCTGAGGCCGGTGTGAACCAGATTAGTGCCAACGGGTTCGTCAATAAACCCCTTGAGGAGGATGCCGATTTTGACATGAACATCGACATGAATATGGATCTGGGCACCATCAGAGATTTTTACCCCCTTTAACATGACCGGTGTGATCAATGAGCCTATGAATGAGGAACGGTCATCGTTCGACCTGTCAGCTGCGTTAAATCTCGACCTGGCAACCATCGGCGATTTCTACCCCATCAGCGCCGATACGCTGGAGATGCGGGGCAAGCTCAATTTCGACGGGAAAGCGGCAGGCCGCACCGCTGATGCCGAAAACGCGACCGTTAACGGCACCCTTACCCTGCGCGATGGCTATATACGTTACCATGAATTCCCTCAACCGATAGAGGATATCGTATTTGAATCGCAGATCAGGGGCAATACCATCAACATCACGGGCTCCTCGCTGCGCAGCGGCAGCAACCGCCTTGCGATTACTGGCAGTGTAACCGACTACATGGCCGACAGCCCGGGTATGAACCTGCAGCTGAATGGAACGGCCGATTTGGCTGAAATCAACGATTTCTACTCTCTTGAGGAGTATGTGAACCACATCGTCGGGAAAGCGGAGATGAACCTCAGAGTTACCGGGCGCACCGGCGATATTGAAAATCTGAGCTTCAACGGTTCATTTAACCTGCGAGATGGTGCCATCAGTGCCGATTCGCTGCCACAGCCCATTACCGACCTGAATACCACGCTCACTTTTTCCGACAAGAATGTACAGGTCACCTCTTTTGTGATGAACATGGGGGCGTCCGATTTCAGTTTAAGCGGAACTCTCAGTGATTATATGGCCCTTGCGGCAGAGAACACAACTACACCCTCCACGCTTACGGGAACATACCGCAGCAGGCTGCTTAACATAGACGAACTCTACGACTGGGATGCCGAGGCACCTGATGATGAAGAATACCCGATAGAACTGCCCAACCTGAAATCGGTGATGCAGGCAGAAATCGATGAGATGATCATGCTCGGCGTGAGTATTACCAATGTAAAAGGGCAGATTGAAACCGATCCGAATAAAGTGTCCTTCAGAAATACGGTTGCCGATCTGTTCGATGGAAAGATATCGGGAGAAATGGCCTGGAACGTACCTCAGCCCGAACGTACCGAGGTCGTTTTCAATGGCAAAATGGAAGATGTACGCATTGAAGCATTCTTCGAGGAGTTCAGCCCGATAGGCAAAAGTACTTTCCACAAGTATATGTCGGGCGGTTTTAACCTGGAAACCACTTACCGCACCTGGCTCGACATCCACTTTGATCCTGAGGTTGCAACAACCAAAGCTGCTGGTACTTTCCTGATGAAGGAGGGCTCCATGAAGAACCATCCCATGCAGATGAGACTGGCCGACCTGTTGAAGATCAGTGAACTCACTGATCTTGGAATTGATGACATTGATGCGAAATATAGTATTGACAACGGATCGCTCACGTTCGAGCATTTCAACCTCACCAGCCGCGACATGGGCCTGCAGCTCGACGGTACACAGAACCTGTTGAACGACCAGATCAACTTCCGCCTGTCTTTAATACTGCCGGGTCGGTTTGCTGAATTCCTTCGTCCTGTTATCACTGCTCAGGGTGTGCAAGCCATTACCAGGGAAGACGGGAAGATGGTTCTTCCCGTTACCGCCACGGGAACAGCGGAGAACCCCAATATCGGGGTGGATACAGACAAACTTGAGGAGGTAATAAAAAGCAAGCTATCCGAAGAGGCCGGCGACCGGGTAAGGGATGCGTTGCGGGGGATACTGAGGCGGAATTGACAAAGAGAACTGGAAAAAAACAGGTAACCTCCCTGCTTTCTGCATGTCTTGAAGCGCTTGATGCCGAGATCGAAACGGTGCGGAGGCGCCCGTCGGAAGATGTGCTCTATGGCGGGCAGAAGGAGAAGGGTGGTGGGGAACACTACCGTTACCGGTTTGCATCGACTAACAACTCTTTAAAATACGCCGAGGAAATTACGGCCGAGTTGGGTGGTACTGCTTACGTTGGGGTTTTGCTTGAATTCGATGAGAAAGAGGTGACACTGGGTTTCGATCATAATTTCGGCCCGTCGGTTACCGAACTGAACATCCGCTGGGAAAATGATTTTGTACTGCGCAGGCTGCAGGAGAAGCTCCACCGCCTCAGCAGTAACGAGGAGGATTACCGCGATTCAATACTGAGGCTGTTGAATCCGGCATCGTCATATGAAACGGAGGCAAATGGAAAAGCTGATACGGTAGTGACATACGATCGGGATGGCGAAAGTAATGGAACAGAGGCCCCGTTTGCCGATCCGGTCATTGCAACCGAAGAACTGAAAGCCGGCGGTCTCAACGATAGACAGGCGGCGGCCGTTAACATGGCGGTTAGCCAGCCGGCTACCTTCATCTGGGGTCCGCCCGGCACCGGCAAAACCTCCACGCTGGGCTACATCATGGCCAGCCTTCTGGAACACGGGCAGCGGGTGTTGTTCGTTTCAAACACCAACCGGGCCGTCGACGTTGGCATGCTAAGTGTGCTTGATGCCCTCGACAGCCTCGGCCGTACCAGTGAAACGAATCACGTCACCCGTTTTGGCGAGATGGTTCTGGAAAACAGGCAACTGCAGGCCATTGCATTTGATCAGCAGCTCGAAAGTTTTTTTGGAGCCGACCGTGACCGCAAAGTACAGATGCTGCCGGCTGAGGAAGAATACCACCGTCTTATCCGGGAGACCGAAAAACTTATGACCGATGGCGAGGCCGTACCGCGGGTGCTCAGGCTGCGCATCAGACAACTCAAAAAAGAACTGGATGAAGCCGGTCCGGAGATGCAGACCGACCCCGAGGGCGGGCGTTCACGCGAAATGGTGATGATTAATCTGCTGGCCGGTATGAAACTGATCGGTACAACCCTGGCCAGGGTCTGCACATCCGACCTTATTGATATGCAGCAGTTCGACGCGGTAGTGATCGATGAAGCCTCCATGGCCGGCCTGCCCTACGCCCTGGTGATGGCGGCCAAGGCGCAGAACCACCTGGTGGTAACCGGCGACCCCATGCAGCTGCCGCCCATAGCCCTCACCGACGACTACCGGCACAAGGAGCTGCTGGAACAGGATATTTTTACCTGGGTATCGAAAGCCACCGAACCGGGCGATCTGTTCCGCTGGCATGACGAAAATCCGGGTTTCACCTGTTTTTTCGATACGCAGTACCGGTTGAACAGCGATCTGGCGGCTATCATCAGTGATGTCTTTTATGAGGGGCGTCTCAAAACCGGAAAAGTGCAGAAAAAAGGACGCAACAGGAAAAATTCGGTCAGGATTATTAACACTGAGCACCAGAACCCGTTTATAACCAGTCAGGGTGAGAAAGGCTTTCGGCCGCTGAATGAACTGCATCAGCAGATTGTGGTCGACGAGGTGCACCGCCTGGTAGTGGCCGAAGGGGTGTTGCCGTTAGAAATCGGGATTATCGTACCATTCCGCAGCGTTGTCTGGGACTACCGCAGGCAGCTCAATGCGAGGAATATGGCGGATGTGGAAGTGGGTACAATCCATACATTTCAGGGACGTGAAAAACAGGTGATCATCTTCGATACCGTGATGAGCGGCCAGTCGCAGTTCGGAAAAATGCGCCATTTCAGTGTGCGTCCGTTCGATGAAGACAAAAACGGTCTGAGCGTGCCCCGCCTGCTGAATGTAGCTTTTTCCCGCAGCAAAGATCAGCTGGTTCTTGTAGCCGATTTCAACCATATGCGCAAAATATACCGGAATAAATTCCTCGGCCGCCTTATCGGCCGACTGGTGGGCGAAGCACCCGCGCCATCCTGAGCTGCTAATTTTGCCCCTTCGGGGCTACGTCCATCCGGCACAATGAGCTGCTAATTTTGCCCCTTCGGGGCTACACAATTTGTGCTGTTAGCATGCTTTGAATTAGGGAACAACTGAACAATAGAACATTTGAATGGCGAAGTGATTTGGAAGTATGTCACCGGTAGCCCCTGATTTTCCCAATGCGGGCATCACTATTTGGGAGATGACATAGCTGCACCTTGTAGAAATGATATAAATCGGTAAATCGGTACCTCGTTGATTTTTATGAATCGATGAATCAAAAAGATGCATATCAAACCGCTATTATTCCACCTGAAAGAGGTTGTATAAAAAAATGTCCCCGGACTTCAGCCCGTACAGCGGGCTGAAGTCCGGGGACTGAACATTACAAAAGAAACCAGGTGGAGTAAGAAATTTGATCTGAACACACGATTTAATTGATATTCATGTGTTTCAGGGGGCTTTTTAAAAAGCCCCCACGTGCTTCGACTACGTGGTTCGACTACACTTCGCTTCGCTTCGTTGCGCTCACCACTGCGCTCAGCATGACGTTGTCTGATGTCTCAAATCTCATATCTCATATCTAATTCTTTCCACAGGAATTTGTAATATAGCGGTATGGAAACTTCAGCAGAATACAGAGCACCGGCTCACACCGACGGGGCATTCAGCCGGTTTGCTGCCCTTGTTTTTTTTCTGGCCCTGCCTCAGGCGGCCGGTTTTGTAGGGTCACTTTTTACGCGTTCTGCCATTCAGGGTTGGTATATGAGCCTTGACAAGCCCTGGTTTACACCGCCTGAGATCGTTTTTCCCATTGTGTGGCCCGCCCTCTTTCTGATGATGGGGATCGCATCATACCTGGTTTGGAAGGAACGGAACATTGTTCCTGCCGCCCGTCAGGGTTTGTACCTGTATGCCACGCAGCTATCGCTGAATGTGGCCTGGTCGATCCTGTTTTTTGGGATTAAAAGTCCGGAAGCGGCTTTCTATGAAATAATCGTACTGATATTGGCCGTTGTGGCAACAACCGTGTCGTTTTTCCGGTCGCGATTACTGGCAGGATGGCTGATGGTACCCTACATCCTCTGGCTGTTGTATGCCGCTCTGCTGAACTACTCGATCTGGGTACGGAATCCGTTTTGACGGGTAAATCACCGGTATATGATCATAAAACCGGATTAAAAGCCATCCACAGTGCGTTGCATATTGGATCGAATTTCAATTATAAGTTGGGAGGGGCAGAAGCGTGTCAGGCTTCCGGCTTTCGCGTCAAAATGCAGAGTCCTTTATCTGAGGGGATAAATTCGGTCTCAAACTCGGGATATTGTGTAATCCAGCGTCTCACAATTTCGGTTTCCTGTTCCCTGGATGCATCATCGAGAATAATTACGGCATGTTTGCTGAGTTTGCTGAACAGTAAGGGAAGTGCCGGAAACCTTGCATGCAGTTGAGTTTTATGCGGTGGTCCGTCAATAATAAGCATATCAATAGTGTGTATGTCATCGAACGCTTTCAGATCATACCACGTGTGAGTGCTGCCGTTTACATCGCATTCCATGAGCGGGGCGTGGCGAACATCAACATAAGAATCAAGTGAGTGGTTGTTAAGATTTTTCCTGGTGAGTCCGGCATAGTTATTGTCGTGATCAAGTGTGATCAGCTTGCCACCGCCCAGATGTTCACAGAAATAGCCGCCGCAGACCGAAGATGCCCCGCTGCCCAGTTCTACGATTACGCCGGGCTGATGCAGTTTCATCAGGTAAAAGATCCTGGTGATCAGTTCCGGTGAGGCAGTCCAGTTATCGAGAGAGGGCAGAGGCAGGCGAAAGTCAATACGTGTGTGCAGATCAACGAGAGCCTGTATATTTCGTTGCTGATGATCCATGTCTATGCAGGTTTTCCGGTACAGATGTATCTGAACAGTAATTACAATCAGCAGCAGGAATCCCAGAAGAATAGGAGTGACGACACTTCCGGCAAAAAACCAGAGTGGCAGCGAGATGATGAGAAAAATCGTAACGGGTACGAAAAGAAGGCGGTGATCAGCGTATTTGATCAGAAGTTCGTTGAACAGTTTAATCATATTGAAAATGTAGCTTTTATGCCGCCAATGGTTATAAAAAGGTTGCAGGTATAAATCTTTATCGAATCCGTATTTACCCGATATGGAATCACCAAAGATAAGATTAGATGAGTCTTTATAAAAACAGCATGTATAGCCATTTAGTATATGATATATCATTCAGTATTTACTCCCGGGGATTGATACGATTAAACTACGACAATCATCTAGTCAGTATGATGCGCTGACGGTAATGTTTTTTTAACAAAATTTTCACTCCTGAATTAAGGATACAAGTTGTTATCTTGATATCACTTTCGGCACCGATACCGGATAATACCAGTCAAACCAATCTACACCACCATATCTCGATCCTTAAAATGTTGCTTCGATCGGCACTGTTTACCTGTATCCTTGTTTTGTGTTTTCTGCTGACTTGCACCAGTGCCCGGCAGTTTCATCTTGAAGCGGCCATGTACACAACCGGATCCACATCTGACAGGCTTCCATTCTGGACGGGTGCCCATCGCGACGGGCTGTTCAATGAGAGGCATCCCTGGTCGGGCTTCATCTCGCTGTATGGTACCACTCCGTTGACCCTTGGGTCATTTGATTTTGAAGCAGGCGCTCAGGTTTTTTTGCGCCAGGGTAAGGATACCAAAGCCTCCTTCAACCAGTTCTATGTGAGTGCCGGTTACGGTTCGTTGCTTATCTATGCAGGGTTCACATCCAATCCGCAGCTGCATGAGAAATCAATGTTTATACGCCTTGGCGGAGATCTGCCGGTTCGGGCTTACGGAGGGCTCATCCATTATGTGCTGTTCGGAGGTACAACACCCGGGTTGGGCAGAAATCCGGGCGGATTCCCCGATTTTTGGAAGGTGTTTTTTTTCGGGGCGGGCGGTGATGATTCCGTGATCTATGAGCAGGAGTTCGCACTGGGCGATCATGTTGGTGCCTGGGATTTCGGCCTCGATTTCGACATTTCTGGCAACCGGCTGTGGCTGTACAAGCAATTTGTGATAGAAACCAAAAAAAACCTGCTTTTCAACGCGGCCCAGGACGGTCTTTACGGACTCGCATATTTCAGGGAAAACCCGGATCACTGGTGGTCGTCGCTGCTCTGGGAGTTTGTATACACAAAAAATCAGAACGGACCCTGGTGGGCGGAAGACCCTGACAGGCCGCCCGGCAAAAGCGGGCAGATGAATTATTACAATCACTATCTGTACCGGACCGGCTGGACCTACCACGGACGTACGATTGGTTCGCCACTGTTATATCCACGGCTCGAAGGGGGAATAAAAGACCAGAACCGCATCGCGAACAACAGGATACTTGCCCATCATCTGGGTATTGAAGGCCGGCCACATCCCGGTCTGTATTATAAAGCTATGTTCACCTACAGCAGGAATTACGGAACATACCGGGAGAGGGATCTTGCGGAAGAGAGGGGGGAAGAGTACTTTTTCACAGGCGGACCCGAGCAGGTATCGGTGTTATTCGAGGCAGAATACCGTTTGCCCGGGCGTCACAACCTTGTACTACTGACCTCACTTGGGCTTGACCTCGGCAGCGTGTTTCCCGACAGGGGCGGTATGTTGGTCGGTTTGCGCTGGGTGCCCCGGTAACATCCCCGCAGTAATTGCGTAGAGGCGAATCGGGCTCCGGTGCCCGGCGCGAGCAGACCACTGCATAGATTGCCGATACAGGATTTTCCGGTTCACCGTTTTATCCCGTCACAGTATCAAGCGTATCGTGTTTGTTTTCATTACCTGCATTAAGCTGCCGGGCTATACCAACCGGAACGTACTTCCGGAACATTTTTCTGTGGTCCTGCCAGTTTTCCAGGATGGATGTCGCACGACCATTTCCACCTCGCTGCAGATACTCTCTTAGAAGGGAATACAGGTTGTCGTAATCATCGTCTGTCAGCGGAGTGCTGGTGATGTACTCGTGGTTAATCTGGCGGTCCTGATCCCCGTAAAGATATATGGATCCCCCTGTCATGCCGGCACCCATGTTTTTAGAAACGGCCCCGAGAATTACTACTGTTCCGTTGGTCATGTATTCGCAGGCATGCAGTCCGGCACCCTCAACCACAGCCGTGGCCCCGCTGTTCCTCACTGCGAAGCGGTCGCCGGCAAAACCGTTGACGAAAAGCTTACCGCCGGTAGCACCGTAAAGTGCACAGTTGCCGATAATCGTATTCTCTTCGGGTTTATAGGGTGCATCGGCAGGAGGGGAGATACTAACAATACCTCCCGACATCGATTTGCATACCGAATCGTTGGCTTCACCCCGCAAGTCCACGTCGAGGCCAGGGGTAAGGAATACACCAAATCCCTGTCCGGCACTGCCTTTAAAGCGTATGGAAATCCGGCCCTCATACGGAAAGTCTCCCCTGCTGTCTTCGCCTGCAGCAATAGCGCGCATGCGTTTTTTGTTGCATATTCTTGCAAGTTCACCACTGAGTGTGGCAAGCGCAGCTCTGTCATTGGTGGTAATGTCGTAACTGAGGCTTATATCTTTTTCGGCGGCAATGGTATCGGCGACGTCATCCAGGATACGCCTGTTCAGATCGCTGATAAATTCGGCCGGCTTGGGATAGATTCTGTCGCCTGTTTCACCTATTTCCGTTAGGAAAAACGACAGGTCCAGTTTTTTCTTTTTGATGAGAGGTACAAAGGCGGGATTAATATCCAGCAGGTCGATCCGGCCCTTGAGATCCCCAAGGTTTTGCACACCGAGTGCAGCCAGATTGCGTTTCACATCCTCGGCCAGGTAGGTCATAATGCGAACCACATCCTCTTTGCTACCCTTGTACTTGGCCTTGAATTTGGGGTCATGTGTTGCAATGCCGGTGGGGCAGGTATTCTTCTCACAGATCCTGGCCATTACGCAACCCTGAGCGACCAGCAGCAGCTTGCCGAATTCAAATTCGTCGGCCCCGAATATGGCGGCCATAACAATATCTTTACCGGTGTGCAGCCCGCCGTCGGTTCTAAGTTTTACAAAATGACGCAGATTGTGCATCACAAGCGACCGGTGTACCTCGAGAAGCCCGATCTCCCAGGGGAGGCCGGCATGTTTCATCGAGCTCAGCGAAGCGGCGCCCGTTCCACCGTCGCCGCCGCTTATGTGGATCACATCGGCTCCGGCCTTGGCCACACCCGCAGCAATAGTACCGATATTAAAACCGGCAACCAGCTTCACATTCACACTGGCTTCGGGCTTGAGCTGTTTCAGTTCGTAGATCAGTTCCTTGAGGTCTTCTATACTGTAAATATCGTGCAATGGCGGCGGACTGATCAGGTCAACACCCGGGTTGGCGTGGCGGGCCCTTGCTATATCTTCGTCGACCTTAACACCCATGAGCTGGCCACCCTCACCCGGCTTGGCGCCCTGTGCGATCTTGATCTGTATCTCATCGCCCACAATTAAATATTCGGCGGTAACACCAAAACGGCCCGAAGCAACCTGTTTGGCGGTGGCAGTAATGCCCTCGGTAAAATAGTACGGATTCTCGCCACCCTCACCGCTGTTGCAGCGTGCGCCAATCTCCCTCATCGCCCGGAAAATATCGCGCTGAGATTCAGCGCTGATGGCACCGAAACTCATGGCTCCCGAGCCGAAGGTCTTGATGATGTCGGCCCGTGTCTGTACTTCTGCAGGTTCGAGCGGGGTTTCCGCTTTCCTGAGATTGAATATATGGCGTAGGTTTACCGGTTCGGTCTGCTCCCCGTTCTCAAGGTATGCTTCGTAGAGCTTCCAGTCATCGAGGCCATGACCGCTGCTGCGAACCAGTTCGTGGATCAGTTTCGACCGGGTGTTGGTCATCGAGTGTTTTTCACCCTCGATGCCCTTGTTGTGTTCTTTATAAAGATATGTTTTGAGGTCCTTCCCGGTCTCTTCAACCGAGGCAGATGTTTCTGTATGCCTGATTATATCGTCAACAAGCTCCTGTATGCCGATGCCGCCGATCGGACTGTACAAGCCGGGGAAGAAAAGGTCTTTCAGCTCCGTGCCGATTCCCAGTGCTGCAAACAGCTTGGAGCTCTGGTAACTGCGAACTACGGATATCCCCGACTTTGCCATCACCTTCAGAAGGCCGTGATTGTAGGCCTGGATCAGGTTTTTTTCTCTCTCGTCGGGAGTGATGTCGCGGAGCTTGCGACTGTCGGACTGCCGCGCAATACTCAGGGCCATGTACGGGCAGACTGCCGAAGCTCCGAAACCGATAAGGGCGGCCACATGGTGGGTAGAGATCACCTCGCCCGAATGCACCAGGATGGTAGCCCTGAGTCGCATTCCGGAATCGTTAAGGTCATTAACCAGGGCCCTGAGCATGATCAACCCGGGTATGGGCAGATTTTCATCGTTGGCATTGCGGTCAGACAATATGAGGACGCTGCAGCCACGGTTGATCGCCTCGGTTGCAGCCTCGGTAACTTTTTTAATGGCCGACCTGAACCCGACAGCTCCTTCTGCCCTCCTGAAAGTCATATCGAGAACGGTGGCCTTGATGCGGGTGCGCCCATCGTTCTTGCCTCCAAGCCCCAGCAGGTAGCGCATGGTGCCGAGGTCAATAATCGGTGTTTTCAGCTCGTAGGCAACCGTCGGGGGGATAAGTTCCTTGGGGGCGAAAATATTGGGCTTCCGGCCCAGGTAGGTGTGCAGGTCGGTAACCATCTCCTCACGCAGGTAGTCGAGAGGAGGGTTGGTTACCTGAGCGAAATTCTGATAGAAATAGTCGAAGAAGGAACGAGGCTGATCCGAAAAAATGGCAGGACGCGCCGTGTCGCCCATCGATCCGATAGGTTCCTTGCCTTCGGCGGCCATGGGAATAAGAAGCCGGTCGAGGTCTTCGTCGGTATAGCGGAAAAGGTACTTCTTTTTAAGCACAGAGGGGTCATCGTCGGCCGGCAGGTTGTCGATGGGCTCAAGGCGGGGATCGAACTGAAAGTCAAAATTTTCACGGGAGTGGCTGGGATCACGGAAGTGGACTTCGCCTGTGTCCATATCGACCTTTACCCCGGTTCCTGCCTGCAGACTTCCTTTTTTTATGATAGACGACTCATCAATTTCGAAAGAACCGGCCTCCGAACTCAGGTAAAAATGTTTGTCGGTAAGTACCCAGCGGCAGGGGCGGAACCCGTTCCGGTCGAGTCTGGCACCGATGGAGTGCCCGTCGCTGTAGGTGATGAAGGCGGGCCCGTCCCACGGTTCCATCGCCCGGCTCCAGAATTTGTAAAAGGGGTTGTTTTGTGTAGCCGGCGGCATCATGATGGCCAGAATATCCTCCACATGGGGGATACTGCTCCGGTATTTCAGGGCCTCGACCATCTCGTTGAGGCTTCCGGAATCGCTTATGCCCTCGTGGGTTAGCAGTTCGTCGACTGGCAAACCGAGATATTTCTCGCGGGAAAGCGCCCAGGAACGGTTTCCTGCAATGGTGTTGATCTCGCCGTTATGACCGATCAGGCGGAAGGGCTGAACCTTGTCCCACGAACTTTTGGTATTCGTGCTGAATCGCCTGTGGAAAAGGGCAAATCGGGTTTTATAAGCCGGATTGGTGAGGTCCTTGTAAAATCGTCCAAGATCGCCGGAGCGGGTCAGTGCTTTGTAGACGATAGTTTTTGAGGAAAGGGATGTGAAATAGAATTCTTTCACAATTCCGTGGGCCTTTTCCTTGGTACGGGTAAGCTGTTTTGCCGTATGCAGCAGTTTGTCGAAAGAGAAATCGGTACGGCAGTGTTCAGGCCTTTTTATGAAAGCGTGTTTTATGGCGGGCAATGACTTGCGGGCTTCTTCTCCAATAACACTAAGGTCTGTGGGTACATCCCTGTACTCGATCACCTCCATACCAAGGTAACCAAACGTCTCCTCAAACACCTGAAGTGCAATACGCTGGCGTTCCAGGTTGACCGGCATGAAAAGGGTAGCAACCGCAACGCTGCCTTCCTCGTATCCAAACAGCTCGAAAGGAATGTCGGTCATTATTCCGGCACCATCACCCGTAATCTGGTCAGCACTGCATGCACCGCGGTGCTCCACGCAGCTCAGGGCATGTAACGCATCGCGGAGATGGTCATGGGAATAGAGGTTATTGCGGCTGGCAATAAAGCCAACGCCACAGGCAGATTTTTCGAGGTCAGAGACGTTGTTGAACATAGTAACAGATAGTGATCAGAAGTAAGATTGCTTTGGAATGGGCGTCTCCGGAGGCTGATACAGTATGAACAATTTTTTGGGCTTTGTCAAGCTAAGCATCCGTTTTTGCTTTACTTATTGAGGCTTTATAGCTTCCAAAACCTAATCTTGTTTTTGGAAAAGCGCTTTTATCCTAATTATTTTTTTTTCGGATTTTATTGCTTAAATACACCAGATGCAGACGATGTACACAGAAGACATTAATCTTGTAAAAGGAATAATATCCCGGGCTGGCGACCTGGTGAGGGAGTATGCGGCAAAACGGTCCGGGCTGAATATTGAGCTCAAGGGCAAGAACGACCTGGTTACCACTGCCGACGTGGAGGTGGAAAAGCTGATCATCGGGGAGCTCAGAAAAAACCGGCCGAACGATCTGATCCTGGCCGAGGAATCCTCGCAGCGATCGAGCATGCCCGACACACGGACGTGGGTGATAGATCCGATCGACGGTACTACCAATTTTGCACACGGATTTCCGGTGTACTGTGTTTCCATCGCGCTGTGGCACAAAAGTGAGGCTGTTGTGGGTGCAGTGCTTGAAGTGAACAGAAACGAACTTTTTCTGGCCTGCAGGGGGAAGGGTGCCACATTGAACGGGGAGCCGATCCGGGTTACGTCAACAGAGAATCCGGCTGAAACTTTGCTGGCTACAGGGTTCCCGTACCGAAACCTTGACCTGCTTGATGAATACCTTGAGCTGTTCCGCAGCTTCATGCACGAAACGCTCGGTGTACGGCGCCCTGGCAGCGCCTGCTACGATCTCTGTTGTGTTGCAGCCGGCAGGTTCGACGGTTTCTACGAATACGGCCTCGAACCGTGGGATGTCGGGGCAGGCAGCCTCATCATTACCGAAGCAGGCGGAATCGTGACCGACTGGAACGGTACTCAAAACTGGATGTTCGGTCAGCGCATCGTCGCCGGCAACCCGGCAATCCACGCCTTCCTTCTACGCCGTATCCAACACCACATCCCCCCCAAAAAACGAGCCATTTAACGCCCCACCTGCAAAAGCGGCTCCTGCAAAAGCGGCTCCTGCGAGAGTCCGGAGCGCAGCGGAGGACCTCGAAGAGTGCCGCTTTGGGGCACCTCAGTGCCCCCGAAGCATTCTAAAAGTACTCAACAATGAGCACCATATATGCGTGTTAAACCATATGATACCCCCCCGATATTACTCCCACCATGGTGATACTCCCGTATCCCCATGCGAGCAGCTCTTCAGGGAGCTGCACTTCGTCCTTCCACTCCGTCCTTCCACTTCACCCTTCGACTTCACCCTTCGACTTCACTACGTTGCGCTCAGGGCTGCGCTCAGGGCTGCGCTCAGGGC
>JAIVHB010000038.1 GCA_020201275.1 Rhodothermaceae bacterium | reverse complement strand
ATTGCCGGTCACCAACAGATATTTAAACACTACTTTGAAACACCTCAGAATGTGAAATTCGAGTCGATTGCTCATGCTTATGATGTTAAATACAAAAAAGTTACATCAGCAGAAGATTTACCAGACGCCTGGAAAGAACTAAGTGCAACGCCGGGGTTGCACATCATGGAGTGTGTAACAGATGCGGAGGAATCAATGGGTGTTCGGACAAAACTCTGGGATATACCATCTTAGTTGTTTAAATACTATTGGATATTCATCTTAGTTAATTCCCGGGCATATAGAATGCCAATATGAATCAATGGTTACCATCAAATTGAACGGTTATCTCTAATGCTTATAAAGGAAACAGAAATCAGAGTAGACGGTCTGTTTTATCATTTCAGGTTTTCCGAACGGGATCGGTCTCTGCCGTGGCTCATCATGTTACACGGTTTTATGGGATCAGGCGAGCAATTCTATCCAGTAGCCGAACAGTTGTCACGGCATGTCAATTTGTGCCTGCCAGATTTGCCGGGATTCGGGAAAAGTGGGATTCCCGATGATATATCACGATTTTCCGCGACAGCTCAGGTTCGAGACTGGCTTCAGATTCTCGATTCAGGGCATTTCGGTTCTTCAATCATTCTGCATGGATACAGTATGGGGGGCAGACTCGCTTTGAGAGTTGTCACTCAGTTAACTAACTGCAAAAAGGAGAAATTATCAGGCAGGGTTAAAGGTCTGATTCTTGAAAGCAGCACTCCGGGCATACAAAATGAAAATGAACGTCTGCAAAGAAAAAAACGCGATGAAGAACACGCGCATGAAATTCTGAGCGATTATCCAGGTTTTCTTTCTAAATGGAGATCCCAGCCCCTGTTCAGTACTGGGAAACCCTCACATTTGACAGACAGGATCCAGTCTGAAACCAACCCGTATGGGGCAGCGCGCAGCATCACCGGTTTTGGAAGCGGTGTTGTTGAACCCGTATGGGATAGACTTGCCTCTATAGAGATTCCTGTTCTGCTGCTTGCTGGAAAAACAGACGACGGGTACAGGAAAATTGCAGCGGATGCAGCATCACACATCAGATTGGCTGAGTATAAAGTTATTCCATCATCCGGCCACCGAATTCATTCCGACAACCCCGATGAGTATATTCAGGCCATCGTTTCGTGGATCAGCAAAAGTGTGTAGTGCTCACTGGATTGCATTATTTAACCCCCTGGAAAAGATATATGGTTAACAGGAAATGGTTTATGTCGATCCTGACTGTTTATCCTGTTATTTTCCAATCGGTACTAAATCTGCCATTACCCGATAAATTGCTACTTCAATAACTTAAACGCCATGAACTGGACTACAGTAAAAGAATACGAAGATATTACCTATAAAAAGAGTGCTGGTGTTGCGCGTATAGCCTTTAACAGGCCTGAAGTACGCAACGCATTCCGACCCAAAACTCTATTTGAACTCGAAGAAGCCCTGATAGATGCCAGGGAGGATACCAGTATCGGGGTAATCCTTTTAAGTGCCGAAGGCCCTGCCAAAGACGGTGTTTACTCTTTTTGTTCCGGGGGTGATCAGAAAGTCCGTGGCAAGCGCGGTTATGAAGGCACCGACGGGGTTCAGCGCTTAAATGTACTCGATATACAACGTCTGATCCGCTTTATGAGCAAAGTGGTTATATGTGTGGTTCCGGGATGGGCAGTTGGCGGTGGTCACAGCCTGCATGTGGTCTGCGACCTAACCCTTGCCAGTAAAGAACACGCCATCTTTAAACAGACAGATGCAGATGTTGCAAGCTTTGACGGCGGCTTCGGTTCTGCCCTGCTTGCGAGGCAGATCGGTCAGAAACGGGCACGTGAGATTTTCTTTCTTGGACGCAATTATTCCGCGCAAGAGGCATACGAAATGGGGATGGTTAACGCGGCTGTGCCTCATGACGACCTCGAATCTACAGCTTATAACTGGGCACGGGAAATTCTTGGGAAAAGCCCTACGGCCATTCGAATGATTAAGTTCGCCTTCAACCTTGTAGACGACGGCCTTGTCGGGCAACAGGTGTTTTCCGGTGAGGCTACAAGGCTTGCCTACATGACCGACGAAGCTGAAGAGGGCCGGAATGCCTTCCTGGAGAAACGAAAACCGGATTTCAGCAAGTTTCCGTGGCTATCGCTATAACCGGAGCTCACAGGTTTGCATCATATCTCCGCAATAATATCCATGTTAAAATTCGCCATAATTGTATTCGCACTCCTTGCAGGGTGTCATCACACAGGCATAGCCCAGATCAGCTATCAGGTGAGTAACTATACTTTCGACGAACCCCGGGCCGGAAATCAGAACTGGGATATTGCCGGTGATGGATCACAACGAATTTTTGTGGCCAACAATTACGGGCTTCTGCTGCTTGAGAATGCCAGTATACGGCTCTACGAATTGCCGGAAAGAACAATCTTTCGCTCTGTGGCATACATTGACGGGGTCATTTATACCGGATCGTTTGAAGATTTTGGATACTGGGAACCGGATGAGTCCGGAGAATTACACTACAGATCGCTGGTGCCCCTGCTCGACGACCCCGATATGAACAATGATGAAATATGGAAAATCGTTGAACATCAGGGAAAGGTCTATTTCCACAGTTTCGGATCGATCTATAGCTATGATTTTGATAAGGTTTACAGGCTCGATACCGATGGATCCTTTATGTTCCTGCACCGTTCCGGTGATGACATCTTTACGCAGCGTGTGGGAGGTGGACTGTACAGGCTAAACCGGGACATCTTCGAACCCATACCTGGCAGCGATATATTCAGTAGTGAAGAGACCAAGTCATTTGCCGGTTTGCCCGATGGTTCCATTCTGATCGCGACCTCCGGGGGAATGTATACGTACAATGGGCAGCAATTCGAAAACTGGCAGGCAGATATGATTGACGAGATTATTGTGAACAAGATCAACACAATGGTCAGAACCAGCAATAAAATAATTATCGGCACTATTCTGAACGGTCTCTATGTATATGATCTTGAGGGGAATTTCCTGAAGAACATCACTACCCGAAATGAACTTCAAAACAATACTATCCTGTCGCTTGCAGTTGATCCGGTCGATAATCTCTGGGTTGGAATGGACAAGGGGCTTGATTATGTCGCTTTCGACACACCGATTAATACCTATCGCGATCCATCCCTGGGAATTGGGAGTGTTTATACTGCCGCATTGTACCAAAACGAACTCTATATCGGTACGAATCAGGGTATATATTGGTTTAAGCGCGATATTGATGGGTTCTTTTATGACAAAACACTCATCCCCGACTCACAGGGCCAGGTATGGTTTATTAAAGAGATAGACGGCTTGCTTTATAGCGGCCTTAATGACGGCACCTATCACATTCAGAATAAACGACTCAGAAAAATCAGTTCTGCAGATGGCGGCTATACTTTAAAATCTTATCAGCACAGCAACCGGCAGGTGTTACTTCAAAGTACCTACAGCGATCTGGTTGTATATCATGAAGGTATGCTGGCCTGGGAACAGGCTTATACCATGAGCGGGTTTTCCACGCCTGCACGCTTCATGGAATTTGATCATCTTGGAAACATATGGATTGGTCACACGGTAAAGGGGGTTTTTCAACTGCAACCCAATCTCAATTTCGATACGATTGTTCAGGTTCGCACGATGGGACCCGGGCAGGGACTGAATCGCAGTACAAACCGTGTTTTCAAACTTGACAACCGCATTATGGTGCCGTCGGCCGACACACTGTATCAATGGGATTCAATCAATGAACGTTTCCTGCCCTTCACCGATCTCGACAGCTATTTTACTGAAAAGGGATCGGTAAGAAATATTGTACCTGTGGGGAATCAACGCTATTGGATAATCAAACAAAACGAGATCAGTTTGTTTGAAATCCATTTCAATTCGATACGCCATATATTCAGGATGCTGCCGGGAATGTATGGTTTTGAGTTAATGGAGGGTTATGAGAATATTATCCCGCTTAACGATAATCTTCATTTAATCTGTTTGGACGACGGATTTGCCATCCTTAATCTGGACCAGATTAGCAGGGCAGAAAATCATCAACCGTTTGTTCGAATACATTCTGCAATGGCAGCAAATGACCAGGATAAAAGAATTAAAATTCAGACAAATGATCCCGGTCCGATTGCCCTTCCCTACCACCAAAACACCATACATCTAACCTGGGCTACAAACCAGATCGCAGGGAACAGGGCGTATTTCCAGTACCGGCTGCGTACACTGGAAGAAGACTGGAGTCAGTGGACTGCCAGCACCGACATCTCATACTTGCGCCTGCCGTCGGGCGATTATTCATTTGACGTACGTTCAATCGGGCCCGACGGGCTGCTCACCCCGACCGCATCTCTTGCATTTACTATAGTAAAGCCCTGGTACCTATCTACCTGGGCATATATTATATATGCATTTCTACTGATATCATTTATTCTGAGCATACGTCTCTACATTTCACGAAAACGATGGAAGACCCGCGGCAAGGAGCTGGAACTGGAACGGGAAAAGATGCTTCTTGAGAAAGAGCTGGCTGAAAAGGAGATTATCAAGCTTACCAATGAAAAGCTTCAGACAGAAGTAGATCACAAATCTTCACAACTGGCCACGAACACAATGGCCATTATGCGCAAAAATGATTTGCTAAACACCATTAAGACCGAATTACTTAACCAAAAAAAGGAAATGGGCAACAGATTGCCCGTAACGTACATATCCCAGCTCACCAACCTGATAGATAGCGGCCTGCAGGATGAGCACGAATGGGAGATATTCGAACAACTCTACGATCAGGCGCACGGTGATTTTTTCAAACGGTTAAAGAAAAAATACCCTCAACTCACACCCAGTGATCTAAGGCTGTGTGCTTACCTGCGAATGAATCTCTCATCCAAGGAAATTGCACCGCTACTCAGCATTTCAATCCGAGGTGTGGAAGAGAGACGCTACCGACTTCGCAAACGGCTAAATCTCTCAACCGATACCAATCTTACCGAGCTTATTATGACTTTTTGATTAATGATACCACTATGTTATATCAGCTTATATGCTGCTATTCACTCACCTGTCATCTTATTCTGTCAATACAAACTCCGCGGACTGGGTATCCCGTGAATTACCACCGATATAAACAGTGAACTTTCCGGGTTCTGAACCGAAGCTCATATCGGCACGGTAAAATGCCAGTTCATCATTGGTGATGGTAAAAACGACATCCTTCGATTCACCGGGCATCAGATTGATTTTCTGAAATCCCTTGAGTTCCCGAACCGGGCGGGCTACCGAGGCAACCTTGTCATGAATATAGAGCTGTACCACTTCCTCACCTTCGTAACCGCCCGTATTACTTACTGTTATACTGGCTTCAATGCTGCCGTCAGTCCGCAATTCATTCCCCGACAGGGTAATCGGGCTGTATTCAAATGTGGTGTAACTAAGGCCGTAACCAAAAACATAAAGCGGCTCATTCTCTATATCAAGGTATTTGCTGGTATACTTGCTATCTGCATCAAATGGTCTGCCCGTGTTTCTCATATTGTAAAAGATCGGTATTTGACCCACATGCCTCGGAAATGTCACCGGAAGTTTACCTGACGGGTTATAGTCGCCATAGAGAACATCAGCGATGGCATCGCCGGCTGTGGTGCCAAGGAACCATGTTTCGAGAATTGCCGGAATGTTTTCGTCAAGCCAGTTGATGGTGAGCGGCCGACCGTTCATCAATACTGCCACAATGGGTTTACCTGTTTTATTCAATTCCTTTGCCAGATCCTCCTGAACACCGGGCAGGCTGATGTCAACCTTGCTCGCCGCCTCACCCGACATCCAGTACGCCTCTCCAAGTGCCAGTATAACAAGATCGGCATTGTTCGCTGCCGCTACGGCTGCGCTGAAACCCTCACGGCTGTTACCATCTATATCGGTTCCCTCAGCATAGATAAAATTCACATCGGGCATCCTTTTTTTCAGCCCTTCGAGCAGCGTCACCGATTTGGTCCAGTCGCCGGCTGCAGACCAGCTGCCAATAAGGTCACGCCTGTTATCGGCCATTGGCCCAATTACTGCAATATTTCTGATGGATGAACTGATGGGCAGTAGCTGATCTTCATTCTTTAGCAATACAATTGATTTACGGGCCATATCACGGGCAATCTCAATATTTTCTGGCTTCATCACCTCGGCTTTTTCACGCTCCGGGTCGCTGTAACGATACGGATCATCAAACAGCCCAAGCCGGAACTTAACACGCAGTACGTTGGCAACGGCCTGATTAATCTGAGCCTCTGTCACCCGGCCATCATCAACCAGGTCAGCAAGTGTTTGATGGTAAAACCCGTCCTGCATGCTTATATCAATACCGGCCTTAAGTGCGAGTTCGCTTGCATGGGAAGCATCACTTGCAACTCCGTGATAAAGTAACTCCATGATGGCTGTATAATCGGTCACTACGAACCCGTCGAACTCCCATTCATCCCTCAGTATATCCTGGAAAAGATAGGTGTTCGATGTTGCAGGTATGCCATTCAGGTCATTAAATGCGGTCATCACCGATACGGCTCCGGCATCAATAGCTGCCTTGAATGGCGGCAGGTATACTTCTCTGAGCATCCGGTCCGACATATCAACACTGTGGTAATCGCGGCCGGCCTGAGCGGCACCATATGCGGCAAAATGCTTCACACAGGCTGCAAGGGTGTGCAGGTCGTTCAGGCTGTTGCCCTGAAAACCTTCTACCTTGGCAGCTCCCATAAGGGAAACCAAATAGGCATCTTCCCCCCCACCCTCCACTATACGCCCCCAGCGGGCATCGCGTGCGATATCTACCATGGGTGCGAAGGTCCAATGCAGACCTTCGGCGGCAGCTTCACGGGCTGCTACTTCCGCCGTCAATCGCATCATGTCTATATCCCAACTGGCCGTTTCACCCAGGGGTACCGGAAAGATCGTACGGTGGCCATGAATTACATCGTAGCCGAACAACAGCGGAATACCCAGGCGGGTCTCGTTCACCGCCATTTCCTGCAGATAACGCGTATATTCAGCACCATAAGCGTTGAAAATGGATCCGACCCGTCCGGCTTTAATATCATCGATATACTCCGGGCGCAGAAATGCTCCCGTCTGATCCATATCGCTGGTATACAGTGTCATTTGCCCTATTTTCTCATCCAGCGTCATTATACTGAGCAGAGAGTCGATTTTTTGCCCTATATCGTCTTGGTCCCTTTCAGGATTGTCTGGATTGTACTCCCCGCTTGCACTTATCACTAACAGTGCGAAGCTCATTAACAGGACAAAGCCGGTTAGTAGAATTTGTTTGATTGTCATAAAAAACTCCATGTGAACATATTTGATGTTATTGACCTGAATTAAATCCAAGTCTGTCGAGAGCAGTCTGAATTTCGGGTGCTGTCATGAACAAGTCCCAGAGCAGCCCGGACCGGTGGTTTTCAATCATTATAATTATCGGGCCCTGATCTATTGCAAGATAGGATTCCGCCCACCAGGCGTTGGTCGGATTAAATGCGTCATAAAAACCGTACTGCCCCCAAAGCTTGTCACCAAGGATGAAGTAAAAATGCCTGATGGCCTCCATCGACTCTTCCGGTGTGTACGGGATAGAGGATATGGCTGCAGTCGGGGTAATTGTACCATTATCGCGGGTGGGTCCATGCGCGAGATACCCGAACGGATTGTCGCTGGCGGTAAATCCCCAGCTTACATCGCTGTAACCAGCAAAATTATTGGGGTTCGCAATGCCGTGGGCACGATTGATGAGAGTATGATTCCGGTTCTGCACCCAGTAATCGGCATAGGTATCCGACAGATTTCGCGGATCCAGACCAAGGAAGGAATAATGAGCGAAAAATAGTGGTCCGCCATAATTGTACCCAACCGGCAGCGGGATACCATAGAAAGTATTGCCATTCCGTATTGCCCCCGAAGAAGCCCATCCTCTGTGATAGACATCCGGCTCAATGCCATGATTTTCTGAGGATGCTGCGAGAAGATAGGTGATCAGGGCCTCATTATAACCCTTAATCTGCATGTTCATAGTCCAGCCTTTGTTCGGTGACCAGTGCCAGTAGAGTACATCCTGCCCGCCGCGGGTAAACCAGTCCCACTCGATGGTGTCTAGCAGGGCATTGATATCATCTATAAGCGTATTTTCCTGGGGAATGTTTGCATCCAAATATTGCCTTACAGTAATAAGGCCCTGGGCCATGAACGATGTTTCAACCAGGTCTGCCCCGTCGTCGTTGGCGCTGAATGCGATGGTTCTGCCGGTCGAACCGTTCATCCAATGTGGCCAGACCCCGTGGAAACGGTCGGCATTGCCCAGAAATGTTACGATCTTCTGCAGGCGCTCAATACCCTCACCGCGTGATATGAATCCGCGGTGAATTCCGGTAAGTATGGCTTTCAGGCCAAATCCGCTCCCTCCGATTGTAACAATCTCACCTGAGGTGTTTCGTTCACGGGTGAGGCCGCTTACGGGGTGGGCAAAGTCCCAGAAATACCGGAAGGTGTACTGCTGCACTTTGTCAAGCAGGGCTTCATCACTCAGCAAGGGCATTTTGGGCTCTGGATTTAGACCTGTTAAAAACGATTTGCTGAAACCGTCAAACTCATATCCCTGTACCGATTTAAGGTTGGAATTTATCAGGATCAGATATTGTGCGTAATAATCCAGTGATGCACTGTTTCTGACCGTTACCCTCCGGTTGTCATTGTCGAGACTGTATGTAACAGGAACATCAGGTGCAAAGTTGAAATATGTCTGATAATTCTGTGGATCAAGTGGTTGTGTGAACTCAAATACAAACTCAATTTCATTATAGGATATATCCCTTATCACAGCCGGTGTTAACAGATTTCTTCCGTTTAACGTAGCGGAAGAAAGCAAAACTTCACCGGGTTGTGTTTCGAAAAGGTAA
>JAIVHB010000037.1 GCA_020201275.1 Rhodothermaceae bacterium | reverse complement strand
ACCCAGGCCGACCTCTCCTACCAATACCAGCCCCTGCCTGAGAGGTTTATCGGTATATCCTGAAACAAGTGCCGCCACAACGCCGAGGTCGCAGGCTGTTTCCGTGAGTCTGAGCCCCCCGGCCACATTGAGGAACACATCCTGCGTTGAAAAACGGAAGCCGCACCTCTTTTCAAGAACGGCCAATAGCAGGGCAAGCCGGCGCTGATCGAAGCCGTGGGCTGTTCGCTGAGGTGTTCCATAATTCGTTGGTGTAACCAGGGCCTGAACCTCGATCATGAACGGTCGGCTGCCTTCCACCGAACAGACAATAGCATTGCCACTGGTATGCGGATCGTATTCCGACAAAAACAGGCTTGAAGGATTGCCAACATCGGCCAGTCCTTTTTCCGTCATCTCAAACACACCTATTTCATTCGTAGCGCCGAAGCGGTTCTTAAGCCCCCTCAAAAGGCGGTAGTGCATGCCCTCATCCCCTTCAAACTGCAGAACGGTATCTACCATATGCTCCAGCAGACGCGGGCCGGCCAGGTCGCCGTCTTTGGTAACATGACCGATGGTGAGAACCGTAATGCCCGACTGTTTGGCCAGCTGCATGAGCAGTGTGGCACACTCGCGGATCTGATTTACTGATCCCGGCATGCTCTGAATTTCCGGCCGGAAAACCGTCTGAATGGAATCGATTATGAGCATATCCGGCTTTTTGATCTCAATCTGCTGCAGAATGAGCGACATATCCGTTTCGGCAAATACTCTGAGCCTGCCGTTCGTAAGCCCCAGTCTTGAAGCTCTCTGCCGTATCTGGGCCGCAGATTCCTCGCCGGAACAGTAGAGCAGGTCGCGGCCGGTAATCTGTGCGGCGACCTGAAGCATCAGGGTGCTTTTGCCCACACCCGGGCTGCCGCCAAGCAGCACAAATGATCCGGGCAGAAACCCGCCGCCGAGTACCCTGTCAAGCTCCGGTGACCCTGAATGAAAACGGAGGCCTTCTTCGGCGGAAATTTCGTGCAGGTGAAGCGGGCGGGAATTAACCTTATGACCGGCATCGAGTTTTGCCCTGTGATCGGTTTTGGCCGAAGCTGGCTGTTCAATCTCTTCATTAAAACAGTTCCACTCTTTGCATGAGGGGCAATTACCCAGCCATCTTGTGGATGTATAACCACAGTTGCCGCAAACGTATTTAACTTTTGCCTTTGCCATCAGTCGGTTATTCCCGTGAGTTCATCTTCATCGAGCTTCCCGATTTCAGCTTTTTCGCGGGCTGCAAGAATTGAATAACTGTCGACAACCGACTTATTAACATACCAGGACATCACAAACATACCGGCTGGTATGCTCAGGTAGTAGGTGATAAGCCGCCACATAAATATGGCAATACCAAGAAACACCTGCCGCTCCATGAGCGGGCCCTGAAAAACCGCAAAAAGACCCTCAACACCTCCGCTTCCTCCGGGAGTTGGCATAAAAAGACTGGCCAGCATCATGGCAAGGCTGCGCATAACTGAAAGCAGTTCATCGGCCGGCAGAAAACTGAGCACAACAATCGTGGGCAGCCACACCTTGCACAACCATACCATTGTGGAAAGGAAAAAGCCTTTAATAATGAAGGAATTGGGTTTTTTACGCAGTTCATGCGATTTGCTGACCAGGTTGTCCAGTTCAGGTTCTACTTTGCTTTTCATTCTTTTCAGCAGTGGCAGTGTGAACAGATAGCGGACTGCTTTCTTAAGGGATTCGGGATCTTTGAGCAATCCGTAGCCCAATAAAAACCCATAGCTCATCAACAAGGCATAAATGAGCAGCATGACGCCTTCTCCTAACCACCCAACATTTTCGGGCACTACATCGATATATATGGCCGATATAAGCAGAATCGGGATGGCGATCATATAGAAGAACTGATCGAGCAGCAGACCATACAGAACGATAGCGCTGGATTTACCCAGCGGAATATTTTCCCTGGTCATTACATAGGTACCGAGCGGTGCGCCCCCTATAGTCGATGGTGTAATTGCCGAGGCAAAATCCCAGGCAAGTACAACCCGCACAGATGCCCACCATCCAATCTGCCTGTCGGCAAGGAACCGGATTTTTGCTGCAGTAAACCACACCTTGAGAATGGCTACAAACAGCGCGATGAAAAGACCGGGCAATCGTTTCGGTTTCAGATGCTGAAATCCATCGGGTGTGTACGTGAGATAAAGAACAAGAGCAAGGCTGGAGACACTCAGGAACAGGGAAATAAACAGGTATTTATAGGAAAAATATCTCCTGTGGCTGCCGGTTTTGCTGATGTTGTTGGTTGATGGCATTACAATAGCATTGATAGATAGCCGTATCCGGCACTCTGATCCTGGAATTTACCGGCTATAAGCCGGCATATACCGGAGAACCGCAAATAATCTGACGTTACAGTATATGGTATCGCCGTTTCTCATCTAATAGTAAAAGCGGAAAATCGTTCGTCGTGACCATATCGATTGCGAAAATATGACCTTCGGCTGAAGGTATATTCCGGATTTCAAATATCTGCTTCTGCAAAAGGTACTAAAATACTCTTTTTTTCAGAGTACTTCATCAGATTTAAAAAAAGCATCTCTGTTCAGGATGGAAACTGTTCGGGCGTATTCACCAAGGATTCTGTCGAAAATGTCACCTGCTGCGGGTATATCACGGATCAGGCCTGCCACTTGTCCAATTTCGAGTTCTCCATTATCGAGATCGCCTTCGAAAATGCCCTTTTTAGCCCTCCCCCTGCCGAGATGGTCTTTCAGCTCCTGAACATCAGCACACCGATTTTCAAGTTCGCATATTTCATCGAAGAACCGGTTACGCAACAGACGTACCGGCATCACCTGTTTCATCGTGAGCATAGTGGCAGAATCGTTAGCTTGAGTAATCTTCTTTTTGAAATGATGGTGGGCTGAGCTTTCGAGTGTAACGGCGAAACGGCTTCCAATCTGTACCCCATCGGCGCCCAGGGCCATAGCGGCAGCAACAGCCCGTCCATCGCCTATACCGCCGGCTGCAATAACAGGTATACTAACCGCATCAACAACCTGTGGAACAAGGCACATGGTTGTAATTTCATCTCTTCCGTTATGTCCGCCTGCCTCAAAACCCTCGCAAACAACAGCATCGACCCCGCGTTCCTCGCATTTCACAGCGAGTTTAACATTGGGAACCACATGCACTACAATAATGCCATTATCCCTCAGGTGTCCTGTCCATATTGAAGGATTACCGGCTGAAGTAAACACGACCGGAACCCCCTCCCGAATGATAATTTCCATGTGTTTTTCTATATCAGGATAAATCAACGGTACATTAACGCCGAATGGCCAGGTGGTAGCCTGTTTGCATTTTCTGATGTGTTCCTGCAGTACTTCCGGGTACATGGAACCCGAACCAAGCAAGCCAAGTCCGCCTTTATTGGATACGGCTGAGGCCAGCTTCCATCCGGAGCACCAGACCATTCCGGCCTGTACTACAGGATACCGGATTCCGAAAAGTTGACAAATTCTGTTCATGATTTATATTCTCTGAGATTTTTACTATCAGATATCTGATGTACAATTTTACTTACAACAGTAAGATTTATTGAATATCCAAATAAAAATGTAACGGTTTAATTTATGCTATTAATTATATTTCGACCGTTGGTTTATACATACGGGATATCTCATAGAATCATTAATATATCCTAACGAAACACTTTGCATTTTGAATGATTATAGCATTAGTGGACAAAGTCTTCCGGGCACATGTATAATCAGGTGCCGGAGCACCTATTCAAGACTGCTTCAAAAAAGGTATTAACAGCTAATTCATCTTTCAACAAATACTGACTACACATGGGAACCCAAAAAAAACAACAATTCATCAATACAGCTTTCGCACTATTGGTTGCTGCTTTTATCATTAACGGTTGCAACCCGTCCAACACTGTATCACCGATAGATGATCTGATCGATCAATTTCCGGGGATGACCCTGATACGCGGAGCTGAAAATGTTGAGATTACCGTAAACCGCAACAACAGTACGGCCTTTTACAATATAAATCTTGCCGGTCTGGATGCTGAGGCCATAAGTCTTGCAGGAGACTACAAGGCATGGTGTACCCAGTGGGACATTAGCATAGGATCCAATAATGCCGTTTATGAGGCGGCAAAAGTGTATGATATTGCCGGTGAAGGGTACTGGAAAAATGTTGTATACCTTGTGAACAAGGCCGATGACTATCTCGCAGCCGATAGTACTCTGCAATGGACGGAGTTGCAGGTCGCAGTATGGGCGATGATCAATCATAAGAAAATAGAACTTACTCCGGATTTCGTCACAAGACTTGATAATGAATTCAGAGACGTACGTATCGATGTTATTCAGCAGGTTATCGCTGATGTGGATGTAAAGATTAACGGTTGGGATTTCACCCAAATCGATAATAGCATTCTATATGTCGAAATATCCGATGATGTGCAGGATCTGGTAATTGTCAGACCAAAGGATTAAATCCTCAAATTGTAATCTGATGTCTTTCTGCTCTGATTAAACGGTAAACTGAAAGACTGCAGGATCTCTGACTTCTTAGTTCCGCGCAACACCGGGGTTCCGTTAATATGCCGAAACCGATCAGTAAACCGGCAGTTAGTATAACATTTTTGGAAGAAGCACTGCTATTATTCCCTCTATACTGGATACAAAAAAAGGCTGCACATGGCAGCCTTTTTTATTTCAGATTAATCTGTTACGGTCAGGCAACAGTAATTTCATCTTCCAGATAAACATCCTGGATGAAGTTCATAAGTTTCACACCTTCATCCATCGGGCGCTGGAATGCTTTGCGTCCGCTGATCAGACCCATGCCACCGGCGCGCTTGTTGATAACAGCGGTTTTAACGGCATCAGCAAAATCATTTGAACCGGAAGCACCGCCAGAATTAATCAGACCAGCACGGCCCATGTAGCAGTTAGCAATCTGATAACGGGTAAGGTCGATCGGATGATCGGTGGTCAGTTTGGTGTAGATGCGCTCATCGAGCTTGCCATATGACGAGTTACCGGTATTCAGGGCTTTGAATCCTGCATTGGTATCGGGCAGTTTTTGCTTGATGATATCTGCCTGGATAGTCACGCCAAGATGGTTGGCCTGGCCGGTAAGGTCAGCTGCGGTATGATAATCTTTGCCGTCAACCTTGAAGGCGTTATTGCGGGTATAGCACCACAGTACAGTAGCCATTCCCAATTCATGCGCATAGGCAAATGCCTGGGCCACTTCAACTATCTGCCGCGATGATTCTTCCGACCCGAAATAGACGGTCGCACCAACTGCCGCAGCACCCATGTCGTAAGCCTGATCGATGGTACCGAACATGATCTGGTCAAATTTGTTCGGGAAGGTCATCAGTTCATTGTGATTGATCTTAACGATGAAAGGTATTCTGTGGGCATATTTTCTTGCAACCGAGCCGAGAACGCCAAAGGTGGAGGCCACAGCGTTGCAGCCACCTTCGATAGCGAGTTTTACGATATTTTCAGGGTCGAAATAGAGCGGGTTTTTCGCAAAAGATGCACCGGCTGAGTGTTCAATACCCTGGTCAACGGGAAGTATGGATACATAACCGGTTTTTCCCAGACGACCGTTGTCGAGTATGGATTGCAGGTTGCGCAATACCCGGGGAGACCTGTCGGAATGATACCATACATTCTCGATATAATTGGGCGACGGCAGGTGCAGATTTTCCTTCGGAATAGTAGTACAGGTGTGGTTCAGCAGTAGTTCTGTGTCCTCACCCAGAAGTTCTTCAATACTGGATATAGCTAAAGCCATTTTTTTCCTCCTAAAAGATTAAAAATAAGATGTATGAATATAACAGATTTACAGCCTTTTTTGAAGAATTATCATCGGGTTCCGCCCGTCGGTGATATTTTCCTGAAAAAAGGGGTTTTCTGATTCATTAATCGAACCTTTGGGTTAGATTTGTATAGCCGCTTTGTATGATATCAGGTCTTGTCCGGTTCATTAATTGCCTCTTCGGCAGGCATCATATCTGTATTGGCAATTTTTCCGTATCTTGAAAATTAAAATTTAGATGATATCAATCGGTAATATATCACTGCCAGAAAAAGCTGTAATCCTTGCCCCAATGGAGGATGTAAGCGATTCACCCTTCCGCCAGATCTGCAAGCTGAAGGGTGCTGATTTGGTATATACAGAATTCATCAGTTCAGAGGCCATCATCAGGGAATCTGATAAAAGCCTGCACAAAATGGTTTTTGATGAGATGGAGCGGCCCTTCGGCATTCAGATTTTCGGAGGCCGTGAGGAAGCCATGCACGGGGCGGCAAAAATTGCCGAAGCCAGCAATCCTGATCTGGTCGACATTAATTTCGGATGTCCGGTGTACAAGGTAGTGAGCAAGAATGCCGGATCGGCCTGCCTGCGCGATCTGTCAATGATGGAACGCATGACCGCCACCGTTGTCGATGCAACATCTTTGCCAGTAACGGTAAAAACCCGCCTGGGCTGGGACGATAACACCATCCGCATACAGGAAGTGGCACTGATGCTGCAAAGTGTGGGTGTGAAGGCCCTCACAGTACATGCCCGTACACGTCAGCAGGGTTACAAGGGCGAAGCGCGTTGGGAATATCTGAAATTACTGAAGAGTACGCCCGGCCTGCACATCCCGGTATTCGGGAACGGAGATATCATAACACCCATGGATGCGAAACGCATGTTCGACGAGACCGGGGTCGACGGGGTGATGATCGGACGGGGCGCCATCGGTAACCCATGGATCTTTGAACAGACAAAACACTTTCTGCTCACCGGGGAGATGTTACCCGAACCAACCATAGCCGACAAAATGGAAGTCTGTGCCGAGCAGCTACGGGCCAGTGTACGGCATCACGGCGAGCGGTATGGCGTTGTGATGATGAAAAAGCACTACGGCAATTATCTGAAGGGTATCCGGAATGGCAAACACCTTCGAATGGAGCTGATGCAGCACAACGAGATGGAACCCATTATTGAAGCGCTGCTCAATTTCGACGAGTCGAAGTACTATCCCGTAGCTGTATAGGTCGCGATTCGTTTTTTGGGATTTGCCACCAGCCAGGAAAATTCCGGCAACAACCACCATTTGAATCTACACCAGGGAGATTCTGACTGCACCTGCCAGTTTAAACCTCCGGCATATCAGCCCAGATAATCCTGATTCAGATAGGGTTTCAGCACATCGGGTACTCGTACTTTTCCGCTCTCCTCCTGATAAGCTTCCAGTACGGCCGACATCACCCTTGGCAGAGCGAGACCTGACCCGTTGAGGGTATGCAATATTTGTGGTTTCCCGTTATCATCGCGGTAGCGAACCATCATGCGCCGAGCCTGAAAGCTTTCAAAATTGGAACAGGAGCTCACCTCCAGCCATCGCTGCTGACCGGGGCTCCACACCTCGAGGTCGTATTTCTTACTCTGGGTGAAGCCCATATCGCCGGTACACATCAGCAGGGTGCGGTAAGGCAGACGGTGTATAGCAGCAGTATTTAACCGGAAGCTGCGCGGGTTCAAGTATCTCATCCCGGTGAAAATTGGTTACGGGCACCTCAGCGGTAGGAATGGCAAAAAACTCGTCGCGTGGAATCACATACATCATGTCTTCCTTATCGGGAATCTGTCCGGTACCACGTGCGGAATCTTCGTTAACAAAATAGGGCGCCTGCATCTCAATGTAGCCTTTGCCGGCCGCCGTATCAAGGAAAAAATTGATCAGTGCCCGCTGCAGTCGGGCTGCAGGTCCGACATAGAACGGAAAGCCCGCCCCGGTCACCTTAACGCCACGCCTGAAGTCGATCCATCCGTACTCTTCGGTAAACTCCCAGTGCGGTTTGCGCCAGGATTTTTTATCGGGCTCGCCCCAGGTTTTATCGATCTTGTTGTCCTGTTCGGTTCTGCCAACCGGTACCGAAAGATGCGGCACATTCGGAATGCGCAGCAGCATGCCATTTCTCAGTTCCGCAAGCTCTCTGATCTGTTCATCGAGCGTTTTAAGCTCATCCTTTATTTCACCTGTTTGTTTAATCAGGGCCTGCGCCTCTTCTTTTTTACCCTGCCCCATCAGCATTCCGATGTCTTTCGCCCGGGTATTGCTTTCATTACGCAGCTGATCGGACTTGTGGACCAGTTCTCTCCATCTGGTGTCGGTTTCCAAAACCTTATCAACCACACCGGTATCATTTTCTCCTTTATCAGTAATGGCTTTCTTTACAGTGTCTGTATTATCTCTAATGTAATTTATATCGAGCATTCGGGTAAGAGTATGGTTCTCGTTTTAAAGGCTAAAGATAACTTCATGGCTAAGATAACGCCATTTCATCCCGAAATGCACCGTAAACTTTTACCTGTAAGCAGGTGTCAGTCGCCTTAATTTTTCAGTTTTTTATGGGTTTAAAACTCAATAAATTAAGTGACAGAAAAAAACAAGGCAGTACTGGCGGTTTTGGTTTTTTTCGCCACTATTAAACAATTCAGGTCCCGGGTTTTGAAACAATCATCCATATGACAATTCATTTAGACGACATCGACATTACAATTCTGAACCAGTTGCAGCGAAACGGCCGGGTTCGGAGAAATCAGCTTGCCGAAGAGGTCAGCTTGTCTGTGCCCTCCGTATCGGAGCGGATGCGCAAACTGGAAGAAAAAAATCTCATTGAAGGCTATTATTCCGTACTCAACCCCAAAAGTTTCGGGTACGACATCACTGCTTTTATATTTGTTGAGGTTGATGGTTCTGCCAATTACACATCCTTTGTTGACCGTGCGGTTACCGAGCCTGAAATTCTGGAGTGCCATTCCATAACCGGAGACGGTTCTCATTTTCTGAAGATACGTACCAGGAACACCACCTCTCTGGAACAGTTGCTATCGAAGGTGCAATCGTTTCCCGGTGTCAAGAAAACCCGGTCGAACATCGTGCTCAGCACTTTCAAAGAAACCCGGGAACTGCCAATCGTAGCCACTGCCAAGTGAACCGTATCTGCCGATTAACGCGCTGTTTTCTCATCCTCCTTTTACTGATACCGGTTCTGCCGGCACAGGCACAGCGGCACTTCGGCATCATATGGGATCCGCCGGTCGGAGAACGTGAGGCTGCGCGTGAATTATTCGGCTATCAGCAGTTGGGAATACAGAGCCTGATGATAGAAGGCATTCTTGATGTCGGTATCCTGGATGTGCTGCATGGTTTTGATTTTGAGGTGGTCATAAACGTGCCGCAAGAATACCTGACTGCAACCGAATTGAAAAAAAGGCGGACGGAAAGCACTGATTTGGTAATCAAGCATGTGGAATATTACCGGAATCTCGACTTTGTTAACGGTTTCATTGTTTTCAGTTACAGCCAGGTGAACAGCAGCCGGTTTGCGGACCGGGCATCGGCGATGATCAGGGAAGCCCGTATTTCAACGGACAAGCCCCTGCTGCATATCAACGGCAATACCATGCACCGGTTCGGAGGCAACGAACTTCCCGACGGGGTGATTCTGCACCTCCGCGAACCGGATCTTCATTCAGTTGCATTGCCGGCCGCTGATCAGGCGGTACCTGTAGCCGGTTTCATATGGCAGCCCGACAACGGATTTGACATCCGCCTTTTTCAGGACATGATGCGCGTTACCCGGCCTGCCGGTGATGTTCCTGTATATCTGAATGGCCGATGGGTTGACGCGTATCTTGGTGACGGTCTTGAGGAGGCCCTGGTACTTTTCGCCGGCGATTCAGATGCCGTACTGCCAAATCCCCGTATGCCGGCTGCAGACCCTGAAGTGAACTGGAATATTGTACTTTTAATACTGCTCTGGATCAGTTTTGCCGTTCATTACGCCTTTTTCCCAAACTATAACAAATCGCTGTTCCGCTTTTTTAGCAATCATACATTTTTCATCGAAGATATTTTTGAAAAACGTATACGATTTCCCTCAACACCGGTATATCTGAATCTGCAGGCGGCAGCGATGTTCGGGCTGTTTTTTCACACCCTGTACACCTTTCACGTTTCGGCTGCAGGCCTCGATGTGCTCAGGTATTATCTGCCAATCCCTGCCTGGGTACATCCGGGTATTTTCTTCTTTGCAGCCGGTTTTATCTTTAAGCTGATTTACAGCACGGTGATGACCATCTGGGTGTTTGCGCCCTCTCTCGATACCCAGTGGCTGAGTCCTGCCGCTGTAACTTATATATGGCCGCAACAGATATTGTTACCAGTAATAACGCTGATGATCACCATTGATGCTGCCGGCGGCCCGGTGGGTCTGTTTAATATTATGGCAGTGCTTTTCCTGCTCATCTGGCTCACCTCCTTCTATATTGCTGCCCATAATGTACGCCAGTATGTTGAGAGAAAAACCCTCTACGACACTCTGAGCTGGGCCCTGCAACTGACCGTTTTGGGCAGTGCAATCTGGTGGGTATTTATTCAGGCCGGGTTGCTCGATGTGATGAGGATGGCGGCTGGTTATTGAGACATCAGACATCAGACATCAGACATCAGACTTCAGACATGGGACAATGTTGTCAAGCGGATTATAGCGGTCAGAGAATTAAATACGTACTGTGAGGCTTATGCCTGGGGGGCTTTTTTTAAAAAAAACCACGTGCTTCGACTTCATCCGTTGCTTCGCGCCGGATTGTGCTCAGCATGACGTTTATTTACACGACTTGTTTTCTAAGGCGTGCTACGGGAACGTTGAGCTGTTCACGGTACTTGGTAACGGTTCTTCTGGCCAGTGGAAACCCCTTGTCCCTGAGCAGATCCGCAATTTCCTGATCGCTCAGGGGTTTGCGCTTATTTTCTGACCCGATCATTTCGGTGAGCAGCTTTTTGATCTCAAGGTTGGATACATCCTCACCGCCATCACTCTCCACGCCTTCCGTGAAGAAATACTTCAGCTCAAAAACCCCGAACGGTGTTTGTACATACTTGCCGTTTACAATACGTGATATGGTGGAGATATCCATTTTTACACGGTCTGCAATGTCCTTCAGAATCATTGGTCTCAGACCTGCTCCGTACTTGAAGAAGTCCTGCTGCAGGTCTACCAGTGTTTGCATTACATTGAGCAGGGTATCATAACGCTGCCTTATACTGTCGATGAACCATTTGGCAGAATCGATCTTTTCACGGATGAACTGACGGGTTTTGTCGACATCATCGCCGTTGCCCCGGGATTTAAGATTATCCCACATATCTCTGTAACCCGGAGAAATGCGAAGCCGGGGAACGTTGCGTCGATTGAGCTGTATTACAAATTCACCATCCTGATCATTGTCGGCCGAAGGCTTGAACCAGACATCAAAGTCGGGAATAATGTAGTCGTTACTGTCTTCCGGCTCACTCACTATTCCCGGTTTCGGATTCAGGCCTTGAACCAGTTCAAATACCTTACGGAGCATATCCTCATCGATACGCACATTTTTCATGATTCGTGTAAAATGCTTCCTTTCGAAATCACTCCATGCGTCTGTGAGCATACGGCGGGCAGCCATGGTTACAGGGCTGGATTCGTCGAGCTGCCCGAGCTGTACCAGCAGGCATTCGCGCAGGTCGCGTGCCCCGATGCCGGGCGGATCAAGTTGCTGAATCAGCTTTAACACCCTTTCCACTTCATCGGTGGTAATGCGGATGCCTTTGTGGAAGGTTATACCGTCAACAACGGAGGTTATTTCGCGGCGGAAGTACCCGTCTTCGTCGATCGAGCCGATGATCTCGTCGGCTATAAGTTTCTCTTTTTCATTGAGCGGGAGCAGTGTGACCTGCTGTTCAAGCTGCTCTGTAAGATTTTGATGATAGGGCCTTGGTAAATCGGTAAAATCTTCACTTCCCGGGGTCCAGAGTGGTTGAAAACCCTCACTCTCCTGGTTATGAAGTATTGATTCCCAGTCGATTTCCCTGTTATCATCAACGGGGCTGGTCGTGTCGCCGTCGTTGTTTTCGGCATCCTCACGCTTAAGTTGTTCCTCCTCCGACAGGCGTTCGTCTTCGGTATCAATTTCCTCAAGTACCGGGTTCACTTCGAGCTCCTCTTTAACCCTCATTTCGAGGGCAAGTGCCGGCAGCTGCAGTAATTTGATATACTGTATCTGCTGGGGCGACAGGCGCTGCTGCAGGGCCTGCTTCTGTGACAGATGCTGTCTTGAACCAATCATAACGAAAGGGTTATGCCTTCGCGAATTTTGCTGCACGTGGCATGGAATTCTTCATACCACGCTGAACCGAATTCCCTGACGAGCGCATCTTTCAGAAAATCTGACAGATAAATGCCCTCCCTGCCACCTCTGTCGCAGGCCGGGCCGCACATCGACGGAATGTACTCGTAATTTATCATTTTTACCGATCCCATATCTGTAATTCTGAGCGGATACAGGTGGCAGCTAACCGGTTTGGGCCAGCTGAAACGGTCATCATCATACGCTTTCTGGATTGAACAGAATGCCACATCGCCTTCATAGACCACAAAAACACAGTCTGCACCGTCCACAAAATTGAGCTCAGGAGCATTTTCGATATTGCGGATGAGACCCTCGTCGGCCACAACTTCGCGGGCGCGCTCACTCATTTCGTTGCGCATTGCCTTCCAGGCTTTGTTAACAACGGGAATTTCAGAACGTTTAAGGGGGGCACCTGCCGCGCCAAGAACACAACATGCACCTTTGCACTTGCCCAGATCGCAGGCAAAGCGGGCTCTGGCCACATCATCAGATATCAATACGTCGCCGATCTGGAACATAAAAAAGAGAAAGTTTTGTCAGGATGTAATTCCGGTCAACTCCGGTAAGCTGCACGTACCGCCAGTTATAATACGGCACATTTCATACCGTTGAATACACTGATAGTACTATAAATAATTCCATTCTGAAGATACAACAATCCGCCGACAGGGTTTGATAGTAATTGCTTCTGCATCTGCCACCTTCTATTGCGTGGCATGTAATTTGCGGCAGTATCTCCTGCAGTAACCCAGCAATTTATACCCTGCTTCGGTATTATAAAGCACACGAAAACCTCTCTGTATATAAGCATGGAAGATTTAAAACAGATCACTGAATTCGGTACATCACCCGGCATCGTTTCAGAGTTGATGAAGCACGGTATCGTTAAGAAACTTAAGGAGGGCGACATCCTGCTTCAGGAAAATGCCTTCATCAGCAGTATTCCCATAATCCTGAAGGGTAGTGTAAAGGTGTATCAAACCGACGACGATCTGCGGGAGATGCTTCTGTACTACCTGAAGGAGGGTGAAACCTGTTTAATGTCTGTTTTCGGAGCCATGTACAGGGAGATGAGCAAAGTGAAGGCTGTGGCCAACGAGGCCAGCGAGGTGCTTCTGGTTCCGGTCGATAAACTGGGATACCTGGCAAAAGAACACCCCGAGTGGATCAACTATATCTTTCGCATTTATCACCAGCGATTTCAGGAGCTGCTGGACGTGGTCAATGCGGTTGCCTTCAAAAAAATGGATGAGCGCCTGCTGCAGTTTCTCACCAGAAAAACCGATATCGGGCGAAGCAGGGTTATTCGTATTACCCATGAAGAACTGGCCAACGAGTTGGGTACCGCCAGAGTGGTTGTATCGCGGCTGCTCAAACAGATGGAAAAAGAGGGGCTGATAGAACTGGGCAGGAACCAGATCACGCTCATGTGAACCGGGAGTGACCTGGAGGCGGCGCCCGGAAGGATGGTGCCTCTGTAACAAATGTAACTGAACCTGACAGGACTTGTAGTTACATTTGATTCGGATTAGTTGCCAACCATCGGATATACCGATTAATTGGCAAACACACCCGAGAAATACCGGCATTCCGGAACGAGAACGGTCATATCCTGACATCACAACCAAATTATTCACTACTATGCTTACTGCAATCAGACGGCAACTGTTAACCAACTGGCACCCTATGCGGTGGGTTGCCCTGGCAATCGGCCTGTTTCTCGGCTATAACTGGCTGGCCGAAAGTTCCCCCCTACTCGGTTTCATGTCACTTTTCTTTCTTTTTCAGGCTATTACCAATACCGGTTGCCTGGCCGGACAGTGTGCACCGTCCACATCCGCAACCGTAAACGCGACTAAAAATTCATCCGCAACAGCAAACGCATCGGTTACTGCAAATCAGCTTAGTGACGACATTCAGTTTGAAGAAATCAAAAACAGACCATAATTATGAATACAGATATTAAACAACAGAAATTTTCCGAAATCATTAACGGCGAGACACCCGTTCTTGTCGATTTTTATGCCGACTGGTGTGCCCCGTGTAAAATGATGGTACCCATTTTGCAGGAGTTGAAAACAAAAATGGGCGATTCCCTGAACATCGTCAAGATCGATACAGACAGGAATCCGGATGCAGCCATCACGTATCAGGTGCGCGGTATTCCCACCCTGATCCTTTTCAAGAATGGCAACATTCTATGGCAGCAGGCCGGTGTTGTCAGGGCATCACAGCTCGAAGCCATCATCAACCAAAAACTGAGTGAATATGAGTCAGTCTGAAGAACACATCTACGACGTAAGCCTGCAGTGGAATGAGGGCCGCATTGGCACCATGAGTTCCGAAAAGCTCGACACCACCCTGCAGGTTGCCACTCCGCCTGAATTCCCGGGAGGCGTTGAAGGCATCTGGTCGCCTGAGCACCTGTTTGTAGCCGCCGTAAGCAGCTGTCTGATGACCTCCTTTACGGCTGTCGCCGAATTTTCGAAGTTCGGATTTACCAGCCTGAAGGTGGACAGTTTCGGCACCATGAGCAAGGTAGACGGGAAATTTGTAATGAGCCGGGTTACATTGAGACCGGTACTGACCATACCTGATGAGAAGTATGAGGCAAAAGCGTACCGCCTGCTTGAGAAGGCCGAAGAGATCTGCCTGATATCGCGCTCCATCAAATCGGAGATCGTGTTCGAGCCTGAAGTGCTTGTTGAGGTGGGTGCCTGAACCGGTTTATTTTTTTCGGCACTGTTTTTCGCTGAGGTGTACCTGCTATATTGGATCACATTTCTGAAACGGCATCTGCCCGTAAAAAACAGGATGAAACCGGAATAATTAACATTGCCCCTGATCAAACTGTACACATCATGCGATTTGAAACGAAAGCTATACATGCAGGACTGGAAATCGGAAACCTCTCGAAATCGATCATCCCTCCTATCTCACCCAGCACCATATTCGAGATAGATGCCGATGGGCGTAATGAAGGGGACCTTCACTATACCCGCCTTGGCAACCCGAACAGGCTGCAGTTTGAGCATCTCATTGCCACTCTGGAAGGCGGGGCTGCGGCAGCGGCTTTCTCATCGGGGATAGCAGCGGCTTCGGCCGTGCTTCAATCGCTCGATCCCGGCGACCACATCATCATACCTGAAGATGTGTATGCCGGTAACCGGAAAATGGTGACGGGTATAATGAACCGGTGGGGACTGAAATCAGATTTCATCAACATGAGCAACCCGGCCACCATCGAGTCGCACATCGGGCCGAAAACCAGGCTGATCTGGATCGAGACCCCCTCAAATCCGCTCATGCGAATTACCGACATCACGGCTGTGGCCGAAATGGCTCGGGCAGGCGGAATTCTGACACTTGTCGACAACACCTGGCCCACACCGTTTAATCAGTTGCCGCTTGAGCTCGGCGCCGACCTGGTTCTGCACTCCACTTCCAAATACTTCGGGGGCCACAGCGATATTTTGGGCGGAGCTATTGTAGCCCGCAATGAGGATGATTTCTTTGATCGCGTACGGCTCATACAGCGTATGGGTGGTGCTGTGCCTTCGCCGGCTGATTGCTGGATGCTCAGCCGCAGCACGCGTACACTGGCTTACCGGATGCGGGGCCATAATGAGCACGCCGAAAAAGTGGTGGCATGGCTCAATGGTCACAAGAAAGTGGCAGATGTATATTTTCCGGGACTTGAATCACATCCAGGCCATGAAATTGCCAGGAAACAGATGACGGGATACGGCGGTATGATCTCCTTTATCGTTAACGGGGATCAGCAGGCATCGATTCGCATAGTAGGGCGTTCAAAGCTGATTAAACGGGCCACCAGCCTCGGCGGGGTTGAAAGTACATGGGAACACCGCCAGAGCAGTGAAGGCGAGGGATCTGTTACTCCCAAAAACCTGATCCGGCTTAGTGTGGGGCTGGAGCATCCCGACGACATTATCGACGACCTGAAACAGGCACTGGCATAAAAAAAAAGAGGCGGGGCTGTCAGGCCTGGCCTCTTTTGGGGGGTTATATGATATGATAGAAACTAAATTTGTGCGTCCAGCTGTTTTTTCAAAACGTTCTTGGGTACTGCCCCAACGATCTGGTCAACAACTTCACCATTCTTAAATATCAACAGCGACGGGATGCTGCGAATTCCATATTTCATGGATATTTGTGGGTTTTCGTCCACGTTCAATTTCGTAATTTTTGCTTTGCCGTCGTATTCACCGGCAAGCTCTTCAACAACAGGGCCAATGATCCGGCAG
>JAIVHB010000036.1 GCA_020201275.1 Rhodothermaceae bacterium | reverse complement strand
GCGCTCACCATGACGGGGGGATGGTTCGACGACACGCAGCTTTGCTGCGTTGCGCTCACCATAACGGGGGGGGTGACGGACGTTATGCTTCGGAGAGAATGATTTTTGCGATGGTTTGCAGCTGATCGGCCGTAAGGATCCGTGCAAGGGATTCATGCAGAGAATCGGAACGGGTTGCCATCATCCGGTCGAACTCACTGCGATGGGTTTCTGTCATCCGCCGCATTTCACGGCGATGCTGTTCAAGAAGGGTAAAAAAGGGCTCCTGCTGTTCGCTGGTGAGCTCAAGTTCGGTGATCAGCCTGTTGCGAAGAGCCCTGAACTGACGGTTTTGCGCAGGCGTTTCATCTGCAAATCGTTCTGATACCATCGGTGAAACCGGAGACAGGTTCTTTGCTGCAAAATAACCGGTCGCGCCTCCCAGGAGGAAGGTGATGAGAAATGCGAGCGGTATGATTAATTTATTTTTCATGATCAGGGTTGCTCCTCGGTAAGGGGATAATCAAGCCAGTAGGGCAACTGCGCTTCACTGATCAGTTCTTCCGGCGAATGGCCATAGAGATACATCCCAAAAGTTTCGTCATCGACGGCTGTGTTGTATTGGAAGGTGGGAATTACCGTCATGAACAGCACCACGGCAGCAAGCCCGCCGGCCAGCACATACCGCCGGAAAAAGCGTACGATCTCCTGCTCGACCGTGAGTCCCGCATCCGCGGGTTCCATACGGGCAGCCAGCCTCAGTTCATAGCCGGGCCGTGGCACCATGGCGGCATAGGCCGCAGCCAGATCGGGCTTTTTCATCTGGGCGTGGAATTCCGCTTCCAGGTCGGGATGGTGTTCCAGCTGCCCGATCAGCTCCCTGAGATGATCGGCATCCAGATTGCCATCCACGGCCTCTGTGATGAGTACTATGAGGTCATTTCTTTTCATAATTCTGCTCCCAGTCTGGTCAGTTCAATCCGGAGGGCCTGCCTCGCCTTGAACAATCTGCTTTTAACGGCACTTTCGGTCACATTCAGTACTTCGGCGATCTCTTCGTAGCTCAGATTCTGCAAATCCCGAAGAATGATAACCGTTTTATGATCCCCGTTCAGCGATGCGATCGCTTTTCGAACCAGCATCACTTCCTCATTCTGCTCGACTTCCGTCTTATCCCTGTGATAATCGGGAAATTCATACTCCTTGTCGTCGTTCCTGAAAGGTACCCAGCTGAACCGGTCTCTGAACCGTTTTTTGCGGATCGCATCCAGACACGTGTTCCGTGCGATCCTGTAGAGCCAGGTGTACGGAGATGAGTGCTGGCGGAAACCATCCAGGTTGTTGTACGCTTTCAGAAAAGTCTCCTGCGTAAGGTCTTCGGGGTCGAGTCCGGCTCCGTAAACAAACGCAGCAACCGACCGGTAGATTCGGGGATAGTATTCATCAAGGTTGCGTTTGAGCAACTCATCGGCGGTCAGCGACCAGTCTGTATCTTTTCCGGAATTCTGAGTCATGATTTCCCCAAAAAAGGCTGCGGCAATCGCCGCAGCCGTTGAGGGGTAATATACAGTACTTTGTGCCGTCATGGTATGGTTATGTCGCCGCTTATTTCTGTATCACGCAATGCCTGCATCGCTGTTCTCTGAGTTGTGGTAAGCTCAAGCAGCCGGGCTTTTTTTGCCGCGTCAATTTCCGCTTCTTCGGCAAACCGTTCGATCATGGTATTTGAGTAGGTTTCTGAAAACTGCCGCTGGAACGCCTGACGTTCCGTGCGCATTTCATTGAACCTGGCCTGCTGATCCGGGGTAAGTATTGCCATGATTTCAGCACTCGGGGCGGTTTCCCAGCCGATGCGGCCGCCACGGCGGAAATTCCGGTCCAACCTCATCTCAGCCCGGTGTTTGGCCATGATGTCGGCGATTTCCAGGCGTTGTTCTGCGGTCAGATCAAGTTCTTCCATAAAAATCATACCGCGTCCCTGCATCATGCCGGGACCGCGTTGTGCGAATGCATCGCTGAAAACAAACAAGCCGCCTGCGACTAACAAAACGGTGATAAGCAATCTGGTCTTCATAATTCATCTCCTGTGTTATGGTGGTTACGTTGGTTTAGACGCACACCGCCGCCATTCGTTTTCCGGAGTTACGGAGGAAATATTCCGAAATTTATTTTTTCACATTCTTCAATCCGCCATAAGTTGTATTTTATCAGCCCGGAGGCGGTGAGACTGAACGAGTTTATTTTTTAATTTTCTGCGTTATATTGAATGATTCTTTTTCACTTGCTGTTTATACTAGCTGATCAGATCTTATCCCATTTAATAAACCAACCGTTGGAAGCGTATTATGCTTGATCATGGTATCATCGAAGAATTGAAAGAGCTGGCCAAAGACGAAGCCTCTCTTGAACGACTTACAGAATTACTCGGGCAGGAACGGGCACTCAGGCTTCAAAAAGAACAGCATCTGAACCTGCTTGAAGCAGCCATACGGAATGACTACGACTCCATTCTAATAACCGAGCTGAACCTCGATAAGCCGGGCCCGCGCATCGTCTATGTTAACGACGGTTTTCTGAAAATGACCGGGTACACCCGGGAAGAGGTTATCGGTCAGACTCCCCGCATCCTGCAGGGGCCTAAAACCGACCGCAAGGTTCTCGACAAACTCAAAAAATCGCTCGAGGTAGGCGGATCTTTCTTCGGTCAGACCATCAACTATCGCAAAGACGGTTCCGAATTTGTAAATCAGTGGGACATCCACCCCCTGCTTGATCGTGATGGCAACATCACCCATTGGGTCTCCTATCAGCACGACATCACCGAGCGGAAAAGGGCGGAGCAACGCCTTATCGACAGCAACCTCGACATGAACGACTCCTACGAGGAGACCAAAAAGATATATCTGGATCTGAATCCCGAGGGTGCCGTTATAGGCTCAAACATTGCATTCCGTGAAATGCTCGGATACGACAAAGATGAAATTACCAACTACCATCTCTGGGATCTGACCCCCGAAAAACATGCCGATACGCTGAAAAACATCTTCAGTTCTGATCAATGGAAAAAAGAATTTGCCGACGGCGGTACTAAAGCCCTCATCCTCGCTAAGAAAAACGGTATTGCCACCCAGGTAGAGGCTAAAACCCGCATATTTGAACTCAAAGACGGCGGGCATATGATCCGATGTGATATCACCAACGTGAGCTTGCGCAAGAATGTGATGAAGGTGCTGAAACAGCGGAATCAGGAGTTCAACAAAATTTTTGAGCGTAAAGCCGATTTTAAATACGGTCTGGAGATCAATGATTCCGGTGAGCCCGTATTTACCTGGTTCTCTGAAGGCTTTTCTAACATGACCGGGTATAAATCCGAAGAAATGACGGGTGAGGGTGGCTGGAAGAAACTCGTTCACAAGGATGACCACAAACAGGCCGCTGAGCATCTAAATAGCGTATCAAAGGGGAAATCATCCTGCGAGAAGATTCGCATTGTGCTCAAAGACGGTTCGGTCAAAACGATAATGGATTACGTGAAACTGGATGAAAACGATAGCAAGGGGCGCATGAAAGGTTCTGCCATCGAAGTCAGAAAAGACACGCTTTCTCTCGTTTAGTACCTCCCGGTTCAGTTTGGCAAGGCACACACGAAATGCTGATGATCGCAGTATCATCTCGCGGGATATGAAAATATGCGAATGCGAAATATCTTATGTGCGTGCGAAATCTATTTGTACATAAAAAAGCCGTTTACCTGCGTAAACGGCTTTTAAATGAAAGATAGCTTGCCAAACTCTGGCAAAAAGGGCAGGCCTGGTTTTAGTATTTCACCGAGCAGCCGTACGGGCGGGTTGTTTTAACTTCAACCTCATTTCCGGCCAGAACGGCATCTAGTGCCTCGGCCGCATAAACACGGGCACCTTCCAGATCGGCGGCGTTGGCTGTTGGCTTGTCGTCTATGGCACCGTTATAGCGGAGTATGCCACCATCATCGATAACATACATGTGAGGCGTGGTGCGCGCACCGTAGGCACGTCCAACAGTTCCATCAGCATCGATAAGTACAGCCGTGGAGTGGACACTCTTTTCCTCATTCACATTGATTATCTCCTCCGGTTCAAGGTAACCCTGTTTGCCGGGGGCCGATGAGATCACGGAGAGCCAGATCACATCTTTCGCGGTGTATTCCTGCTGCAGACGCTGCATTTCGCCGGCACGGTAATACTTTACAACAAACGGACAGTCGTGGTTCAGCCATTCCAGAATCACTGTTTTGCCGGTAAAATCGGACAGGCTGTGCTCATTGCCGTACTGGTCGGTAAGTGTGAATGCAGGTGCAGGCTCACCGATCACGGGATCGTCATTAAGGCCGGCTGCATTAACCAGTAATGCGCCCGCTAACAAAAATGAGAAGAGAAATAGTACTTTTTTCATGGTTTTGGGATTAGTTTTCGGGATGTATAGTATTTTGTGTTCAGTTATCTGATAGAACGGCTGTAACAGACAGCGCTTTCATACCGTTACCGCCCCAGCCGCCGGCGTTAAAGAGAACGCCCTTTAGTGTTGAAATTTCCTTATTTATAAATGCGGACTTTTGAAGCATTATACGAAGTCCGTGGTCGGTTACTTCAAAATACTGTTCCGCCCCGCTTTCCACAATACCTTCCTCACTGCAGTAGAAGACCAGATTGTTCACATCGGCATTTTTCAATCCGCTGTGCTTCAGGTTGAGAACAATGGTGCGGGTGTCTTCCGTTGCCGAAGCCTCAAGTTCGGGAATGCTGACTGGAAGCCGCTCCCTGTACCTGTCAAATAATTCCCTGTTTTCGGAAATAACATCAGGCCGTGTGTCCGTAACTCGAACAATTTCGCTCAGTTCAGCACTGCCGGGTATGCAGATATCTTTGCAGACCAGCCATGTGACAGATGCTGACAATGTTATATTGCTTCCCGTTCCGGCATCAGCGGGAGCCATCAATTCGGTGAAAAGCACAACCTCTTCCTTATACCCGTAGCTAATGAAACTGTCGGTATAAAAAATGCCCGGCCATGGCCACATCAGTTCGCCTGCTGTGAATCCCTGAGGCAGATTCCAGCTCACGGATGTTGGAATTCCTGAATCACCCGGGTTCTTCCAGTACACATACCAACCGTCTTCCATCTGCAGACGGATACCGGCCAGCAGTGATCCGCCTGGTGTTACCGCCCCTGTTTCAGTCAAAAGGGATGCCTTTACCAGTTCCTCTTCGCCGCCCGTTTTAAAAGACTCAGCTGCCATGGCAATTATACCGGGCCCGGCAGCCTGATTTATGGAGCTGCTGTTTGCCCGGACATTTAGTCCGTCTGATAATTCCGATGCCGCGACAGTCGCTGCAAGCGACATTGCTAGTGCGATGGTCATTAGCATTGCCATTTTCCTTGCCATCGTCATCGTCATCGTCATCGAAATGGATAATATCCTTTTCAGTTTCATATGTTAAAGTAGTTAATTATCAACTTATTATCCTGATTCAGCTGCCTGTTCTTTAACGAATTTCCTGCTCAATAAACCGACGGCAAAACCTGTGTTCCGGAAAACCTCACCCGGTTCGGCCTGCACCGGCTGCAATCCTGTTAATTCGCGTTCACGGCCCGGTAATCCTGGATGAACTCATTCACATAACCCATTATATCGTTTCTGATCGCGGGCACTCTTGTCGTACCGATATGACCAAGTGCTCCTTTATTCCAGGTAGTCGACATCATGGCTATGTTGTTGCGTTTGAGCACGATCTCCTGATTCAGCTGCACATCAATTTTGTATGAGTAAAATCCAAGATCACTCTTCAGAGTGTTAACCAGTACCTGCAGGTAGGGAACACCGGGGGTCGATGACCATTCCGTCTGCGACAAGAGCCGGATACCGGAACTCCGCAACCGTGCTGCTATCGCGGTTTCAAGTTCATCTTTTTTCAGGCCATCGGCCTCAACCGTCGCTGCTTCCGTGAATTCAACCATAAGCAGCAGGGCATTCAGCCCTTTCAGTGATTGCTTCTGGTCGCCGGTGAATGTCTGCGAGAATGCGGATGCAGCAAGTGTGAATAATAGTACTGCCGTCAGAATGCTGTTTTTCATTGTTTTTTTTTAAAAGTATCGGTTCCGGATAAAAATGGATAACTGCCTTATGGGAAACGGTACAGGTGCGGTTCAATTGCTTACTTCAGGATTAATTGAGTGCTTTAACCGAATCAGCACAGCGATTGATCACATCCCGGCGATAACATACCACCATTCGGGATGCAATTCCATCCGGGGGCAGCTCGTCGATCCTGACATTTACCACATGCTTCTTATCGGCATGGTATGAATCGCCTAATTGGGATAGGATCCTGTAATGTAGTTTTTCAGATAGTTGATTTCGACCTTCTGTTCCGTAATTACTGCGTTAACCAGGTCACCGATAGATACAATCCCGACAAGTTTTCCGTCGTCGACAACAGGGCAGTGCCTGAACTTTTGGCTGGTCATGAGCGCCATGCACTCTCTAACGGTCTGTTTTGACGTTACATAATTCACATTCTCCGTCATAATATCCCTGACCGGTGTGGTTTTCGACGATCTGCCCTGAAGGATCACCTTGTTCCGGTAGTCGCGTTCGGTAATTATGCCGGCTATCTCACCGCCATCGAGCACCAGCAATGCGCCGATATTTTTCTCCGACATCAAGGCTATAGCCTCATAAACAGTACTGTCGGGGGGTACGGAATAGATATCGCGACCCTTATGGTCCAGTATATCGCCGATCAACATAATGCATCTCCTCTATTTTAATGGGAATCAGATACATATATGAATACAACTTTTTCTGGCTGAAAGCAAGATGCCGTAATCAGCTGCTGATAATTTCCAGTGTGATGCGGTCGGCAACAAGCATTCCCATACCGGTAAGCCGGATGGATGCACCATCATAATTCAGCAGTTTTTCCTCCCTGAATTTCAGGATTTTTACCTGCTGCGCGCTGCTGAATGAATAGCGGTATCGCTGCTCCAGCTCCACGACCGTTAATCCCTCGCTGGTACGGAGGCCCATCATCAGTCGCTCGGTAGCCAGCTGATCTATAGTCAAATCTTCCTTTTCGTGGGGATTCGGGCTCTTCTCCATGTATTCGGGCAAATGCGGCTTGTTACTCCACCGTTTTGCATGGACCTCATCCGGCTTCCATGAAAAGGAGTGTGCCCCGGGGCCCAGCCCGAGATAATTCTGATGCGACCAGTATGCGCTGTTATGAACGGCTTCGTGGCCCGGCCTGGCAAAATTCGAAACCTCATAGCGTTCGACTCCTGCTCCGGCAAGCATGTTCACCAGCAGGTCGGTGTGTTCAGCCACCAGTTCATCGTCGGCAGGTTCAACCAGCTTCTTTCTGACCATGCTTCCCAGCCGTGTATGGGGTTCAATGGTGAGCGCATAGGCCGAGATGTGGGGCGGATCGAAATCGAGCAGTGTTTCTATGTCTTCAGCGAGGGCATCGGTTGTCTGCCCGGGATTCCCGTATATCAGGTCGGCTGTCCATGAGTGAAACCCTTCTTCCCGTATCATCCGGAGGCACTGCAGGGCGTGTTCACGGGTATGCGCCCGGTTCATGAAACGGAGCCGTTCCGGGCTGAATGTCTGAATGCCCACGCTCAGCCTGTTCACACCGGCCTGCTTCAGCTGCCTCAGATAGTCCGGTGTAAGGTCATCGGGGTTCACCTCCACGGTAATTTCCACGGCCTGATTGAGATTGAAAACAGCGCCAAGCGCATCCAGAAGTGATGTAAACTCATCGCCGGTGAGGCGCGACGGGGTTCCGCCGCCGAAATAGACGGAAAGCACGGGCACGGACGACCACTCCGAATCCCTGTAGCTGCTTATTTCACGGGTAAGGCTTTTCAGAAATGCCGGTTTCAGGCCTCCACGCGTCGTGAAAAAGAAATCACAGTAGGTGCAGGCCTGTCTGCAGAAGGGTATATGTAGATAAATTCCGATCAATTTGTATGCTTTTGAACAGGCTTCCCCAAAATACTGTTATATTCCACCCAATTCTGATCAAGTTTTCACCATTTTTCATGAAGAATATACTGATAGATATGGACGGAGTCGTACTGCATGACAACTCACTCATAGCGGGTGCCGACCATTTTCTGCACAGAATTATGAAGCAGGGCAACCCGTTCCTGTTCATCACGAACTACCCTTCGCAAACCGCGGCGGATCTTCGTAACCGGCTGATGACCTCCGGCATCGACATCCCGGATGAACATTTTTATACCTCAGCCATGGCCACGGCGGCTTTCCTCGCGAAACAAAAGGGGAAAAAAGCCTATGTGATCGGCGAGGGGGCCCTCACGCACGAACTATACAGCATCGGATTTACCATCACCGACATCAACCCTGATTTCGTGGTGGTCGGCGAAACACAATCCTTCAACTGGGATATGATCAAGAAGGCGGCCGGACTTATCATGAAAGGGGCCCGCTTCATTGCAACCAACCCCGACGTGGCCGGTCCATCGGGATCACCGGCCTGCGGTGCCCTCTGCGCGCCTATTGAGCGCATTACCGGTAAAAAACCGTTTATCATCGGCAAGCCGAGTCCCTTTATGATGAGGGCCGCGCTCAACAGCATGAACGCACACTCCCACAATACCGTTATTATCGGCGACAATATGAACACAGATATCCTGGCCGGTATTCAGGCCGGTATGGAGACCGTTCTCGTGCTCAGCGGTGTGAGCCAGATGCCCGATCTTGATCAGTATCCCTTTATGCCCAACCATATTTTCGACACCCTCGAGGATGTCGATATTGTATAATTAAATCATCTACTTATAGCATGTCTACCGTACAAAATTACATCGACCAGAACCAGAAACGATTCGAAGAAGAACTGTTTGATCTGCTCCGGATACCCAGCGTAAGCACCAGCTCAGTCCACAAACCGGACGTAAAAAAAGCTGCAGAATTTCTGCGGGATAACCTGATTTCCATTGGTGTGGATAAAGTTGAGCTGCACGAAACACCAGGCAACCCCATCATCTATGCCGAGCATTCCGAAGCCGGATCCGATAAGCCTACCGTTCTCATCTACGGCCACTACGACGTACAGCCGCCCGATCCGCTGCATCTCTGGAAAACACCGCCTTTCGAGCCCGTTGTACGTAATGGTGCCGTGTATGCACGCGGAGCCAGTGACGACAAAGGGCAGGCTTTCACCCATGTTAAGGCCCTCGAAGCCTGGCTGAAATCGGGTGATGAACTGCCCGTTAACGTCAAAATGCTTTTAGAGGGCGAAGAGGAGATCGGGTCACCAAACCTGGTTCCCTTCATTAAGAAACATAAGGAGATGCTCAAATGCGACATGGTGCTCATCTCCGATACGTCCATGTTCGCTAAAGACACCCCTTCTATTACCTATGGCCTTCGGGGCCTGGCCTACATGGAAGTGGATGTAATCGGCCCGAACCGCGATCTGCACTCCGGTGTGTACGGCGGAACCATTAAAAACCCGCTGAACGCCCTGTGCGAAATCGTGGCGAAACTTGTAGATGATGACGGCCGCATAACCGTTCCGGGTTTCTACGACGAGGTGGAGGAACTGGCACCCGAAGAAAAAGCCGCCTATGCCAGACTGCCGTTCGATGAGGAAACCCTGAAAAAAGAGCTCGACATAGACGCGGTAATCGGGGAAAAAGACTATACCACCCTTGAACGCCGCTCCGCCAGGCCCACACTTGATCTGAACGGAATCTGGGGAGGTTACCAGGGCGAAGGCGCCAAAACCGTACTTCCATCCATGGCAAGTGCCAAGGTGAGCATGCGGCTTGTGCCCAATCAGGACCATAAAAAAATCGCGAAACTCTTTTCAGAATACATCCATCAGATTAAACCGGAAGGTGTTCGGGTGGAGGTGCGCGACCACCATGGCGGAGAGGCTGCTGTTACCGATCTTCATTTCTACGGACTTCAGGCCGCTTCGGAGGCATTTAATGCTGTTTACGGCAAAAAGCCCCTGTTTTCGAGAGAGGGCGGTTCGATTCCGATCGTAGCCGATTTCGAGAAAGTACTCGGTGTGAACTCCATTCTCATGGGATTCGGCCTCAACAGCGACTCCATCCATTCGCCCAACGAACACTTTTCGCTCACCGATTTCCACCGCGGCATCAAAACATCCGCCAAATTTTTTGAGGTGCTGCCGAAATACAAGAAGGAGCTGTAAGGAGAGCGCTGTGTAAAGGTGACTACGATGGGGGTGTTAGTATGCTTCGAATTAGGGAACAAGTGAACATTAGAACAATAGAATGTGGACTTGCAACAAAAAAGTGGACGACGAGATAAGCTTCAATCGGCAGCAGGATTATTGATTAATTCAGCAGCATATTGCTGGGGGCTCAAGTAACCCAACTCAGAATGTGCCCTTTGTGTGTTGTAAAACGTTTCTATGTAGTCAAAGAGAGACAATGCCAGCTGCTCATGATTTTGGTAGGTGAATCGATCCACCCATTCTGCTTTTAGCGTTTTAAAAAAGCTTTCAGCAACCGCATTATCCCAACAATCTCCTTTACCGCTCATACTTTGATTGACG
>JAIVHB010000246.1 GCA_020201275.1 Rhodothermaceae bacterium | reverse complement strand
TCCGATGCTTTGAAGCCATTCGGTCTCCATGCCATTCTCTGGCTGTCGCAGGCGCCGATCACTGTAAGATCGTATTCGGGGCTGGATGTGGGCCCGATCTGGCGCAGCAACTCGCTCCCCATGGTACCCGTACCGGCAATGAACAGCCGCACGCGCTGCCCGTGAACACAGAAATGATCGTTGAGCAATTGTACGGCTGTCCGCTCCACCTCGTTGTGAACCAGCAGGGTGAGGTGGCGGTTCGATACCCCTTTGGCCATGGCCAGTGGAGCGATCTGGTTCTCGCCGAGTACCGACAGCACCGCACCGCTAAGGCCAAGGTCGTGCTGAAGACGGTCGCCGATCACCGTGACCATACTCACATTGTCAAGTTTTGCCGGCTCCTCGATGAGCCCCTTGGCGTACTCTACCTCGAAAATATTCCGGAGCACCCGCACCGTCTGGTCGGCCTGAAAGGCGTTCACAACAAAGGTGATGCCGTAATCGGCCGAGGCCGACGCGTTAAACAGGATGTCGATGCCCGCCGCTTTAAGCCCCTCCATGGCCCTTGTAAGCAGGCTGTGGATACGGTCGAGCCCGCTGCTTCTGAGCCCGATCAATACGATCTCTTTCCGAAGGGCTACCGCGCGTAGTGTTCCGTTTGAGGGTACATAATCGTGCGAGATGAGCGTACCGCTGTGCCCGGGTTCAAAGGTATTGCGGATGGTTACCGGTATACCGCTCTGTTCAAGCGGAAGTACCGTTCGCGGATGCAGCACTTTGGTGCCGAAGTGGGCCATTTCAGCGATTTCGGCATAGTTCAACTGCGGTATGGTCACCGCGGTGTCGGCCAGGCGCGGATCGGCGGTGAGCACACCGTTCACATCCGACCATATTTCCACTTCCTTCGCCCTGAGCGCCTCACCAATGATGCTGGCGGTGTAATCGGAACCGGAGCGCCCAAGTGTGGTGATCTCGTTTTCGGCGGTTGACCCTATGAACCCGGTTATGACCGGCACATGGCCGTTCCGCTCGCCGAGCAGCCGGCGAATCAGCTTGTTGGTGGTCTCGGAATCGACATCGGCATCACCGAAACGGTTGTTGGTGCGCACGAAATGTTGGGATTCCCAGGGTTTGGCAGGTACGCCGTTTACCCCGAGCGCAGCTGCAAAAATGCGGCAGCTCATCCGCTCGCCGTAGGAGAGCACATGGTCGCGGGTGCGCCCGCTGATAGCCTGCTCGTGCGCGATTGTCTCAAGCCTGCCCCTGAGTTCGGCCAGCAGGCTTTCAACCTGGATCACGGCCGGGTGGTCAAAATCCTCCCCGATCAGTGCGGTCAACGTTTTGATGTGCCGGTCGCGCAGGTTCGAAAAACGGTCGCGCCACACCTCATCCCGCCCAAGTGATTTGTCCATAAGGGCAATCAGCTCATCTGTTACCCCGCCGAGGGCTGATACAACCACGGCCACATCAAACTGCTGCATCCGGCCTTTTATGATGGCAACAGCTTTCAGGATGTTTTCGGGATTGGCCACCGATGAGCCCCCGAATTTCAGGATATGGAGTTTGTTTTTATTCATGCTTGCGGGAGTTCCGTTTTCAGAGGGTTGCTGCTGAATGGTTGCCTGATCTGGTGAAGGAATAGTTTTATTCAAGGTCTTCTTAACGGTTGATGTGGGTGGTATGGTTTACAGACTGCAGAAAGGTACCAAGCAGCTGCTGGAGCTGCCCGAATTCGATCAGAAACGCGTCGTGCCCGTATTTGGAGGTGATCTCCGCATACCGGCCATCCGGCAGGAGTGAAGCCAGCTCTTTCTGTTCATCCACCGGGTAGAGTACGTCGGAATCGATCCCGACAATCAGTGCGGGTATCCGGAGCCGGCCAAGCATCTCTTCGAAGGTACCCCGCCCGCGCGATATGTCGTGTGTGTCCATGGCCTGAGTGAGCCGCACATAGGTGACGGCATCAAATCGCCCGGCCAGCTTTGCTCCCTGGTAGTTCAGGTACGATTCCACCTGGAAGATCTCACTGCCTTCCTGGGGCTTGCGCCCGAACCGTTCATTGAACAATGCGGACGTGCGGTAGGTGATCATGGCCATCATACGGGCGGCCGATATACCCTGAACCGGCCGTGTGCCGTTGCCGTAGAAGCCGCCGTTCCAGTTCGGATCGCTGTAGATGGCCCGGCGCTGCGCCTCGCTGATGCCGATGGCCCAGGGTGAGTGCGATTTGCCCATGGCGATGGGTACGATTGCCCGAACCCGGTCATCCATCAGGCCGAATTCGAGTGCCTGCATACCCCCCATCGATCCGCCGATGGTAAATGCCACCCCGTTCACACCGAGGTGATCGAGCAGCCGCCGGTGTACGTTCACCATGTCGCGGATGGTGATGCGTGGGAAGCTCCCTCCCCAGGGTTTGCCGGTGTCGGGGTTTATGCTCAGCGGACCGGTCGTACCATAACAACTGCCCAGTACATT
>JAIVHB010000170.1:996-36524 GCA_020201275.1 Rhodothermaceae bacterium | reverse complement strand
ATTTGGGAAGACACCAAAGTGGTTGTACCGATCACCGTGAACTGATTCCCCTGCTTTTACCAAATAAAGGCCGTTTCTGAAAGGGAGCGGCCTTTTTTTTATCCGGATGTATCAAGCCCGATCAGCCAGCTCCACCCAACGTGCGGTTTTCTCATCGATCTCCGCGAGTATTTCCCCGTAGCGTTTTGATTTATCCTCGAGCTCCTTCAGGCCGAGCTTGCCGCTGCCTATAGTTGTCTCAAGCGACTTCTGCTCCTCCCCGAGGCTGGCAATCTCCTTTTCCAGATTTGAATACTCCTTCCGTTCGGCATAGCTGAGTACATCCCCGGTTTTGGATTCCGTTGGCACGGGTACCGCCACCTCCGTCTTTTTGGTTGATTTCCCCTCTTTTTTACGCTCCGATTCCTCGTCGGCCATCATTTCGCGGTATTCCTGCCAGTTGCCATTGAAATCGCGGATCACTCCGTCGCCCTCAAAAACAAAATAGTGCTGAACGAGTTTGTCCATAAAAAACCTGTCGTGGGAAACCACAATCAGGCATCCGCCGAAATCCAGCAGGAACTCCTCGAGGATGTTGAGGGTGATCAGGTCGAGGTCGTTGGTGGGTTCATCGAGGATGAGGAAATTGGGGTTCTGGATCAGCACCATCATCAGTGCAAGCCGGCGTTTTTCGCCCCCGCTCAGTTTGGCAACCGGTGTGTACTGCATCTCGGATGTGAACATGAAATGCTCCAGAAACTGCGACGCGGAGATGCGGTTGCCGTTGGCCAGTTCAATCACTTCGGCAACCTCTTTCAGCACATCGATCGCCCGCTGGCTTTCATCAATTTTTATACCCTGCTGGCTGTAATATCCGTATACGATAGTCGATCCCTTGCGAATTTCCCCCGAGTCGGAGGGCTCCCTGCCGGTTATTACATTCAGAAATGTCGTTTTCCCAACCCCGTTTTTACCGATAATGCCGATCCGCTCGCCCCGGCTGAACGAGTATTCGAATTTGTCCATGATCGTGAGGTCGCCGAACCGTTTCGAAACATTTTTCAGTTCAAGTATCTGGCTGCCCATGCGTGTCATGGTTGTTTCGAGGCGCAGCTCCGGTCCGCCGGATCGTGCTTCGGCCTTTTCCTTCGTATCATAAAAGGCTCCGATGCGCGATTTCGATTTTGTTGTTCGGGCTTTCGGGGCGCGGCGCATCCACTCCAGCTCCTTTTTGAACAGCTGACCCGCCTTGGCCTTTTCGGTCTTCATCACTTCTTCGCGCTCAGCCCGTTTCTGCAGGAAGTAGCTGTAATTCCCCTTGTGATGATAGAGCTTGCCACCCTCGATCTCAAGGATGTGGTTGCAGACGCGGTCCAGAAAGTACCGGTCGTGAGTGACCATGAGCAGGGTCAGGTTATTTTTTATCAGGTACGATTCCAGCCATTCAATCATCTCCACATCCAGGTGGTTGGTAGGCTCATCGAGCAGCAGCAGGTCGGGGCTGTCGAGCAGCACGAAGGCCAGGGCCACGCGCTTGCGCTCGCCCCCCGAGAGGGAAGCTATCGGCTGATCCAGGTTGTGGATGTCGAGTTTGCCGAGAATCTGCACCATGCGCTGCTCATAATCCCACGCATTTGCCGCCTCCATCGCCGCGGATGCTTTTTCGAATGCGGTATGGGTCTCCTCGTTGTAGGCCTCGGCCTGGTCGTCAACCGCTTTTTCGTATTGTAGCACGATCCGGGCCAGGTCGGAGTGCCCGCTCGAGATAAATTCGCTGATAGTGAGGGCCTCATCCAGCCGGGGCTCCTGCTCAAGGTAGCCGATCCGGATACCGTTCCGGACCATGACCTGCCCGTCGTCCGGTTTTTCAAATCCGGCCAGAATATGCAGCAGGCTCGATTTGCCTGTGCCGTTACGGGCAATCAGGGCCATTTTGTTGCCTTTGGAGATGCCGAATGTTAGACCGTCGAACAGCACCTTCATGCCGTAGTGCTTCGAAAGATTTTCAACAGAGAGGTAGGTCATGGATGAACAGGGTGGAGATTATTTGGATGCGGAAATGCCGGATTTTGTTACGACAGCCTTGTTTTTTACAAGCGTTTGCAACAGCATTAAAAGTAGCACTATTACGCTTTTAAGGATTTGAAAATTCTATAACGGGCAGGGTTGTTTTTTTACGAGCCGTAAAATACGGCTTTTCCTGCCCCGGCACTAAAATGGAATGAACACTGGGGTTGCAACCGCCATTTTCAGTTTCAAGCCGGACCGCATCGGGAACCGGTTGCTTCCGTATATAAATAAATGGTGGCAATACCCGTATTTTACAGGAAATTCATCATCACATCATCCCATGACCAGTAACAGTAAAGACGATCCTGAAAACAGCGATCATGATAATAACGATCGCGATAACAACGATCGCGATAAGAACAGTCGCATTCACAACGAATCTGATATGAACAATCGCGGCAACAGGGATCCCGATAACAACGATCGCGGTAAATATAGTCGCGGAAACAACAAACCTGATAAGAATGTAAGCACCAAAAAATCCGGCACGAGGCGTGCCATCTATGAGTGGGTTGGTATCATCGTGGTGGCGGGCACTCTTTACCTGACCGGCCTGCATGTAGAGGTGATCGGAACCCTGCAAAGGGTGTTGCTATGGACCGGCATCTTCAACGCAAAAGTGAATGTGGAGATGACCGACGGGCCATTGCTCGCCGACAGCGATTACAATTTCACCTTTACGACGTCGGACGGTGAAACCCTTCGTCTGGCTGATTACCGGGGGGATGTGGTTTTCGTGAATGTGTGGGCGTCGTGGTGTCCGCCATGTGTGGCCGAGATGCCGACCATCGAAAAACTCCACAACAGCCTGCAAGATCGTGAAAACATCCGTTTTCTTATGCTGTGTGTGGATGAGGATCCCGATCTGGCCGTCCGTTTCATGGAGCGCCGGGGGTTTAGCATGCCGTATCATTTTCCGGTAACGCAGATGCCGAACGCCCTGCAGGGATCTGTGCTGCCCACAACCTGGGTGATCTCACGCCAGGGGCAGGTCGTTTACAAACGGGAGGGGATCGCCGATTACGGCACCCGCGGTTTCAGGAACTGGATGATCGGATTAAGCGAACAGGACTGACAAAGCCCAACAAAACCGATTCGTGGAATTGTTATTATCTTCACCAAAAACCCGAGCCAGTTTTGCCGCTTATGAAATCCACATGTTTCGCCATTTTTGTGTTGATAACTGCCGTTGCCACTTCCGAGGCGCAGCAGGGTACATCCCCACTCCATTTCACCATTCTCCATACCAACGATGAACACTCTCACCTGATCGCCCATCCGGCGGGTGATTACAAACCGGATAGTGAGAACCCTGCAGTGGGCGGTTTTGCCCGGCTTGCCGGAGCGATCGGCATCATCCGGGGGCAAAAGGAGGAGGCCGGCGAACCGGTACTGCTTTTTTCCGGCGGCGACATCATCGGCGGACCCGCTTTCGGATGGCTGGCGCTCCGCGATCAGGCTCCAGAATTGTTACTGATGCAGGCTTTGGGCTACGACGGTATAACCGTTGGCAACCACGAATATGACTACAACACCGATGTGCTGGCCCGTTATCTCGCGGCGGCCGGATATCCTGAGGCGCACGAACATACACCCCTGCTGGCCACGAATACCGTCATCCCCGACAACCATCCGGCGAGCCGTGCGGATTTGCAGCAAATCCACATAAAAACCCTTGAAAACGGGCTGCGGGTAGGATATTTCGGTCTTATCGGGTATGATGCCATCCGTGTAACCGCCTTCACCGATCCGTTCGGTTTTGAAGATCCCATAGAAACGGCCCGGCTGGCTGTAGCGGAATTGCAGGCCGAAGGGGTTGATGTGATTGTGGCCATCACACATGCCGGCGAGGGCGAGGATGCCGAAATGGCCCGCGAGGTACCGGGTATTCATGTGATCGTTGGTGGGCACACCCACGTGCCCCTGCATGAGCCCGTCATGGAGGGGAACACGGTTATTGTGCAGGCAGGATCGGAATTGCGCTACCTGGGTATGCTGGAACTGTCGTACGACCGGGATGAGGACCGGGTGTACATCCGGAACGGAGAGAACGGAACGCCTTTTTTGAAAAAACTCGACCATACGGTTCCTGAAGATCCCGAAATAGCGGAAATGGTGGCATCCTATGAACGGATGCTCAACGATATGGTGGCCGGCCTGACAAATGGCCGCGTGACCGATGTTCGGCAAACGGTTGCTGCATCGGATTTTACGCTTCCGAGAGGGCCGCAGAAAACGGAGACCGCACTGGGCAACTTTATCACCGATGCCATGCGGATTATCGGCGAAGAGGCCACCGGACACAAAGTCGACATGGCCGTACAGGCCAACGGGGTGATCCGGGCAGATCTCGTGCCCGGACAAACGCCCTGGTCGGAGGGTGAAATCACCTTTTATGACCTGATTGTTACCACCGGTCTGGGCGCGGGGCTCGACGGCAACCCGGGCTATCCCATGGTATCTGTATATTTGACGGAGGATGAAGTGCGGCGGGCGATGGAGATATCGGTGCTGCTTTCGGAGCTATTGTCAAATACCTATTATCTTCAATACTCAGGCACGAGGCTCGTATATGATCCCGACCGGGCCATCCTTATGAGGGTTCCCTTTGTGGGTACGCCCCTGCCAACCTCACGTGCTATCCTGAGCGCCGAACGCTACACGGGCGAGGGTGTACAGCAGGGGGATTCCTTTGAGCCTCTGAATAAAGGGGGTAACCGGCTTTTTCACATTATAACCGATTACTACATTGCCGGCTTTCTGCCCATGGTGGGCGATATGCTTCCTAACCTGGCCCTTGTGCTTCGCGACGAAAACGGAAATCCGGCAAATCTGGATGAACGGATCATCATGAACAACGGTGATGAACTGAAGGTGTGGCAGGCCGTGCTAACATACGCGATGGACCTTGACACAGGCTCCGGCGCGCTACCGGAGATTCCGGAATATTACAGGGTATCAGACCAGCGGCTGATCATTCGCACAACCTTGCCGCTATGGGTGTGGCCGTTGGTAGGGCTGGTTGTGTTAACCGGTGTTTTGGTATGGTTCATCCGCCGGCGGCGCCGGCGGAAAAAAGCACAGGGCCCCGGGAGCGAGCTTCCTTCCCCTCGTCATTCTGAGCGCAACGGAACGAAGCGAAGCGCAGTGCAGTGAAGTCGAAGATGTGGCCCGGCGGCGCCGGGCCCGGCATTATTTATCCACTTCGCAAAAACTTGCGCCCTTCGACTCCACCCTTCGACTACGCTCAGGCCACGCTAAGGCCACGCTTAGAATAACAGGGGGGGATTAATCCATACCGCCGCTGCGGTTCGGCGATCGAACCGGGGGCCAGTTCATCTGCTCGCCGGTGCGCGAATTGACCGGCAATACGCGTTTGTCGCGGGGAGTGCGCTCGGTGTCTTCGCTTGCCATAACGGTGAGTATAGCGGTCAGAATTACATTGTTGCGAACATCATCGAACACAATCTTGTCGTAGGTGTCGCGGTTAGTGTGCCAGGTGTAGTTCCAGTACGACCAGCTTAGGGCACTGAGAAAAAAGGCCGGTGCACCTGCTGCCACGAACGAAGCGTGATCTGAACCACCACCACTGGGCGAGCCGGGGAATGTGGTGGTGATGCCGCCGGTGATCTCACGGGGTACGGCTGCAAGCCATCTGCCTATAAAGTCATAACTGTGTAAAAAGCCCTGACCGCTGATGTTCACCACCCGCCCCGTGCCGTTGTCCTGATTGAACAGGGCCTGAAGGTTATCCACAATTTCGGGGTTGTCTTCCACAAATGCGCGTGAGCCGTTAAGCCCCTGCTCCTCACTGCCCCACAGGCCAATCAGAATGGTCCGTTTCGGATTCGGGTAGACTTTTTTAAGTATCCGGGCAACCTCCATCATGGTGATGGATCCCGTTCCGTTGTCGGTGGCGCCTGTTCCCCCGTCCCAAGAGTCGTAATGGGCTGAAAGTATGATATACTCACCGGGCAATTCAGTACCCGGAATCTCGGCGATCGTATTGAAGGCGGGCATAGAACCCAGCTCTTTCGATTCGGCACGAACCCTTATCTGCGGATCAACACCGCTTTCAACCATTCTGTAGAGCATACCATAATCCTCCAGGGAGAGATCGATGGTGGGTACATTTCGGGTATTGGCACCGAAAATCTTGTTTGTGCCGAATCCTCGCGACCAGTTCGACTGAACGATACCTGCCGCACCGGCTTCTTCAAGTGCCCGGGCAAGTTCACGATTGTTACGTCCCGTTTTGCGGATGCGATCTGACCAGGCACTGTTCAGCGAGTCGCGGTGGGACTTCATCTTTTCGAACGACTCTTCCGTTGCAAATTCTTCCCAGTTGTAGTCGGGGCGGCCGGTTGGCTGGTTCATGGAGATCATCACAAATTTTCCATCCACGTTTGGTAGCCAGCTATTGAATGCCTCCGCGTTTTCCGGGTCGGGAATAATCACCAGCCCTGCCGTAACACCGTTCTCTGGTGTGGAAGGGCTCCAGGCCAGCTGCATCCCCTCAAGAGATACCACCCGCGGGTAAACCAGAACGATATGGCTTATGCCGCGTTCCCAGCCGCGCCATTCGCCCCATTGTTCATTCCGGGCAGATATGCCCCAGCTTTCGAAGGTTGACACGGCCCAGTCGTGGGCATGCTGCATCTGGGGGGTACCAACCAGACGTGGACCAATAACATCAAGCAGCTCATGGGCCAGCATTTCGAGATGTGAATTGTTACTGGCTTCATCCATGATGCTTTGGATCAGTGCGTCACGGTCCTGCGCAATGGCTGAACTGATGGTGATCAGAAAAACGGTGACAAGGGTAAAAGCTTGTTTTCTCATGACTTTCGGATTTTGTTTGCAAATGATAAATTCAGGCGCAGAATACAAAAATCCCCCCGAAATGACTGTCAGTTATGTGGCATAAATCTTACAAACAGCTTTTTTTTACTTTTTAGGGGGTCTGTTTACAACTTTTTATGAAAACGATATCACACCTATCGGTCACATTTTTTGTCACCACCCAATAGTGTTTGCTGCTTTTGGGCAAAATAAGTTGCTGATGGCCTGATTTGGGATTACGCCGACGGTTTGTCGCCGATCGGTGCGCTGGCGTGGAAATCGCGTTGTACGACTTGGGCGTAACCGGTTAACAGCTCCATAATCCGGCCGCGGCTATCAGACCGCAACACCATGCCCACATGGTGTTTTTCGTTCATGCGCCATATAATCTCCGGGGCATCGAATACCGCAGTGTCCGGCACTTCGAAGCGGGCAAGCGAGATCAGAATGCCGGCGAAATCCTTCCGTGGTTCCGGCAGTGTCCATTGTTCACCCCGCCGCACGGCCGACTCGATCCTTGCCCATTCACGCCAAAGGTTGATGCCGGAGGCGGCCTCCACCATTACACTCAGATGCGCGCCTCCCACCCGTGATGAGGTTTCTAGGAAGTAAAACTCGCCGTCCTCTTTCGACAGGATGAACTCGGTATGCGAAGCGCTGTGTCGCATGCCAAATGCCTTCATCACGGAAGCATTAAGCCTTTGCAGTTTTACTGCCTCGTCACTGTCCTGTTCGAGCGTTGCCGACCTGAAAATGCCAGCATGGTGGGCGATATCATAAGGAGTGTTCAGGTACCTTGATGACCAGCAGAAGGCCACATCCCCGTTGAATATGAGCGAATCAGAATGGTAGACATCACCGGGCCGGAACTGTTCTGCAAGAAACTGGTGCCGGCGATCGCCCAGGGTGTTGATGTGATCCCAGAACTCCTCTTTGTTGTATACTTTTTTGATGCCGGTTGCCGATGCCTCCCCCCGTGGTTTTACCAGCCATGGTGCCGGCACCTCATCGGCAAAGCGGTTGATGTCGGCGTTGTGGAAGAGAGATGTGAACCGGGGAACCCGTATACCCGCCTCATCGGCTTGTATCCTCATGGCCAGCTTGTCGCGGAAATAGCGCGATGTAGTGAGGCCCATTCCCGGAATTCGCAGTTCCTCGCGCACGGATGCGGCCTTTTCCACATCAAAATCGTCGAGAGCAACAATGGCGTCGATTTTCTTTTCGCGCATAAGCCAGGCCACCCCCCTGGTGATGTCGGCGATATTTTCGGGCGTGTTTTCAATATTATCCATGAAAAATAACTCATCGATCGATTCACGCGGCCACGGACGATGTTCCAGCTTGCGGGACGTAAGCAGAAATACCCTGTTACCATCTTCTTTGCAGGCCTTCAGAAATTCCCCGCCCTTGAAGTAGAAGGATATGCACAGGAATGTGAGTGGTTTTTTCATTGCGGGACGTATTGATTTATTGGCATGTTTATGACAATAGATTATTACATAGTATTAATCTGCAGAATGTAATTAATGGGGGGGGCACAGTACAGCGGTATTGTAAATTGTTTAATATGCGTGTTTAGCCCGTTTATTCACCACATCTTCAATAAAGGTAAGCAGCAGTCTGATGCCAAATCCGGTGGCGTTTTTCTGCTTTCCGAACTCGGTATCACCGAATGCCGTTCCGGCCACATCGAGATGGGCCCAGGATGGATGACTGCCGATGAACTGTTCCAGGAATTTGGCGGCTGTAATCGCCCCGCCTACCGGTTTGGTACCAAGATTCCTGAGGTCGGCCACGTCGCTGCCCAGTTCATCGAGGTATTCCTCCCAGAGCGGCATCTGCCAGAGACGCTCCCCGCACCGGCTTCCCGCTGCTGTAAGCTGTGCCGCTAGATCATCATCATTGCTGAAAACGTCGCCCGGCTTAACAGAACGGGAATCGATCAGGTTGTCGGTAACTGGTATCACCGCCATGAGCGATACCGGAAGCTTAAGACGCGCAGCCGCTTCCATGGTTCCCATCACCGTGGCCGCACCCGACATGTCGCTCTTCATAAACTGCATACTGGATGTGGGCTTGATGGAAAGACCGCCGGTATCGTACAATACACCCTTGCCCACCAGGCCGATATTTGCAGCCTTTCCGGCCTTCTTGCCTTTGTATCTGATTACGATAAAGACAGCCGGGTGTTCGCTGCCCCTGTTTACCGCCTCCAATGCCGACATCCCCTCTTTCCGGATGCGTTCAAGGTCGAATACCTCAACCTGGTAATCGTATTTCCGCGCCGATTCCTGTACCCATTTGATCATAAAATCGGGGGATTTGCGGTTCGACGGGATATTGATGAGCTCCATCACCCTTTTTTGCGTTTCGGCTATTACCTGCCCGTGGTTGCAGGCATTCCCGAATCCCTTTTCACCTGCATGGGCAGAATAAACGGTCAGCCTGGTGCCGGGATCCCCGAATGCATTCCCGTTTCCATTACCCTGGCCTGATTTGAGTATGCCGCTTTCGTACGATCCGGTAATCAGTCCGTTAACAGCTGCTTCGGCTAACCCGGTGTGATCTGCTTTTGGTATATCGAGAAACAGGGATATCGTTTTACCCGGTTTTTTACCGTGTTTGCGGGAAAAACTTCTGAATACTGCATAATATGAGCCGAAACCCGGTTTATCACCAAGGCCGAGGAATATGATCCGTTTATTGCCATTATAGGTGATGCTGACTTCCCCTTTACCCGTATCAAGGTCTTTCAGAAACCGCTGCTGATGGCCTCCGGTGAGGGTGCCAAGCAACTCATTCTGATCCAGGGGAGCCATTGATGGTGTTACCGGAACGATCAGGTCGCCGGAGAGGTCATCGGGTTTGGTTGTAGTGCGTATTTTCACGGTTTACCTTGTTCAATGTTTGAAATAAAGCCATTCAAGTGCACGGGGAAATTCCTGTCCCCAGGCATTTTCATTGTGTTCGCCATAGTCGCTGATATTCAGTTCCACTTCGATGAAATCCCGGTTCGGATTCCGGTCGAGGCTGTTTTTGAAGCTGTTGAGCAGCGTGATCAATTCATCACCTTCTTTTCGGCCGCCGTACAGGTAAATCCTGCCCGAAAAGCCAGGCGTAACCTTATTGAATAGCCTGGTTAACGAGGGACTAACCCACAACGATGGCGAGAATATCATAAGCCGGCTGTATAATTCCGGATGCTGTATAACCGCATAGATACTGATGAGGCCGCCCATGGAGCTGCCTCCTATTCCGGTATGCTCAGCTTCGGGAAGTGTTCTGTAGTTCAGATCTATCCATGGCTTCAGCGTTTCGGCCAGGAAACGGGCGTAGTTTTTGCCATCTCCAACTCCCAGCTTTGTTTTCTGCGAAGGAGTGAATTCAGCTATCCGCTCCTCCTCGGCATGGTCGATGGCCACCACAATCACATTCCCGAGATTCTTTTCGGTAAGCCGTGCAAGCTGGCGCCGCAGTTCCCAGCTGCCGAACGGGGCGTAGTCGTCGAACAGGTTCTGGCCATCCTGCAGGTAGAGAACGGGATAACGGCGGTCCGTTTCGTGATAATCGAACGGCAGTAATGCGGTTATGCGCCTCGTTTTGATAAGCTGGGGTATCTCGAAGGCCTCACTGATGATGTCTATCAGTGGCATCTGGGCCGGATTGTAGTCCTGACCCTCTTTACGGGTGGTTTTGGAAGCGGATTGATGCAAACGTCAGGAAACGGCTCGTGAATGTGATTATTTTCAATCTGAAAAATGACCGGAAATGCTAAAGATACGACCGGTGGCTCAATTTTCAATTCAGATGAACAGGATGGATGGTTTTATTACATTATTTTGATAGTATGAGACGTGAGACGTGAGACGTGAGACGTGAGACATGAGACATGAGATTTGAAATTTGAAATTTGAAATTTGAAATTTGAGACTTTGTTATTATCCGTGTATGTATAATGAAAAAAGCTTACTACAATAATCGGCTCCTTATTAGCTTGATCTGCGGAATTTTTATTCTGTTGTTCCACTTTTCCGATACTATCGCGCAATCGCGTATCTCACTGTTCGGCTGGCATGAGCGAACCTTGCAGATTTCGCTGAACCAGTACCAGAACTATGGCGGACCATTTTATGACCGGGGGCTGTTTCGCATGTACACCCCGGCCATGTCGAAGGAGCATGATCTGGACCTGGTCACCTACGATTTTTCCGTTTTTGATGACTATTCCTGGCACTACCATCAACAAAACAGTGTCAAAATGTATGTGGGCAGCTTTGACCTGGGTGAATTTCTGCACGGGGTGACCATCCGTAATTACATTCCGGTTGCAAAAGGATTGGTTCTGCCGCTGGAAATCGACCGTCGCTATGATATGCGAACCGACCGGACCGTTGTATGGCTGGGCCTTGATTATCAGTTTAATGATCTGCATGCAGCGGGCTTCCGGCAGTCGGTATCGGAACAAAAAGCCGATTTAAACGGGATGATATACTACCGTTATGGCTCACTTTCTGCGGGCTGGGTACAGGCTGAACTTACTTTTATGGATTGGGCCAATAACGCCATTTATGGTTTAGGTGAATTCCGCGGCACGGGCTATGAAAACAGCCGTAAACATGAACAGTACCCCCGGTTGCTGTCATTCAAGGCTGCATCACCTGTATGGAACGGATTCAGAGGTGAACTGATGGGAGCCCTCATCACACGGTCGCGTTCAAAAGTGGGTCCCCTTGATAATGATGAGTTAAATACCATCGACCGCCAACGGGCACATTGGATCGGGGCATTGGCCGAATGGGGAAATACCCATTTTTCCACTGCCCTGACCTGGCAGACCCGTTATGCCCATTTTCGCAGATCAAATAGCCGCTTTAAAGACCTTTTGTCCGGTCCGGACGATGAGATCAGATATGGAAATTTTCAATGGGAAAATACACTTGGCGGAGTTCTGAGTGTGAATTACGGGTCCTTCCATTTTTACAATCAGGTTCAGCACAGCTGGATTCGCGATCGCGAACGGGATATTAACGACAGACCCTCTCAATGGTATTCCGATATCATCTACGCGCCATTTGATTATCGTGAGCGGAGATGGATACTCAGACACAGACTCAGCTGGATACCGGATTGGTCGGGATTAACCGCATCACTGGAGTGGGCATCCATATATCACGATATGGGCAGTGATTTTGAATTTGAGTTCAGGGAAAATCCGGTACGGGCGTTCGATTACCGTCAGCTTTATGAACTAGCATCCATCAATGAACGTCTCACACTGATACTGGGATACCGCTTCAACAAAATGTCAAGGTTTGAGATTGGTGCATCATATGATGTGGATGGTGACCGTGAACAGGGTTATTTGGATTATATGGTCGAACGGGCCACGAGAAGGTTTGACGGAGGGTTTGGAAAACTGATAATCTTCTGGTGAGGGGTAATCATCATCGGACCACACCCACATCTGAGCGCCCCCCGTCATGGTGAGCGCAACGTAGCGAAGCGAAGTGAAGTCGAACCATGCGTGCAGTGCTGCGCACTGCACACGGGCACGTATTTGGTAATTTTAAAAATACGGGCTTAACCAACACAGTGGAGGCTTTTGGGAAAGCCTCCGAGGCCCTTCGACTTCGGCTTTCGCTTCGCGAAAGCCTGCGCTCAGGGTGACGGAGGGGGGCTTATGTATGGGAGCGGGCTTTGTTTAAGAGCTCGTCGGGGACTTCCATTTCCATTCTGAGGAGCATGGAGGCGTGTGTTTTACCCTGGGCATCGAGTTTGAGGGAAACGGTTCCGCCGCCGCCGAGGCTTTCGTGCAGCAGAAAATTGAGGGCACCAATGTTGGGCATCTCAAAACGCTCCACTTTGCCCATGCAGATGTTTTTCATATGCTCCTTGACCACATCAGTGGTGAGCTTATCCACAAGAAAAGGATAGATATCCGGATGCCGTGCAATAATTCCAACATTGCTGGCATTTCCCTTGTCGCCGCTGCGCCCGTGGGCGATTTCAATGAGTTTAACCTTTTTCATTTTCCTGCTTTCTTACCACCCGTCCGATTTCGTAAACCATCTCATTTTCTTCCGCAAGCAACTCCCTGATGTCGTGCACCCGATGCTGGTCTGTTATGGCAATCAGCCCGATACCAAGGTTAAATGTCTTTCTCATATCCTCTTCCGGAACATTTCCCGTTTTCTTAATCAGATCAAAAATGGCGGGACGGTCCCAGCTGCCCCAGTCTATATCCAGTTCAAAGCCATCCGGGGTCACGCGTTTGGTGTTACCGATGATTCCTCCGCCGGTTATGTGTGAAAGTGCCTTGATTCCGTCGAGTGATTTCAGCTTTCGTATGATGCCCAGGTAGGACCGGTGCACCGCAAGAAGTGCCTCACCGACTGTTTTACCGAGGTCATCCACAAATTCATCTACCTTGTAGTTGCTAAACAGTACCTTTCTGGCCAAAGAATATCCGTTTGTATGCAAGCCGGAGCTGCGGAAGCCTACCAGTATATCGCCTTCGCCCACATCCCTTCCGTCTATGATTTCGGACCGGTCAACCACTCCTACAACCGTTCCGGCCAGGTCAAATTCGCCTGCTTTGTACAGATCGGGCATTTCAGCTGTTTCTCCGCCAATAAGGGCGCAATCATTTTCGCGGCAGGCAATGGTAAATCCCTTGATCACATCAAAAGCCACATTCTGTTCAAGTTTACCTGTGGAAAAGTAATCCAGAAAGAATAGTGGCTCAGCGCCGCATACCGCAATATCGTTCACACAATGGTTCACAAGATCCTGACCAACGGTATCGTATTTTCCGGCCATGAAGGCCACTTTCAACTTTGTTCCAACACCATCAACACTGCTTACCAGTACCGGATCCCTGTATCCTGTAAAATCGGGCCTGAACAATCCCCCGAATCCACCAATATTTGTTAGTACTCCTGGAGTATGGGTCTGCTTCACCATATCCTTTATCGATTCGACCAGCTTTTCTCCGGCCTGTATATCAACCCCGGCGTCTTTGTATGTAAATTCCTTTTTGCTCATATGAACTCCTTTGCCACAAGTTAACCAAAGTGATTTGAAATTATGGAATGCAATAAAAAGAGTTTTTCCACAGGGGTTTTCAATAAGTATATATTTTAAAAATAGGTTTAGTAATTATAGTATACCGTGTGTATATGTGGATAAACAGGTTTATTAATAGAGGTTCTTTCTAAAATGTGGAATTGTTTATAAAAATGTGGATATCGAGCTTGAATAAAAGCTGAACTTAACCCGTTTTAAAATCACGTTTATAACATCTGCATATATTCCGCACAGAATTTCCTTTTTTTTAACCCACATCCGGCAGTACTGATGATAACTTGTTGGCCTGCCGGTTCCGGGTGTTCGTTGATCTGCATAAGTAAATTTGCATTTTAAATTATGAGGTACCCCACAACTTGCAGGCCGGTTATTAACACACTTTTCAACATATAAAACAGACAAAATGAGGGCAGGGCGATACCCGTAAGGGCACACGCCCCAGCTATATAGAATCAGCCCCTCCTGAAAAGGCAGAAATGATGTACAATGATCTGATTAATTATCTGAAGGAAAACAGTAACCTGAAGGTTGAGGAGGGTGTTTTTGGTGCAATGATGGAGGTATCGCTGGTGAACGACGGACCCGTAACCATAATACTGGACCGCTGATGGGTCTCATATTTCTCTTTATCGATGGAATCGGGCTTGGTTCACCGGGCATTAGAAATCCCTTTGAAAGCAACACACTGCCCGGTTTTTCAATGCTTACCGCCGGACAGAAAATGACCGCATCATCCGACCGGATAAATGAGACCGGTCATCAGTATAAAGCGATTGATGCCAGGATGAAGGTGGATGGCCTCCCGCAAAGCGGAACCGGCCAGGCAGCGTTGTTCTCGGGGAAAAATGCCTCCGAAATTATTGGTCGGCACTTTGGACCCTATCCCCATTCTGCAATCCGTTATCTGCTTGAAGAACAAAGCCTGTTCATAAAGGCCTGTGAACAGAATCTGACTACCCATTTTATAAATGCCTATCCGGATATCTTTTTTGAGAGGGCCAGTGCCAGGAACCGCTGGAGCTGTACCACACTAATGACCCGCAGTGCCGGGCTTGCACTAAATCGTGTTGATGATGTATTGAAAGGAGTGGCTGTAACCGCCGAAATCATGCAGGATGTGTGGAGGTCGCAACTCAGTCTTGAAGTACCCGAAATAACACCTGCAGTAGCGGCCGGAAGAGTGGTTAATAAAGCCCAAAAATATGACCTGGTGCTCTATGAATACTATTTAACCGACAAAGCGGGTCATTCAATGGATCCTGAAATGGCTGTCTGGGCCCTTGAACGGCTGGATGCTTTCATCCTCGCCATTCTGCGTTTAATGGACACATCCACCGATACACTGCTGCTTACAAGTGACCATGGTAATCTGGAAGACCTGGGTATTAAAACCCATACTCTGAACGATATACCCCTGGTTGCCATAGGTAAACACGCCCGCGATTTCAGCGAAGTGAAGTCCATTACCGACATCACACCGGCGATTCTGTCGTCCCTGCAGCCAAAATAAACTGTACATTACAGGCACAGTTTTAACACGGGTGATGAATCCGGTTTAACTGAGATGCCTGTTTGCAGAGATACTTACTTGTTGAGCACCAGCGTGCTGGCTAGCATATCGTGCAGGGCCTGTTTTCTTGGGGTGAAGGCGGCAATGATGTATCCAATCATCAAGATAGCGGATGACAGAATTTTACCCAGATGGCGCCCGACGGCGTTCATCAGGGAAATGCGGTTTCCGTGCAGGTCGGTCACCTTGATACCCATAATGCTTTTACCAATCGTGGCCTGCTTTTCGGAGCTCTCCTGATAAGCAAAATAGGCCAGGGATATTATAAATGTGGTAACATTGCTGAATGCACCGGGATCGTAGGCTGCCCCGCCCGTAAGAAGTGACCGCAGAAAAAGCAGAATAGAGATGAGAAATGAGATCAGAATACCGTCGATGATTAGCGCAATAAATCGTTTCCAGAAGCCTGCATAATTATCCATAAAACCCTCACTGTTGGTTGATTTTGTTGTATTTGAATGCTTTTGAAGATCATGTTGCCTTGCTTGGTGGTACGTCAAACCACATCCCCCGGCAGTATGAATATAGAGGTGAACACATTTTTTTCATAACAGAGCTTTTTAGCGTAAACAACATTTGGGAATTCCGGTGCGTAATTATGCTGTAAACCGTAACCAGACCCAAGTGCTCGACGGGCCCAATTCTGATATCCGAAGCCTTTTACTGGATAATGGTTATTAATAAAAAAAGCCGCTACCGGAGACCGGGCGGCTTTAACCGAATAATACGCTGGTGAATCGGGTGGGGCTCGAACCCACGACCCACGGCTTAAAAGGCCGTTGCTCTACCAGCTGAGCTACCGATTCATAGAATTTCCAAAGACTTCAAATATACCCACATGTTATGCACAAAATCAACATATAATTGATGCTTTCAGACGCAAATGCCATTGGCCCGGCCAAATGACGGTGGTTTGTTTTTTTTGCAAAAAGAGGATAAACTCTGAAGTATGAAACAGGCAATAACTGAACAGAACGTCCGATACGCCGGTTTTATTCCGAATTTCATTCCGGAGGTCCTATAGAGATTCAGCTACTGATATAAAAAGAAGTCCTTTTAAACCAAGCTATATCCTGATAACATGAGTCTTCCGGACCGTTCTGCGGGTGGTCATCCCGATTACCTCCATATTCAGATTTCAACGCCCTTTGCCGTTGGCGACGTTAATGTATACCTCATCAGAGATGAGAAGAACGTACTTATCGACTGCGGGCCCAAAACCAGGATCGCCGCACAGACCCTGATTACCCAACTGGGGGAAGCGGGGCTAAAACCCGGCGATATTGATGAAATATGGCTTACTCACGGCCACCCCGATCACTGCGGACTTGCGTCCATGATGCGCGATAAGCATGATGTCAGATTGTTTGCCCATCGCGGGGAAAAGCGAAATATTCTAAAGAATCCCGACCGCCGGCTGTTCAGCAATTTTTTTGAAGATGCCGGCGTACCCGACTATCTGATCCATGAGATGGACATGCAGCGCAAGTGGTACGATGTATATACAGACGCTACAGAGGTGGACGGATGGATTGAGGATGGCGACGAACTTACCACCGGCCGACACCGCTTTACGGCCCACCATCTGCCGGGTCACAGTCCGGGGCACCTCGCATTTGCCGATGAAAACGGGCATATCTTTTCGGGAGATGTACTGCTGCAGCGCATATCGTCGAATGCGATCATCACCTTTGATACCGACACCGGTAAACGGCAGAATTCACTGAGGGAATTGCGTGATTCAATGAAAAAGATGACCTCCGTAACCGGCATGGTGTATCCGGGCCACGGACTGCCATTTTCCCGTGCCGCCGAAACGGTTCAGCACCACCTGGAATCGCAGGAAAAACGGTACATGAAAGTACTTGAGGTTCTCTCCGGTGGACCCGCATCACTGTTCGATACCGCAAAAAAAATGTTTCCCGAAATCGAGCGCCCTGAACTCACATTTTTATGCATATCGGAGGTAACCGGATATGTAGACAGGGCCATTAATGAGGGTTTTGCCCAAACGGAAATCATCGACGGGAAAAAGGTAATAACCGGGAATGTGCCACTCAACGATGCGGCGTGTTAGTCTGTTCCCTTTAGACCTGACAGTCATATTGCTGATCACACCGCCAAGTCTGTACCCCCGATCAGGGAACCAGTGGTAAAATTCCGTTTATGATAAACTGAACCCCGATGCAGAGGGCTATAAAACCCATCATCCTCGTGAGCGCGGTCATCCCTGTGTTGCCCAGCACTTTTACCATTCTCTCCGACAGAAATAGAACGGTGAACGTGGCCATGCTTACCATAATGATGGCGACAGTAAGGGCGAGGTAATCGAACGGGAAATCGGCTTGTGAGGCAAGGCCAAGCACAACGGCGATACTGCCCGGCCCCGACAGCAGGGGCATGGCCAGCGGACTGAAGGAGATATCGGGCTTCAACCGTGCTTCGACTTCATCCTCATCGGTAAGCTTCCGCCCACCTTCATCCGGATTCAGCAGGGAATAGCCCCATCGCATAATGAGCAACCCGCCGGCGATTCGGATCCCCTCCAGGGTAATGCCGAAAAAATTGATGATATAGGTACCCCCGTAAAGGAATGCCGAAAGGATGAACACCATGAATACCGATGCCTTGAAGGCCTGTCGTGTTCTCTCAGCCCGTGTACTGTCCTGGGTGAGGGCAAGAAAAACGGGCATTGCCGTCAGGGGGTTGACAATGGCAAAAATGGAGATGAAACTCGTGAACAGGTAAAAAAGGATATCCAACGGGTGGGGTATTTTTATGAAGGGCAAAGTTAAGAGGAATAAGGGCAAATTAAAAGGTCATTCCGGCATCATCAGATCATGTGTGGGCGATTATGAACCGTCAGCCCAGGCGGCCGGCCAGGTGGTTATAGTCTTTCATTACGGTAGTGAGAAAGGAAAAAGGCTGTAGGTCCGAGCGGATATCCATCTTGTGTTCAAGTACGGATTTCAGCTCAACTGCCAGCTTTTCATAGGTACTCCAGTCGTAATGGCGACCCGTGCGGTCGAGAATGTTTTTGATCATGTTGATATCCCGGTCGGAGAGCCGTTCAACCTGGTGGAACACCGGTTTGTAATTTTCATCAAGCGCGGTGAGCATGGTATCGTGCAGGGTCAACTCTCTTTTTAGCTTAACCACAGTGGTGCCTGCTGCCATATCCCCCAGGCGCTGCCCTTTACCGCTCACAATGATGGTTATGAGCGCGATAGATCCAGTAAACGCCTGGATTTCGATAATACCCAGCAGCCAGCGCAGCAAATATCCGCCGATACCCGCTTCGGTGCCGTCTACCGTCATAACCCGGGTGTTCATAATTTTTTTGCCGGGGCTCTGGCCCTGCAGCATAATTTCAAAAAAGGGGTGGTAGACAAACAGGGGAAACATGAACAGAATCACCATCAGCCCGGTTGTTATCTGCAGGATGTTGGCGGAAAACAACAATCCCATAAAAACCAGATAGCCGATCATGATCAGACCGTCGAGCAAGGTGGCAAGAATCCTGTCGGAAATGGTGGCAATGGTATAATCAATGCCTATATTCTGGGCGGTTTCTATTCTCAGGTCAGACATCGGTGTAATTTACGGTAAATAAACAGGATGGTAACGGAAGATGAGGGAAGTTACTTTTCTTCGCAATAACGAAAAAAAATGGTCGGAGTTTGAGCAGCTGTTGTTGTCGGGGGGTGACGCGCATCCGCGGGTTATATCCGATCTTTATACGCAGATAACCGACGATCTGGCCTATGCCCAGACATTCTACAATGGCAGCCGCACCCATCAGTACCTGAACGGGCTGGCCCGGCGGGCACACAACAAACTGTACCGTGACCGCCGCGAGCCCTTCGCACGCATTAAAACCTTTTGGGTGGATGAAGTTCCGCACATTATGCACAAGCATCGCCTGATGCTGTTGTATTCCTTCATCATTTTCGCCGTGTCCTGCGGCATTGGTGCCTTTTCGGCCGCGAACGATCCCATGTTCGTGCGGCTTATAATGGGCGACCAGTATGTGAACATGACCCTTGAGAACATCGGCAAGGGAGACCCCATGGCCGTATACAAGTCGATGCATCAAACCGACATGTTTCTGGGTATCACCTTCAACAACGTACGCGTGTCGCTGCTGGCTTTCGGGGCCGGACTTCTGTTTTCATTCGGTACGGGGCTCATTCTTTTCTACAACGGGGTGATGCTGGGGTCGTTCCAGTATTTTTTTTATGATCAGGAGCTTCTGCTCACCTCCGTGCTTACGATCTGGATTCACGGCACACTCGAAATTTCGGCGATTATTGTTGCCGGTGCGGCGGGCATGGTTATGGGTAACAGCCTTCTGTTTCCGGGTACATTCAGCAGGCTGCACTCATTTCAGACGGGAGCCAGGGAGGGCCTGAAGATGGTTGTTGCCCTGATCCCGGTTTTTTTTGTTGCGGGTTTTCTGGAGTCGTATGTCACACGGCTCACTGAATTGCCCGACCTGTTGAAGACGGGTATAATCCTGTTGTCGCTCCTCTTTGTGATCTGGTACTTTCTTATCTACCCTGCCCAAATATCCAATAAAAAAACCTATGTCGAACGCCCATATTGAATTCCTCCGCACCCGCGATATCGGTGAAGTACTGAACGCCTCGATGTATTTCATCAGAGATCATTTCAAACCGATTTTGCGGTCGATCATTTATATCGCCGGACCGGTGCTTATAGCTGTGGTTGTAATCAGTTCGTTTTATGTGGCCGGTGAATTTTCGGCCGGAGCAGACCCGTTCACCGCAGGGTCAGCGGGATATATGCTGCTGTTTTTCATAAATAATCTGCTTGCATTATTGGTTACTATCGTGATTGTAGCGGTAATGTATGAGTATATCTTTTTGTGTTACCGGCAGGGTATACGGGAGTACGGGGTCGATGAGGTATGGTATGCGGTTAAAAAACGGATCGCCCTTTACATATTATTTTCGGTATTAACCGGCATCATCACCTTTATCGGTTTTCTTTTTCTCGTTGTTCCCGGCATCTACCTGGCCGTAACTCTCTCCTTTGTCTACGCTGTTGCTTTTCTTGAGGACCGTTCCTTCGCGGGGGCTGTGAGCAGGTGCTATGATTTTGTACAGGGCCACTGGTGGAACACCTTTGGGCTGCTTCTGCTGGCCTATGTGATCTATTACATAATATCGATGCTTTTTGGTCTTCCGGCACTTATATACGGGGCTGTGATCGGAATTCTTGCCACCGGCGGAGGAGAAACCAATATCAGCTATCTGCTTTCCTTTGTAATAACCCTTATATCGTCGGTCAGTTATGTTGCTATCATCCTGCCGGTAACAGCCACAGCCTATCAATACTTCAACATTATGGAAAGAAAGTATGCCCCGGGACTTTCCAAAGACATTGAAAACCTGAAAACAGCCGATTGAAAAACATTCCATCAATATTGCTGGCATCGTTACTTACAGCCTTTTTTCTTATGTCCGTAACGCCGGTTGCCGGTGCCGGTGCGAATGCCAGTGTCGTTACCAGTGCGAATGTCAGCATCAGCGTCAGTGCAAGTGTCGTTGCCGGTGTCAATGCGAATGCCGGTACCAGTGCGAATGCCAGTGTCGGTGCCGGTGTCAATGCGAATTCCGGTACCAGTTCAAGTTCAAGTGCCATTGTTGATGTAAATCGTGAGTTGAGGAAACCGTCCCAACAGACCATACAGGAACTGCAATCGGAGCTGGTCTATGAACGTGCACCCGATCAGTCGCCGACGCTGCTTCAGCGGCTGCGTGCCTGGTTTTTTGAACAGATCTTCCGTTTTTTCAGTAATCGTGTTGCAGCCGACATCTACACCTATGCGTGGTATATATTCTTCGGAATCCTGCTGCTTTTTGCCATCATTCTCATATTCCGCAGCGAGATAAACGCGGTTTTCAAGATTCGGGATCCGAAGGTTGAAACAGGCCCGGTTAACTGGGATGTGGATGACATCAGGGACCGTGATTTTCTGAATATGGCCGGGGAAATGGCTGAAAAAGGGGACTACCGGTCGGCACTCCGCTACCGCTACCTGCACCTTATTCAGTTGCTGGCCGCGGGTAAACTCATCGTCTGGAGGCCCGACAAAACGAACCACGATTACCTGCGTGAACTTGCCGGCACACAAGTCAGAGAGGCGTTCCGGTACATGACCTACCTGTTCAACTACACCTGGTACGGCCATTTCGATCTGGATGAAGTAACCTACGCCCGGGCCGTCGACAGTTTGAAGTCGGTCGAGAAACAGATCGGATCGGGGGGCGGGTGATGAACAAAGATCGTAAACTATTGCTGTTCATTGCCGTTGCCCTGGTTGTAATAGTGATAGCCGACTGGATGCAACCCCGGCCGGTCGACTGGACACAATCCTATTCCAGCCGCGATACCATTCCTTACGGCGCCTACGGACTGTTCAGGGTAATTCCTGAGCTTTTCCCCGGATCGGATGTTTCCACCGTACAGCTTCCGGCCTATGACTGGCTGAGCAGGCGGAATTCAGGGCAGGATGCAGAATCGATGCTCATCTACATCAACAACAACCTTGTTTTTGACCAGTACGAAACGGGGTTGCTGCTTGAATTTGCAGAGAACGGGGGAACGGTATTTCTCTCGGCCGAGCAGTTTTCAGACCCGCTTAAAGACTCGCTCGGAATCAGGATTGAAGAAGGGATGTTGAGCAATATGGGTCTGAGGGGAATAGATCTGCTGGGCGACCATGTTTCAGACAGTACGGGTATATCGGTGGTGCTGGAACAAATCGGTGTTGAAGCACCGATATATCGGTTTCCCTCCTTTATGGTTACATCCGTCATAACACGGTACGATACGCTGAACACAGAAGTTCTGGGGATGAGAGAACGGGCGTCATTTGGGTTCAGTGAGGGGGCAGCTGTGAATTATATTGCCGTAAAACGGGGAAGCGGAAGCCGGTAAACGCCACGGTTGCCTTTGTGAAAACGGTGACCAACCTGTTTTTTGGCAGGGCCGACCACAAGGATCTCGCCGAGCGCAAAATTATCTACCTGTTCAACTACTTCAGGAAAGAGCTTGGGCTGGAGCAGGTGCCCGGCGAAATAATCACACCAGGGGCGGTGGCGGCCCGTTCGGGTATCGATGAGCTGAAGATAGAAGAACTTTTCAGCACCATAGCGTCGGTCAGCGAACGTAGCTTCATCGGGGCGAACGACCTGAAATCGCTCAATGCGCAAATAGAAACCTTCTACCAAACAACCCAACGTTAATGGATATGGAATCAGAACAGCCTTTTGAAAGCCGGTTAAACCTGGATGAACTCCGCACCGCCGTTGACAAAATACGGGCCGAAGCATCCAAGGTGATCATCGGCCAGACGGATATGATCGACCTGCTGATAGCGGCCACGCTCGCACGCGGACATGTACTTATTGAGGGGGTGCCGGGCATAGCTAAAACGATGACCGCCCGTATTCTCACCAAATGTTTTTCCAGCGGATTTTCACGAGTGCAGTTCACTCCCGACCTGATGCCATCGGATGTGATCGGCACCAGCATTTTCAACCCCAAAACCCTTGAATTTCAGTTCGTAAATGGCCCAATATTCTCCAATTTTGTGCTGATTGATGAAATCAACCGGTCGCCTGCGAAAACACAGTCGGCCCTGTTTGAGGTGATGGAGGAGCGGCAGATCACCATTGACGGTAAAACCTACCCCATGGAGCAGCCGTTCATGGTGCTGGCTACCCAGAACCCGATTGAACACGAGGGCACCTACCGCCTGCCCGAAGCCGAACTCGACCGCTTCCTGTTCAAGATATTTGTGAACTATCCCGGGGTCGAAGATGAGGCCACCATCCTGTCTACCTTCCATGAGCGGGGGAATGTAAATCCGCTCGACTCCATTGGCGCGGTAATTACGGAGAAGGAGCTGCTCGGTTACATCGATACCGTATCGCAGGTGCAGGTCGACGGGCAGCTGTTCGGTTATATCGCCCGGCTGGTAACGGCAACCAGGAACCACCCGTCGCTCTATCTGGGGGCTTCGCCGAGGGCCTCGCTGGCCATTATGAACGCCGGCAAGGCCATTGCGGCCATGGACGGCCGTGATTTCATAACCCCCGAGGATGTACAGTTTGTGGCCCGCCCGGTAATGCGACACCGGCTTCTGCTGACCCCCGAAAAAGAGATGGAGGGAACAACCCCCGACGATGTGATCCGTCAGATAATAGAATCGACCGAGGTACCCCGGTGATCCGCTTTATCCGCAGCCTGTTCATAACCGGACGTCTGGTGGCTTTGCTGCTTTTGGTAGTGGCATTCTTCGCCCTGGGATACTCGTTTCCGCCCATGCAGAGTGCAGCGACGGCATCGCTGTGGATACTTACCGTACTGCTACTGATCGATCTGGTGATACTATACGGCCGGGGCGACACCTTCGAAGCCGAACGGTTTCTGCCGGCCCGCCTGTCGAACGGTGATGAGAATGAGGTCACACTCAAGCTGAAGAGCGGCTACCCGCTGCCCGTTGATCTGCAGGTGATCGATGAACAGCCCTTTCAGTTCCAGGCCCGTGAACAGATGTTTGCGCTCCGGCTGATGCCAGGAGAGGTGCGTCACCATGTATACAAGGTTGTTCCGACCGAGCGGGGCGAATACCGTTTTGGCCGCATCCATGTATTCGTAAGTACAAACCTGAAGCTGGCAAGAAGACGCTATACGGTGCCGGCCGAACAGAATGTGCCGGTATACCCCTCATTCCTGCAGATGCGCCGTTTTGAACTGCTTGCCCGTGCCAACCGCCTCGATGAAATCGGCATCAAGCGTGTGCGCCGCCGCGGCCACTCCATGGAGTATGATCAGATCCGCGAATATGTGAAAGGCGATGATATCCGCACGGTTAACTGGAAAGCCACTTCACGCAGCACATCCCTCATGGTAAACCAGTACCAGGACGAACGGGCCCAGGAGGTGTACAGCGTGATAGATATGGGCCGGGTAATGAAGATGCCCTTCAACGGAATGACCCTGCTCGACTATGCCATCAACGCCGGACTGGTGATGAGCAACGTTGCCCCAATCTGCCGTATCTGAGGGCCATAAACAGACGACACCTGCTTGTGACGGTCTTTTTTGAAAATATCGAACTCAGCGAAGAACTGCACAAGCCGACCCGGAAACTGTGGGACATCTATTATAAAACGACTCTTGAGAAGTATATCTACGAGAAAAGGGAAATAGTGAAAGAGCTGAACCGGTATGGCATCACCACCATCCTTACATCGCCAGAAAATCTGACGGTGGACTCGGTCAATAAATACCTGGAAATAAAATCAAGAGGGTTGTTATAGGGTTCGTTGGGCGGCTCTTCAATAGATCGAGTACCCCTTTAATTAAGGAAGTTGGTCACTCCGCTTGCCCAAAATTTCTGATGTATAACGCAAAACGGTGCAGGCTTTCACCGATGTGATATTATTTTGTAAACACATGACAGGAAATACACAAAAAAAAGGCTTTATCATAAAGAAGGTGATTTCTGATGTTGGTAAATATGCATTCAGACTTCAAAATACGGCCATTGGCAGTTGTTGACACCGTGCACTGTTAGTGATATGCAACACTTGGTCAGCGCTGTGCCTTCAAAACTCATTGAGAGAATCAGGAATCTGTCAGTTCAGTGAAAGCAGCCCGGCCGTAAAAGCTATGTTGATGATTTTAATTTTTTAGAGGAATGAATCAATGAAAATAACAGGAATTTATACTGTCATAATAATCGTTATGATTTTGTTGCTGGAAACCGCTGCGGCTCAGCACGGACACCAGCGGAACATGAATGAACATGGAAAGGTTAATTTTGAAACCTCCTGCAATATGGAAGCCCAGTCCCGGTTTACTCACGGCCTGGGAATGCTTCATCATATGATGTATGATCAGGCGAACGAGATCTTTAATGAAGCCCTGGAAGCCGATCCGGACTGTGCCATGGCATATTGGGGAGTTGCAATGACGCAGTTAAACCCGCTCTGGGCGCCACCCAATGAAAAGACCTTCGAAAAAGGATATGATGCCATCAGGAAGGGACTTGAAACCGGAAATCTTACAGAGAAGGAGCTCGACTATATCAATGCCCTTAATGCATACTATGCAACTATGGAGGAATCCGGTTTCAGGGAAGGTCTCAAGGCCTGGGAACGTGCGCTAGAAAACGTACACAAAAAATATCCGGACGATATTGATGCCGGCGCATTCTACTGTTTGTCGCTGCTGGCAACAGCACCCCGCGACGATGAAACATTCAGCCAGCAGGAAAAAGCCGGCGCACTGCTCGAAGCGTTCTTTGAGAGGTCGCCCGAGCATCCCGGGTTGTTTCACTACACCATCCATGCCTATGACAATCCGGTACTGGCTGATAAAGGAGTTACGTTTGCGCATGGCTACGACAAGCTTGCCCCGAATGTGCCGCACGCACTGCACATGCCCAGCCACATATTTGTGCGTATCGGTGAATGGGATGAAACCATCGACTGGAACCGCCGATCGGCCGATGCGGCCCTTAAGCAGCCGGTGGGGAATATGACCTCCATGCACCATGCCCATGCACTGGATTACATGATGTATGCCTACTTGCAGCAGGGGCGCGACAAGCATGCACGCGAGGTACTTGATGAACTTAACACAACTAAAAACTATCAACCGGGTGTGGCCGCCTATAATATTACAGCCGCCCAGGCACGCTATCCGCTTGAGAGAAGGCAATGGGAAAAGGCCGCAAAACTCCCCTTGCGTGTTCACAGCGAATTTCCGTGGGACGATTACCCGGAGTTTGAAGCCATTACCTGGTGGGCCCGCGGTCTTGGGGCAGCAAGATCCGGAAATAGAGAGACTGCCCGGGAAGCCGTGAAGAGATTGAAGAATCTCCACGAGATGACCCTTCAAAAAGGCGAGAATTACTGGGCTTTGCTAGTTGATGTTCAACGCAAAACAGTGGAAGCCTGGATTTTGCAGGAAGAAGGCAAATACGAAGATGCCCTTGCCATGATGCAAAAAGCCGCAGATCAGGAGGACACTGTAGACAAGCATCCGGTAACGCCGAGTGCCGTATTGCCGGCCAGGGAGCTGTTGGGCGATATGTTGCTTCTGCAGGAAAAGCCTGATGAGGCCCTCGCTGCTTACGGAAAAACGCTGGATGTTTCTCCCAACCGATTCAACAGTCTGTATGGCGCAGGGATGGCGGCAAATATGGCGGGTAATTCAGAACTGGCAAAAGACTACTTCACAAGCCTTCATTCAATTACGGTACCCGAAGAAAGCCCGCGTGCCGAGCTTAAACAGGTTACGTCAATTCTTGCTGGCAACTGAATGAATTTGATTAACAAGTTATTTTTTTACTTCACCCTACATACATCAAATACCGGTACATCACCCAGAAATGGCTGAAGCTGCCCCCGAGCACAAACAGATGCCATATCTCATGGAACCCGAATACCTCAGGAAAGGGATCGGGTTTTTTTATGCCGTAGATCACAGCCCCCACTGAATAGCTGAGCCCGCCGGTTACGGTCCAGGTTATAGCCCCGGCGGGCACAGAACCAATCAGGTCTGGAATGGTGAACACGGCCAGCCATCCCATGAACAGATAGAAGGCTGTGGATATCCACCGCGGGGCATTGATCCAGAGAATCTTGAATAAAATACCGATTACTGCCAGCGACCAAATAGTACCGAAGAGTACCCATTTCACGGTTCCATCGAGCGCGATCAGACAGAATGGCGTATAGGTACCCGCAATCAACACGTAGATCATCATGTGATCAATTTTCTTGAGGAGCAGCGTACCCTTCTCCGACAGGTTGAACATGTGATAGGCGGAACTGGCACTGTAGAGCAGGATCAGGCTGAGTCCGAAGATGGCGAACGATAAAGCGTGAACGGGCTTCTGCAGGGTTGTGGCCTCACAGACCATCAGGGCCATGGCTACCACCGACAATATGGCCCCGAACAGATGGGTGAGGCAGCTAACAGGTTCTTTGATTGTATTCAGCAGGCCGCGCATATTCTGAAATCCCTTGCCAGTGATGTTTTTATTGCCGCCCGGCGGAGGTTGTTCAGTGGCTGACGACGGGCATCCGACATACAATCTGCCCGTGTTGGTTATGGTTGTGCCAATTCGGGCGTTTTTTCGTAACCAAGAATCGGAGACAGCCACTTTTCAACTTCCCCAACCTCCATACTCTTTCGGCGTGCATAGTCTTCGATCTGATCACGGCCCACCTGACCCACAGCAAAATAATCTGATTCGGGATGGGCAAAATAGAGCCCGCTTACCGATGATGCGGGATACATGGCATAACTTTCGGTGAGGGTGATGCGGGTGTGCTCTTCCACTTTCAGCAGATCGAAAAGGATCCGTTTTTCGGTGTGATCGGGATTGGCGGGGTAACCGGGTGCCGGGCGGATACCGCGGTAGGTCTCTTTAACCAGCTCTTCGGTGCTGAGTTTTTCATTGCGGGCATATCCCCAGATGTCGGTGCGCACTTTTTTGTGCATCAGCTCGGCAAATGCTTCGGCCAGACGGTCGGCGAGGGCTTTCAGCATGATGGAACTGTAGTCGTCGAGCGCGTCGTCGAACTCTTTCAGCTTTTTTTCAATGCCGATACCGGTAGTCACGGCGAAGCCACCTATATAGTCACTGATGCCGGTCTCTTTCGGGGCGATGAAGTCGGCAAGCGATTTGTTGGGCTGCCCCCTGCGCTTCTTCACCTGCTGCCGCAACATGCAGAGTGTTTTCTGAACGGTTTTCCTCGACTCATCCGTGTAGACCTCTATATCTTCGCCGCTGGTATTTGCGGGAAAAATCCCGGTAACCGCCCTTGCCTGAAGCCATTTTTCTGTGATGATGCGGTCGAGCATGTGGTTGGCATCGGCAAACAGTTTCCGGGCCTCTTGGCCTGAAACGGGATCCTCAAGGATGGCCGGATATTTGCCGCCCATCTCCCAGGAGATGAAAAACGGTGTCCAGTCTATGTATTCACGGATTTCTTCGATCGGGTAGTCGTCCCAGTGGCTAATTCCTGTATTGGCAGGCCTGGTGATTTCGGACTTCGCCCAGTCGATGCGGGTGCGGTTGGCAACGGCCTCCTCAAAGGGCAGTATCTCCTTGCGGTCTTGCCGTTTTGCGTGATCTTCACGCACCTTTTTGTACTCGTTACGAAGGTTCTTCACAAATTCGGTCTTGTGGATCTCGGATGTGAGGCTGCTTACAACCGGTACACTGCGGGAGGCATCCAGCACGTGAACGGTCGTACCACTGTACATCGGGGCTATTTTAACCGCGGTATGCACACGTGAGGTGGTGGCGCCACCGATCATCAGCGGGAGTGTGAAGCCCTCGCGCTGCATTTCGGAGGCCACGTGCACCATTTCATCGAGCGACGGGGTGATGAGGCCGCTCAGCCCGATTACATCCACCCGTTGATTCCGCGCCTCTTCAAGGATTTTTTCTGTGGGCACCATCACACCCATGTCGATCACTTCATAGTTGTTGCAGGCAAGTACCACGCCCACGATGTTTTTTCCGATATCGTGAACATCCCCTTTTACCGTGGCCATCAGCACCTTTGCACGGGGCTTCGCGTTTGGGTTTTTCTTCTTCTCCTCCTCGATGTAGGGAATGAGAATGGCCACCGATTTTTTCATAACCCGGGCGCTCTTAACCACCTGCGGCAGGAACATCTTTCCTTCGCCGAACAGGTCGCCCACCACGTTCATTCCGGCCATAAGCGGGCCTTCGATCACGGCAAGGGCTTCGGGATACTTCTGCCGTGCCTCTTCGGTGTCTTCGTCGATGTAGTCTACGATACCCTTTATCAGGGCGTGCCGGAGCCGCTCATCGACGGTTCCCTCGCGCCAGGCGTCTTTTTTGGTAACATCGGCCACCTTGTCGGAGGTGTATTTTTCGGCAAAGTCGACCAGCCTTTCGGTTGCGTCGGGCCGGCGGTTCAGCAGTACATCTTCCACATGTTCGAGCAGGTCTTTCGGGATCTCCTCATACACTTCAAGCATCCCGGCATTAACGATGCCCATGTCGAGCCCGGCTTTGATCGCGTGGTAGAGAAACGCCGAATGCATAGCCTCGCGAACGGGGTTGTTACCGCGGAAGGAGAAGGAGATGTTGCTGATTCCGCCACTCACCTTGGCAAGTGGCAGGTTCTCCTTTATCCATTTGGTTGCTTTTATAAAATCGACCGCGTAATTGTTGTGCTCCTCGATGCCGGTTGCCACGGTAAGTACGTTGGGATCGAAGATTATGTCCTGCGGAGGAAAACCGACCTCATCAACAAGAATCCTGTATGCCCGTTCACATACCGCTATCTTACGCTCATACGTATCGGCCTGACCGGTTTCATCGAAGGCCATCACAACGGCTGCAGCTCCGTAAGCCAGGATGGTCCGTGCCTGTTCCCGGAAGGCCTCCTCGCCCTCCTTCAGGCTGATGGAGTTCACTATGCCCTTGCCCTGTATGCACTTGAGTCCCGCCTCGATCACACTCCATTTGGATGAGTCGATCATGATGGGCACTTTTGAGAGGTCCGGTTCCGATCCGAGCAGGTTCAGGAATCGTGCCATCATCTTTTCAGAGTCTAGCAGGCCCTCATCCATATTGATATCAACAATCTGGGCGCCGTTTTCCACCTGCTGGCGGGCAATGCCGAGCGCACCTTCGAAATCGCCCTCCTTGATGAGGCGGGCAAATTTTGGGGATCCGGTAACGTTGGTGCGTTCACCCACATTTACAAAATTGGTCTCAGGACGGATTACCAGCGGTTCAAGACCGCTCAGTTTCATCAGTGGTTCCTGGGCAAACGGGCGGCGCGGTTTTTTACCCCTGATGATATTCGCAAATGCCCTGATATGGTCGGGCGTGGTGCCACAGCAACCGCCGATTATGTTCACGAAGCCGTTGTCGATATAGTCGCCCAGATAGCGCGACATGAATCCGGGATCCTCGTTGTAGGCGCCGAATTCGTCGGGCAGGCCGGCATTTGGGTACAGACTGGTGAAGCAATCCGACACCTTGCTGAGCTGCTCAATGTAGGGACGCATCTGGGCGGATCCCAGGGCACAGTTCAGGCCGATGCTCAGCAGGTTGGGGGTGTGGGAGAGGGAGGTCCAGAACGCCTCGGTGGTTTGTCCGGATAGGGTCCTCCCGCTGTTGTCCACAATGGTTCCGGATATCATCACAGGTAGCACCTTACCCGTTTTTTGTCGATGGCGGTCGATGGCCATCAGGGCCGCTTTGGCATTCAGCGTGTCGAAGACCGTTTCTACCAGCAGAATGTCGACGCCGCCGTCGGCCAGGCCGCGTACCTGCTCTTCGTAGGCATCGCGCAGTTCATCAAAGGTAATGGCCCGGTAGCCGGGATCGTTCACATCGGGCGACAGGGAGAGCGTCCGGTTTGTCGGGCCCAGGGCACCGGCCACGAAACGCGGTATTGAAGGATTTTCCTCCGTAAAGCGGTCGGCCGCTTCCCTTGCCAGCCGCGCCGAGGTAAGATTGAGCTCATAGGTCAGGTCCGACTGACCGTAGTCGGCCAATGAAACCGGATTGGCATTAAACGTGTTCGTTTCGATGATGTCGGAACCGGCCGCCAGAAATTCGGTATGGATCGCACTGATGATGTCGGGCCGGGTGAGGCTGAGCAGGTCGTTGTTGCCCCGGAGGTTTTTGGGATGGTCCCTGAAGCGCTCGCCCCGGAAGTCCTCTTCGGTCAGTTTATGCTGCTGGATGAGGGTGCCCATGGCGCCATCAAGCAGAAGGATTCGTTTTTCGAGCAGTTTGGAGACTGGATGTTCAATCATGAATAAGTCGGCCGATCCGTGTATCGATTTCAGTGTGGCAGATAAAAAAAATGCTGTTAAATATAAGCAAATTATGTGTCTTTAGACGATTTTAGCACATTGTGAGAAAAGCTGGGCCACCGTAACGGGGAGTGGAAGGATATCGTGCTGATGGAACGGCGAAGCGGGACAGTCGGGGTTTAGTCGATTGGTGTAAACCTGATCACCTGTCCCCCTCCCGTTGCATAGCGCAGGGGGCTGTATATGGTGATGTACAGCGCAAGATCCCTGGCGAGCGTCGATGAGCAGTGCGTGGCACTTGCTCGTGTGGTTCGACTACGCCCTTCGGGCTGTGCTCACCATGACGGGGGGAGCACCGGTGACCACTTCCAAACTCAATTGTTCGCTTGTTCCGTATTTCCTGAACTCAAAACATGCTATCAAAGTCGTGGTGTTAACAACCCAAATCCTCCCTGTTCATCACCCTTTGTACTGTACAAGCAGCATCGTGATGTCGTCGCTCTGTTCGTAGCCGTTCACAAAACCCTTAACGGATGCGATGATCCCCTCGGTTACCTCTTTCGGGGTTTTTCCGCCGCCGATCTCTTTCAAGGTTTCTTCCAGTTTTTCGGTGGTATAGAAATCCTGTTCCCTGTTCATGGCTTCGGCAACACCATCGGTAGTGAGCACCATGATATCGCCCTTGTTCAGGTTTACGCGTTCGGTTTCGAAATCGATGGGTTCGAACTTGCCAAGCAGCAGGCCCTGGGTATCCTCCAGTGTATCGGTTGAGCCATCGGCCCGGAGTACAATGGGCAGATCGTGGCCGCCGTTGCAGTACTTGACTGAACCGGTGCGGATGTTCAGTACGCCGTAGAATACCGTGACGAACGTTGTAAGGTCACTGTCGGGGATGAGCATTTTATTTACCCGTCGCAGGCACTCGCCGGGATCGGCCACCTGTGAGGCGACCGCACGCATCATGGTACGGCAGATGGCCATGTAGATGGCTGCAGGTACGCCTTTACCGGACACATCACCGATCAGAAACGCAAGCCGTTCGTTGTCGATGAAAAAATAATCATAAAAATCGCCGCCTACATCCCTGGCCGCATCCATACTGGCATATATGTCGATCTGCTTTTTGTCGGGAAACGGCGGGAATATTTTCGGGATGATTTTCTGCTGTATACGGGCAGCCGTGGAGAGGTCGTACTGAAGACTGCTGAGCTGGGTCTGGGCTTGTAGCGCTTCCCTGAGCCGGTGAATTTCGTCCAGTGTTTTCTGGATAGTCATTTCCAGATCGCCGAAATCGATCGGCTTGGTCACAAAGTCGAACGCCCCGCGGTTCATGGCGGTACGGATGTTGGCGATATCGCCGTAGGCCGATACCACAACGGTTTTCAGGTGGCTGTCTGTAAGTTTCTGAATCTCATCAAGAAGTGTGAGGCCATCCATGCGGGGCATGTTGATGTCGGTAAGCACCATCGCGATATTGTCATCACTGCTGAGAACTTCCAGGGCTTCCACGCCGTCGCCGGCAAACTGCAGTGTAAATTTCTCATCGCGTAACTGTCTGCGAAATTTTTGTTCCATCAAAACCCGTACATCAGGCTCGTCGTCTACTATCAGAATTGAATACATATATGTTGCTCAGTTATCTTGGTTATTCAGGAATTCATTGATCTTCATCTTCAGATCCTTAAAATCAATGGGTTTAGTAAAAAAGCCTTCGGCGCCCGACGATTTGGCTTTGTTGTAATTATCACTGTCTCCGTATGCCGAGATCATGCTTACCCTGATTTGCGGATGTTCTTCCTTTATGAGTTCCAACAGCTGAAGTCCCGACATTCCGGGCATGTTGATGTCGGAAAAGACATAGACCACGTCGGGGGGATCGTTGCTTGCCAGTATCTCCATAGCCTCCTTGCCTGAAAAGGCAAAATGAAGCTCAATACTTCCGGCACGTATTTCCCGGCGGAATTGCTGGAGGAACAGGTCCTTCACATCTTTTTCGTCATCAACGATTAAAAACTTCATAGTCCCAAAAGATTAAATTTTCAGCCTCTGTCAGGGTGTTAATGTAATAATCAATTTGTTTCCATACATCTATAATGTTTCATTAATTATACGCACACATCTGGTTCCCATAATAAGATCGGCGGATGAGAGTCTCAAATCAGTAATCCGGCTATTTTCCGCAATAAGTGGGAGACACAAGACACAAGACATGAGACATGAGACATAAGACATGAGACATGAGACGTGAGACGTGAGACGTGATGGCCAGTTCGGTTCTGAAAGTTGGGCTACCAAAGAGAATCTGTCAGGAATACTTTTTTTTAGAGATCCGATTATTTGTAGTCGGATTTTGTGCAGGGGAGACAAAACGATTTACCTCATCTTTTCGAAGCTTTCTATGCTTGGTTTTTCGTCCGGATACACGTCCTCGCCAACGCTTGAAGCTCTTTTCCCTGAGATTATGCCGCATGAGATCGATCACATCACCTTCACTTAACCCAAATTGGGCTTCAATGGCTTCAAAGGGTGTTCTGTCTTCCCATGCCATCCCGATTATCCGGTCAGTCTCGTGGGCTTTAGGATTGTGTTTCATTGTAATGTTTGATATCCATTTTCTGTTCCTGCTTTAATTAAGCAATACTTTAAATCAAATCGTTCAGTGCTTTTTTACGACATAAAATTGTGTGGTCAATGGCTCCCGGTTGTTAGAACATGCCCCGTTAATAAAGGGTATGTTTGCCTCATATCAGCCGGGATGTCAACAGGCACAGATTGCCAAGCTTGCAGCATCACCGGATGCAATCAGCGCCATGCCGATGCTGCATTACCTCTTCAGAAAGATGCTGAAAACAGTACTTCCAGGAGAGGATGCAACCGCTATCTCCCCGCCGTGGGCCTTGATGATATCGTGCGAAATACTGAGTCCCAGGCCGGTTCCCTCGGTCCCTTTTTTGGTAGTGAAGAACGGCTGGAGAATCTTGTCCTGAAGCTCTTCAGGTATACCGGGGCCATTGTCCTCAACGTCAATACGAACGTTGCCATTCTGTTCGCGTGTCCTTACGGTAAGTACCGGTTCGTAGGAGGATTCCTGCCTGGAATCGTCGAGGTCACGCAGTTTTTGCCTCATTGCGTCAAAAGCGTTGTTGCAAAGATTCAGTAAAACCCGGCTGAAATCTTCGGTAATAAGCGGCACCTCCCCGACTTTCTCGTCGAGGTCGAGGCGGATATCAACATTAATAGGATTCTTGCCAGCCCTCATGCCGTGGAACGACAGGTTGACGTACTCCCGGATGACGGCATTCAGGTCGGCGGGCTTTATTTCACCGCTGCCACCCCGCGAATGCATCAGCATCGATTTTACAATCCCGTCGGCTCGTGTTCCATGCAGGTGGATTTTCCGGAGGTTCGATTCAATGTCGTTCAGAATCTGAACCAGGTTTTCGGGATCGCCGGAGTCCGGATTGCCGCTGATGTTCCCCGGTTTTACCTGTTCGGTCATTTCCTTCCCGGTGGTTTCTTTATCGGTTTTTCCGGTCAACCGCGTCAGTTCCTCCCGCGCTTCTTCAATCAGCTCGATGCTTAAATCAGAAAAATTATTGACAAAGTTAAGCGGATTTTTGATCTCGTGTGCTATTCCGGCCGTGAGCTGACCAAGAGAGGCCAGCTTTTCCTGCTGTACGAGCTGCTCTTTGGCCGCTTTCAGGTTTTCATACGCGACTTCGATAACCCGGGCCTGTTCCAGCTCTTTTTCCCGTGCCCGCTCCCGCTCCTGGTTGACCACCCTTTTGCGCTGCACCCTGTCGATGGCAAAAATCAGGCCGGCAAACAGCACGAAATAGAGAAAATAGGCAGGCAACGTTTTCCACCAGGGCGGCAGTATGGTAAAGAGGATGGTTGCCGTTGACTCACTGTACGGACCAAACCGGGGTGCGGCCTGTACCTGGAAAGTATACTGGCCCGGAGGCAGATTGGCCAGAAAAACCCGCCGCTGGGTTCCCACGGTATTCCAGTCGTCATCGTACCCGTCAATCCGGTAGCGGTAACGCGTAAAGGCGGGATCCCTGTAGTTCAGCCCAAGGTATGAAAAGGAGAGGTTGTTATCGGAACTTTCAATTTC
>JAIVHB010000170.1:0-969 GCA_020201275.1 Rhodothermaceae bacterium | reverse complement strand
TCCCACGGTATTCCAGTCGTCATCGTACCCGTCAATCCGGTAGCGGTAACGCGTAAAGGCGGGATCCCTGTAGTTCAGCCCAAGGTATGAAAAGGAGAGGTTGTTATCGGAACTTTCAATTTCATAGCTGTCATTTTCAGCATACAGAGTGCTATACATACCGGCGCCAGCCGACAACTCGGTAACATGAATATTTTGTATAGGTTCTTCCATTTGCAGATCAGCCGGATTGAAACGGATATAACCGCCAGTGCCAATGAAGAGGAGATCACCATTACTGATTCTGTAAGTGGTAATAAATGTTGTCGGTGCAGATCCGGGATCGGTTTCAAAGTAGGTAATACTTTCGGTAACCGGGTCCAGTTTCATGATGGCGGACGGATTTGCCATCCATAAAAACCCTTCAGCATCCTCAAAGATGTAACCCGAGCCTTCACTGATAACCCCGAGATCGGATTGAAAGAAAGTGGATGTTTGTCCGGTAAGTAGATTAAGGCGGAAAATCCCGTTATCAAGCCTCATCCATATAATACCTGGCTGGTAATCGGATATGGCAGGAATGCTCAATCCGATGGTGTTTTCAGGTAATCCGGCATCCAACCGGTTAAAGGTCTTGCTGTCGGGATCAAACAGAAAGCTTTCCGATAGTACATTTGATCCGGGCCGGAAATGGACTAAAAAAACGATGTAATTACCACTTGCGTCTTCATCAATCAAAACGGGTCTGAAAGTGGCTTCCACAGCCTCGTTGTAGGGCACCCGGATCAGTTCAGACTCGAAGGTTGACCGGTCAATACGTACAATATTTCCGGTTGTTGTTGAAAAAAACCAGTTTGTTTCGGTTTTAATGCCTGAGAAAGGAGTTATACCCAGGCTGTCGCCCACGGTTACATCGGTGAATGTTTTACTGGTGGTATTGAACGTGTAGCTCCGGTTCCCGACTCCGGATACCAAAAACAAATCTTCCTC
>JAIVHB010000130.1 GCA_020201275.1 Rhodothermaceae bacterium | reverse complement strand
GATATATCACATACGTGACAGCAAGCTGATTGGTGTGGTCGATATTCACAATATTGACCAGATCAATAAAAGGTGTTTTGTTGAGGCCACTATAGGCGATATCAGCTACAGGGATAAAGGATACGGCCGGCAGGCTTTCAGCCTGGCCGTGGATTATTGTTTCAGGGAACTCAAGCTGCACAAAGTCTGTACGTCTGCATTTGATTTTAACGACAAATGGATCAATATCGTTGAGAGAATGGGATTTTCACAGGAGGGTGAACTGCGGGAGCATACTCTCAAGAATCACAAATATTGCAATAAACTGTTGTTCGGATTGCTCGAGACTGAATATGCAGAATCATTTGCGGTATCAGACGATTACAATACACAAAACGGCAGAAAGACCGGATAATCTGCTTGGACTACCTGATCCGGCAGTTTCTGTACGGTATATTTTCAGCTTCTGAAAGACCGCTTATCTGGCTTCGTCAATTCTGTTGTGGCGATACGGATGCAGAATTCCGTATTTCTCAGGATCATATTCTGCAATTTCGTAAAAAAAATCCCAGGCAAGTTTACTCTCGCCATTATCATCAACCCAATTGATATGGCTCTGTTTTATCAGACCAACAATCCGGTTGGCATATTCAATTCTGCTTTGCTCGTCCTGAATCCGTGGCAGGGCTTCAATCATTAAATCCAGATTGAGTCCACAATCGAAATCTTTTGGTTTACGTAACTTTAAAAACATTTATCAGGTTTGTTTTGCGATTAAGCAGTGGGGTGTTATAGTAATTATGTCAAAGATAGGTATTTGACATTGAGCAAGCACAATATTGATATATTTAAAACCCGTTCCGACAGGCCTTTATATAAAATAGTTTATTTATTTACTTTACCCTGTCTGCAAAGTGGTATTCAAAGTAGTGATGCCCAGAATTTCTATCTATTTTAATTGCCTTCTAATTATAAAGATCCCAATAGTTTCTCAAGTATGTGGTACAACTCCATAATCGATACAATAGGCGATACCCCGCTCATTAAACTGAATACGGTGACCAGAGAATTGAAGCCAACGGTTCTTGCCAAGGTGGAATATTTTAATCCGGGTCAGAGCGTAAAAGACAGAATAGCGTTGAAGATGATAGAAGATGGAGAGAGTGAGGGCAAACTTAAACCGGGGTACACCATAATCGAAGGCACATCCGGCAACACAGGCCTGGGTCTGGCTCTTGCTGCGGCAGTAAGAGGCTACAAATGTATATTTACCACTACCGACAAGCAAAGCATGGAGAAGGTAAATATTCTGCGCGCACTGGGTGCCGAAGTCAGAATTTGTCCCACAAATGTTGATCCTCACGATCCGCGCAGCTATTATTCTGTGGCCAAACGGCTGAGTGAAGAAATCCCGGATTCATGGTACCCTAATCAGTACGATAATCTGAGTAACACACAGGCACATTTCGAAACGACAGGTCCCGAAATATGGGAACAGACCGAAGGCAGGATCACCCATTTTGTTGCCGGAATGGGTACCGGTGGCACCATTACCGGTGTGGCCAAATTTCTGAAATCCAAAAATGAATCGATTAAGGTAATCGGAGTCGATTCAGTGGGTTCTGTTTATAAGAAATATTTCGAGACCGGCGAATTTGACAAAAGTGTAATTGGTCCGTACCTCACCGAAGGTATTGGTGAGGATATTATCCCGGCCAATATGGACTTCAAGTATGTGGATGCGGTGGTACAATGTCCAGATAAGGATGCCTTTTTAACCACCCGTGCCCTTGCCAGAAAAGAAGGCCTTTTTATTGGTGGCAGCTGCGGTTCGGCTGTCTGGGGTGCAATGCAGTACATCCGACAGGAGAACCTGGGCGAAAATGATGTGGTTGTGGTTCTTCTACCCGATAGCGGTACACGTTATGTATCCAAGATATACAATGATGAATGGATGGAGTCTAATGGTTTCATCGAAACAAGTTCAAAACTCAAGGCGCTCGACATTGCCTCCATCAAGCCAGGTCAGTATCAGGATTTTTTTACCGCCGATGCGGAAAGTACAATTGGCGACGCAATCCGGATCATGCAGCAGGCCGAAATTTCCCAGATGCCCGTTATGGAAAACGGGGCTTTTATCGGGAGTTTAAGCGATAACAGGATTTTGAATCGTTTAATTGCCGATCCACAGGCCAAATCCCTTAAAGTTTCTGAAATTATGAACGCTCCGTTTCCGATTATTAAACCCGATATGCCGGTAGATAAAATTTCATCACTTTTGGATAAAGACACACCAGCGGTTATTGTAAAATTGGCTGATGATCGGTATGGTATACTTACCAAAAGCGATCTTATACATGCTCTTGCGAGTACAGCGGAAACCGAAATTAAAAAATGAACACATGGACCAGAAAAAGAAACAACTTGAAATTGAACTGACAAAGGAAGAATCTACCGGCAGTTACTCGAATCTGGTGATGATTACACATTCGGCTTCCGAATTTGTATTCGACTTCATAACGGTGATGCCCGGGCTTCCAAAGGCCAAGGTTGTGAAGAGAATGATCCTGACCCCGGACCATGCCAAGCGTTTCTCACAAGCACTGGCAGACAATATAAAGCGGTTTGAGGACCAGAACGGTACAATCTCGACGGAAGGAAAAATGGATATGCCATTCAATTTCAGGGGACCCTTGCCCGAGGCCTGATAATAGTAAACGGGGTGAACCGGAACATACATTTTTCAAATTCCCGGTTTGATCATATTCCTTTCTATTTTCTTGCTCTGATCAGCAGGAAAAGACCGATGGCCGCAAAAAACAGATGCGGCAGAGCAGCTGTAGTGAGCGGATCTATTGAACCGGTGTACCCAAATGGTTCAAGGAGTTTCATGAAACCGAGGTACAGTACCGTAATAACAAGCCCGATGCCAAGGTACATACCTTTACCACCCTTTCTTCGTTCTGATGCAACAGACAACCCTATAATTGTAATTACTAGGATGGAGAAGGGGTAGGCCAGCCTGGTATAGAACTGAACCCGGGGCATTGCAATTCCTTCTGCTCCGCTTCTCTGCAGCGAACTGATATATTCAGCAACTTCAGGATATGTTAGCTGATATACATCGGATGTTGTTCTGGCAAAGTCTCTGGGCAACAGGTTGAATGTAGTATCCCTTTCTTCGAACCGTATTGATTCAATACTATTGTTTTTAAATACCCGTTCCTCGCCACTATGCAAAGTCCAGTGCCCGGCTTCGCTGTCCCAGTTCATCCTGCTTGCCTCTACGGTTCTGTTGATCCGGTTCTCATTAATCTGGTACATCATAACCCGGTAACCCACCATTTCACGCCCGTCAAAATAGTTGATAACGATAAGCGTGGAATCAGATTCCTGCCTGTATACTACATTTCTGTCGATCCGGTCTGTTCTTTTCATCAGATATTCGCGTTCAAATTCGATGCGCTGCGTTGTTGATTTCGGCACTACAAAGCCATCGAGGACTGCAACTACTGTAAAACAGATGAATGCAAAAAAAAGATAGGGTACAGTAAGTCTGTAAAGGCTGATACCTGCAGCTTTAAGGGCTATAATTTCAAGACGTTCAGCCATCTGTCCGGTTACCAGCAGGCAAGCAATGAAAACGGCTACCGGTGTGACCAGACGAATCATCTCCGGAATATAGTGCAGATAGTAATCATTCCAGATTTGCTGCATTGTGGCACCGCGATCGGTGAAACTGTCGCTGTTTTCAGAGAAGTCAATAATCACAAAAATGAAAATTAACAGTGCCAGTACCAATGAGGTAATAACAGCCAGTCGCTTGAAGATGTAGGCATCTATAAACTTCAAGCGGCTTTCCTTCCAAGGTCATTGAAATGAAATTCAGTGATCAGCGCTTTGCAATCAGTATTAGTCCTACTGCGAGCAGTGTGATATTTGCAAACCACATCCCCGTGAATGCTGAAATAATCATTCGGTCGGCAAGTTTTTCACCCTGAATAATTCCCATCCAGTAATAGGTGAACAGAATTGTACTTACAACTGCATTAAAACCGATGTTTCCCTTTTTGGTAAGCATCCCAAGCGGGGCTCCCAAAAGCACAAAGATGATGCACCCTATAGGTATCGATATTTTTTTGTGCACCTCAACCATGTATTGAGCAGCCCGCTCCATGCGCCAGCGAACACTGTTGCCCAGATTCACTGCGGCTGAACTCATTTCCCTCAGTGTTGCAATGGAATTGTCGGCCACAAATAACATACGGGTTTTATCCGGCATATGGCGGAGGGTTTCAAACCTGATCAGATATTCATTTGCGCCGATAAGTGAATCAGAATGCGCTGCAGAGAACCCGGAATTGGCGGCGACATCATTTTCAGGCATTGTCTGCATCTGAATATCTGCGGGTACCGGGGATGAAGTCGTATCCCTGTTTTCTGATGTATTCACCATGAGCGGATCTTTTGTGGCGATGATTCCATTAATAATTTCTATGGGACTCCGCTTCATAAATTGTTTGTACTCCCTGTCAATTTCCCTGTTCAGGGAATCGACGGTAGCCTTCATAGCCTGTGAACTCATCGTACGGTCATCGCGCCTGTGCTGGGCAGGGTCACTTCTTGAGAAATTGAGATCAGCCACGTCAAACTGTATCCGATAGGTTGAGAAATCAGTTTCTTCGACGCGAGTCTTCCCGGTAACATTTGATGGAATATCTCTTAACACGCTTCCGTTGAACAGATACAGGGTGAGTGCATTATAGCGCTCATCGCTTTTCAGATAGCCCGATTTTGCTTTGATTACCGCCTGGTCCCGTTCTGACGAAGGCTGCTGAAAGAGGGTGATATTATACAGGCTGTCGCCGCCCGCTTCAACCTGCCTCACCAGAAAAGAATAACCGTCAATTCCTTCATAGAATACATTCTGCTTGAGGTCAAATCCTGGTTTCTTCATTCTTATATCCATAAAAAGTGCTCTTGCCCGGTAGTTTGCTTCAGGAAGCACATCGTTTGAAAACCAGGTGAGGAAAACGGAAAAAAGAATGGCTACAAAAAGTACTGGTTTTATTACCGAAAACGGGCTTATTCCCGCGGCCTTGAGTGCGGCCAGTTCATTGGTTTCGGCAAAGCTGCCGAAAGTCATCAGGCATGCAACCAGAATTGACATAGGAACGGCCATTACAACCATGTAGGCCAGGTTTACAGATATGAGTTCAATAATTACTGTAAAAGGGATATCTTTGCCTACTATTTTATCGAGATGCAAAACAAGGAACTGCAACAGAAGCAGGAACATGATTATCGAAAAACAGAAAACAAACGGACCTGCATGCCGTTTTAAAACTTCAAGTTGTATACTTGAGAGCCGGAACTTCATATTCACAGATCAAAAATCGGTTGATGCATGTTTAAAATCGTGCTATACTTTACGCTTTACATATTCAGTCAGAAAACGCGCTACAATGCCATTTCTGATCTGAAGTTAACCTTTTTTATCTATTAACTGTCGTTCAAATTCATCACACGGCTGTGTTCAGAGCCTTCAGTAACCGATATTATCACTTCCTTATAACAAACTTGTTGCCTATAGATCACTTCTACGATGTTGCAAGCTGATAAAAGCTAAAAATAATCACGATCTGTAAACCGAGCGCGTATTCTAACCAGTGCAACTCGTTAAGCTAATGTTATCTGCGAAGGCCGGCCTTCCCCTGCTTATAATAGCATTCATGATGCTGTGTGAAATTGCTGTTGCCCAGCAGGGTACTCGCAACCGCCAGGTCAGCCGCTCTCAGGCAGATGCAGCCCAGGCCGATACACTGCCCCGTATTGTCCCCTTTCGTTCGGTTGGGCACAACTGGATCATTTCTCCTTTTCCCTCCCGTATTTCTCCTCTGCTGCATATAAGGATGAATGAAGACAGGATGGTTATTCAAAAAGATTCACTGGGCAACTATCTTGTTCAGCGCCGGATTCTGAACATGCCGGCAAGTGAGCAGGTTTTCTATGATTTCGAAACCATGTCGAATCTGAATATGCGGTCTGCCAAAACGGCTAACTGGCGCAGACTTGTGCGTGAAGCTGAAAGACGACGGGATCTGGGCCGCGGCCTGCTCGATTTTCGGATTGCAATTCCCGGTGGCAGAAGCTCCGCTTTCACCACGATATTCGGCAAGCCCGAAGTGAATTTGAGGGTTACCGGTACGGCCAATATGAATCTGGGAGCTAGTATACGGGAAACCGAAGATCCTGCAATACCTCCCAATCAGCAGCGGCGTGTTGATCCATTATTCAATCAGAACCTTAAACTCAACATACAGGGTACTATTGGTGATAAACTTACCATCCGTACTGACTGGGATACGGAGCGTACATTTGACTTTGAAAACCGTCTCAATATCGTTTACCAGGGTTATGATGATGAAATTCTTCAGACAGTTGAGCTCGGTAACGTTTCCATGGAAACGGGCAACTCCCTGATAAGGGGTGGCGGCTCTCTTTTTGGAATTAAATCGAAAGCAAGGATCGGGGCACTGGAAGTTACATCGGTACTGTCGCAGCAGGAGGGTAAGGGGCAGTCTCAGACCATAAGCGGCGGTTCGCAGACACGCGACCTGAATGTTGCCCCAAACAACTATGAAGACGACCGCCACTTTTTCCTCGATTTCTATGCACGGCAGGAATTTGAAGATGCTATGGCAGACCCGGTTGTTCTTAGAAGGTTGTTCAATATCATCAATATTGAAGTATATCTTCTGAATGTGTCGTCTCAATCAGAAGTCGGTCAACGCCTGGGTGTTGCATTACTGGATAAGGGTGTGCGAACAGCGCCCGACGGGTCTTTTTTCCTGCCAGATGAAGATTTTGATCCTTTTTCCGAAGTATTTCTGGATCAGTTCAGGGATCCAAGTACATCGGTGTCGGAAGCTGAGCTCGGAGTTGAGTCCAGTGAAATGGCCCAGGGTTATTTCATTCCTCTTATTGAGGGTGTAGACTATACGGTAAACCAGGATCTGGGCTATATATCGCTGGGCCGGCGGCTGGAACCGAGGCAGGCACTGGCTGTTTCGTTCAGCTACAGGGATCCGTCTGGTAATATTATCTATGTTGGCGATATAAATCAGGGCGACAATCAGCGAATTTTCCTGAAACTTTTAAGGCCGCAGAATCAATCACCCAGCACAAGGGCATGGGATCTCACTATGCGGAACATCTACTCCCTGAACGCCAACAATCTGACCAGGGAGTCGCTTGAACTCGACATTTTTTATACCGGAGCCACAACGGATCAGTCCAACCTGCCGGGTATCAATAATATTCTGTTACGTGACCTTGGCCTCGACAGGGTAGGCCCGCAGGGTGACCCGGGGCCCGACAATACCGTCGATTTCAATACAGGCACTCTTGATCCTGCTAATGGAAGAATCATATTTCCCTACCTGGAGCCGTTCGGTCAACGAATAGCGGATTTAATCAACAGCTCTGCTCTTTCGGAGGAAGCGAAGCAGGAGGCACGTGACAGGCTGGTTTTCAGCGAACTCTATACATCAACCATTCAGACTGCATCGCAAAACTCAAAAAACAGCATCTACAGAATAAAAGGTCAGACAAGGGGCGGCGTCTCCGACAGTTATTTCCTCGGTATCGGACTCGTTGAGGGTTCGGTAAGGGTTACGGCCAATGGAGTGGAGCTTGGTGAAGGCACAGATTATGAGGTTGATTTTATAACCGGATCCATCATCATTACCAACAGGCGATACCTGACACCGGGTCAGGAGATCAGGATTGATTACGAAAGTCAGCAGCTGCTGCAGATTCAGCAAACCACGTTTACAGGGTTGCGGGCTCAGTACAATGTGTCGGACCAAATCGCGGTTGGGGGAACCTATTTCCGCCTTAATGAAAGACCATTGCAGGATAAAATCCCCATCGGTGATGAACCCATCAGCAATACAACCATCGGCCTCGACGCGACGGCAAATTTTGAAGCACCGTGGTTAACCAGGGCCATCGACTGGCTTCCGCTGATTCAGACCCGGTCGCCATCACGCATATCTCTGGCTGGTGAGTGGGCTCAGCTCAGACCCAGCGTATCTCAGACCAATGCGGTGAGGCGGGCAATAAATGATAACAGGTTATTTCCTGATGAAGAAAACGGGCTCGCCTTCATTGATGAATTTGAGGGAGCCAAAACAAGTATCAGCCTGATGGGTCCGGGCCGCTGGTCACTGGCTGCAGCGCCATACGCTCTTCCGGGAATTGATATGGACCTGACAATGGCTGGTCAATCGATACCCGAACGAATAAGAAGGTCGGACCTTCGCGCCCAGTTTTCGTGGTATAGTATTTCAAGTGCGCTCATACGTACTTCAGGTGCTAACCCAACCGTAGAATCGCTGCCGGTAGCAGTTCGTGATGTTTTTCCAAACAGGGAGGTACGCATTGACGAGCAGGAGCTGCAGACGCTTGATATATACTATAATCCCCGCGATCGTGGCCCGTATAACTACAACAGGGATCTGCGGGATCAGCTGGAGAATGAACCGGAGACGATGTGGGGTGGAATGACAACCGTGCTTCCTGGCGGGCTAAGTGACCTTACCCAGAACAATGTCGAATTTCTGGAATTCTGGGTACAGTCCATTCTGCCCGATGGACGCGCCCCTACCGGTCAGGATATCTTTGATTATGATGGTTCGATCTACATCGATATCGGAACCGTAAACGAGGATGTTATACCGAACAATCTGAATAATACGGAAGATGGCCTGGCCGACCGCTCCAATAACCTGCGCCCTGACAGGCCTGATCAACCCAGATCGTATGTAATTGCTTCACCCGTTGAGCAAGACGGACAGTTTTCGGTAGCAAATATTGAACTTGAGGATGTCGGCCTTGATGGAGCGCTTAGCACCGGTGGAATCGATGGTTTCGGCGAGCAGGTACTATTTGCAGATTTCATAGACCGCATGCAACAGGTCTACTCGGATGATCCTGCCGCTTTTGAGCGCATTTTAAGTGACCCGTCAAATGACAGGTTTGTCTATTTCAATGACCCTGCCGTCAGGAATTTACCATTACATGAGCGTTTTCACAGGATGTACGGCTTTTATGAGGGCAATGCGCAGACCAGCGGCGCCTCCAGGGCTGTAACGAACAGGCCCGACAGCGAAGGGCTTCTTAACCCGGCGGTGGTTAACCTTGAGAATTCATTTTTCCAGTATGAACTGAACTGGAACCCGGCCGACACTAGTTCTTTGGACATCGGCAACAGCTACATTGTTGACAAAGTTGACGGTGGACAGCAGTGGAATACCTGGTACCAGGTGCGGATTCCTTTAAGGGATATTATCAGGCAGATAGGAAACATAGAAAATCTGCAGCAGGTTACCCATATCCGGATCTGGATGAGTGGTTACCGTGAACCTTTTACATTACGGTTCGCAACACTTGAACTCGTGGGAAACCAGTGGAGGAAGGCTGAGGAGATTGGAAATGCAGCCAATATCAATACTCTTTTTGAAGTTTCAACCATCAATATTGAGGAAAATTCCAACAGGCAGCCAGTTCCATACCGGATTCCCAGAGGTGCCATTCGCTCACAGGTCAGGGGCCAGCAGGAAACCATACAACAGAATGAACAGTCCATGGCATTGAGTGTTTTGGATCTCAGGCCGGGCGACACCAGGCTGGTGCGTCGTTTTTATCCAGCGGGACTTGACCTGCTGAACTATTCCAATATGAGGATGTTTGTACACGGTGAAGGTTACAGCAAACGGGAAGATATTGAACTTGTGGTGCGGATGGGTACCAACCTCGAGAACAATTACTACGAATACCGCCAGCCCCTTACTCCAACAGATACCACGCACCGTTTTACCCAGCTCAGTACAGATGATCAGGCTGCCATCGACCTGGATACCGAACTTATCTGGTTGCCCGACGAGAATAGTATGAACCTGGTTCTCTCAAGTTTTAATCAGCTCAAACAACTCAGAAACCTTGATGAGGTAGCCCCGGACGATATTTATGAGCGAAGGGATATCGTTATTGATGCGCCACCTGGTACAGTGCTTGCCATGAGGGGTAATCCGTCGCTGGGTCAGATAACTGAAATAGGAATCGGTATTCGCAACCCGTTTGATGCCAAAACGGCACAACCCGGCCAGCAGCCGTTACGGGGGGTGCCGTCGCTCGATGCCGAGGTTTGGGTGAATGAGCTCAGAGTATCGGGATTTGATGACCGGAAAGGTTGGGCTGCCAAATTCAACGCCCGGGTTGACATGGCTGATGTTGCCAGTGTAAATGCCCAGTACAACCGAAGTACCGATGGTTACGGGGCTCTGGAATCCCGGATCAATGAGCGGAATATGAACGATCAGGAGAGCTACAGTTTTTCGTCAAGTTTTAATGTGCATAAGCTGGTTCCTGAACGCTATGGATGGAACATGCCGGTTTCGTTCTCGGTTCGCAGAAGTGTTAGTACACCGAGATATCTTCCAAGAGAGGGTGACATCAGATTTTCCGACTTCCGTGATGCTGTTGAAGCAGCCGAGCCTGATGAGACGGAGCGTGAACGACTTATTGATGAAAAGCTTGATGAAATTCAGACATTAGATGAAAACTATACATTTAATATTTCAAATCTGACCAAGCGTAATTCCGAATCAAACCTGCTGAAGTATACAGTTGATAATCTCAATTTCAACTACAATTACAGCACGTCAAGCCGGAGCAGCCCGACCCAGGAATTCAGTGATGACTGGAACTACCGTTTGGGGCTTGGCTACAACCTGTCAATTCCCAATATCAGTACGGTACGACCGCTCTTTTTTCTGGAAGACATGCCTGTGTTAAATCTCATATCAGGTATTCGACTGGCGTATGTTCCTTCCAATATTACCATGCAAACCGGCCTTAACCGCAGGTATAATGAATCGCGCAGGCGGTCGTTTGACGCCCAGGATCCGTTCCCGCTTCAGCAGCAGCATACGTTCAACTGGACAAAACAGTTCGCGATCACCTACAACATATCACCGCCCGTGCAACTCGGGATGAATATTAATTCTTCCCACAATCTCGCCAATCTTGGTGTAACCGAAACGGCTGACAGTCTGGTATTTCGCACCAGGTCGACCTTTGATGTATTCAATGATATCATAACAGGAGACACCCTAAAGCCCCGTCTCGACACGTATAATGAGAGTTATAATGCAAGTTTTCGTCCACGCCTGAACAGGATCAGTTCCCTGAACTGGATTACCTATTCGGCAACATACAGAGGGGGATTCAACTGGCAAAATACAGCACAGGGGTCGGGACTTGGTGCCAACCTCAGCAATTCACTCAATCTCAGCCAGACATCCAATATTCGGTTTCAGGAGCTGCTCAAGAAAATCCCGTTTTATGACAGGTCTCTTCAGGCTGACCAGGAGGAAACACGTGAACGTGAACGCAGGAAAAGGGTCAGAGAGCAGCAGAAGCAACGGGAAAGGGAACAGAGGGACCGTGAACAGGAGCATGGCGATGGTGTAGGGCGAGGAGAAGCTTCACGGAATACAGCCCGGACTGAGAACCAGCAGGCTGAACAGGAATCGTTTACCATGACAGAGAACGTAATGTTTTATGGAAGACGATTCATGCTGGGTCTTGTCAGCTTTCAATCATTCGATTTCACGTATACCCATGGCCAGACATCCCGACAGGGTGGCTACGACGGTGGAACCAGTCCGCTAAATATGTTCAACGATATAAACGACGCAAGTTTTTCACCAACGTTTCTTTACAGAATCGGGATACAGGACAACATTCCAATAAATCAGATTGTAAGGCCAGACGAGTTATCAGCCATCAATGTTACCCGTTTTTTCAACAATACCGATGATCTGAGTCTTAGGTCAAGAATGCAGCCTTTCCGCGATATCACCATAGATCTTGACTGGTCGACCGGCTGGAATGAAAACAACAATTTCACCCAGACAATTTTCTCAGATTCCATTGCCACACAGATAAACCAGACTGGTGGAATCAATGCCACAGTATGGGCATTTGGCGGCGGTTACGAAAGCTTTTTCAGATCACAACTTCAGACTGCTTTCGACGACATCCGTCCCGGCAGTACAATCATCGATGATCAGACGGGCAACCAGGATGGGCGAACTGTGCTTGGTCGACGTACTCTCGAAGAAGATTTCAGGCGTTCGTACATCTTTGGCGGCAGTGGGCATTTAATCCTGATTTCGGCGCCGGGATAGACCGCAGGGTAGGTAACTTCCAGGTTCTTGATACCAGACCAGAATTTGAGGCCTCGTCAATTACCCTCGAGCGAAGCTTCAGTCCGTTCATACAGCTAAGCCTTACCTGGAAGTCGGGATTAACCACAAGCCTGCAGTACGACAGAAGCCAGATCACCACATTCAGTCTGTCGAACTCTAATGTGATTGAAAGAAACTCGAGCGGTGTGCGTTTTTCTGCCAACTACAGCAAGAGGGGTTTCCGTCTGCCATTCATGCGCCGGTTCCAGAACACATTGAACCTCAGGCTCTCGGTTTCATATAATGAGGATGTTACCAACACATTTCTTCTGAACACAGATTTGCAGCAGGTACTGCAACTCGATCAGAATGATCTCATACCCGACCAGTCATTATACAACCCGGGAGAACCCAACGTGAGGGGCGACAACAGAATTCAGATTGCACCATTGATCGGTTATGAATTCTCACAGACGGTTAAAATGAATCTTGAATATACCTTTTTCAAGCTAATGCCTAAATCCAGTAATATATTCCCGAGAACCGATCAGGATATCCGGTTTAACATTATTGTCTCAATCCGGTCGAACTGACCGGATAAACCAATCACCCGTCATCTTGCCTGTGGTGATCAGATAGTTTTTCTGCTAAAAAACCCGGGGATGAGTCCAAGCATACAGAAATAGCCGATCAGGTCACCAAATCTTGTATAAAAAGTAAGATCTGAGTACACCGGAACGTCCAGTGCAAGAACATCCCGGGTCCAGTATTCCGTTTTGGAATGTACATCTCCGTTGGAAAGTATCATACCGGATATGCCGTTGTTGGCACTACGTATTACGGCCCGGCGGTTTTCTATGGCGCGAAGTCTGGCAAAATCGTAATGCTGAATATGTCCACTCGTATTTCCCCACCACCCGTCGTTTGTAATCACAGTAATCATGCCCGATCCCTGTTTAACAAATCGCCTAACCCAATCGGGAAAGACCGAATCGTAGCAAATAACAGCAGGTACTTTCGTATTATCTATTTCAAATATGGTGGTCTCCTGGCCTCTGCCAAAACCGGAAATGTCGGCCCAGTTGATACCAGGTACCGGAATATACTGAAGCTGTTCTACAAACGGGATGCGTTCAACGATCGGTACCAGTTTGCCTTTCCCATAAGAGCTGATGCTTCCATCGGGGCTGAATTTAACAGCAGCGTTATAGATGTTGTGAGGCAGACTTCCATTAAACTGCCTGTATAAAGGAGGCTCATTTCCTGGTTCGTAGTATCGGATTAAAGCTGCACCGGTAATCAAAGGTACACCCCATTCTTTAACTCTGCTCAGAATGAACAGGTCATTTGATCTCGGCCGATTCTCATGAACACTGCTCATCAATGCATTTTCCGGCCATAGTACGAGTTGTGTCTCTGCGCTGATTTTCGTCTCGGAAAGTTCAAGAATATCAATGAGCGGATCGAATGTATTTGAAAAGCCTGACAGTTCAAGGTAGGAGTTATGATTTGGCTGTACTACCACAACCTCAATGGTATTATCCGGATTATCGGTGTATGTGTAATAGATCACGACCGATATTAAAACAGGTACCAAAATTGCTGCAAGGGAATAATTAAGTACCTGTTTATTCCGGGAAATCAGAAAATAAAAGACGAGGGCCGATGAGAATACGATCCAGAAAGTAATGCCAAGAGATCCCGTGTATGCGATATACTGAACAATAATCACTGAATTGGAAAATGCATTGGCAGCCGACAGCCATGGCCAGGCCAGGTCCCAGCGGTAATGCAGGAACTCATATATGGTCCAGGCAGAAGCAACAGATAATGCCATGGCAAGCGGATGACGACCCACCCTTACAAAATACCGGATCAGTAAAAATGGCACTGTCATTATAGCAGCGTTGGCTAGTATGGCCGATATACCTCCGGTAACCGTTGCAAAGCTCAGCCAGTAGGTGGCGATGGTGTTCCAGATTACAAACGAAATGAAAGTGAAATAAGCGGTCTCCCGACCGCTAACGGAAAGGGAGGCAAGGCGGATAAGCAGTACAAAGGCGGGAAACATCAGGAAAGGGAAGGGAAACGGGGGGTAACTGATGCCCAGCAGAATGCCGGCAGTTACAGCCAGGTGATATTTCGTGTTCCAGATTGTAGCAACAAACGATCTCATTCTGTGTATCCGTTGCCTGAAATAATGACTACAATTTCACCTTTAATGGAAGCCCGTCCTGAAAATTCCGCCAGCACATCTGCTGCGTTCCCACGAACAATTTCCTCGAATTTCTTGGTGAGCTCACGGGCAACGGCTACTATTCGATCTTCGCCGCAGTGCTCAACGATGTCGGTGAGCAGCCGCTTGATCCTGTGCGGACTTTCAAAGAGGATGGTGGTACGATCTTCGCTGGCAATTTGTTGCATGCGCGTTTTCCTCCCTTTTTTAGGAGGGAGAAATCCCTCGAAGGCAAATCTGTCGCTGGGCAGTCCGCTGCCCACCAACGCAGTAATGGCAGCGCTGGGACCAGGCAGGGCTATAACCTGTATGCCCTCGATGTGAGCCTGCCTCACAGCCAGGAAGCCAGGATCTGATATGCCGGGGGTGCCGGCATCAGATATGAGTGCAACCTGTTCTCCGTTTTTGAGGCGTTCAATGAGCTCTGCAACCCTTCGGTGTTCATTGTGCTGGTGAAAAGAGATCAATGGCTTGCTTATGCCAAGATGCCTCAGCAGAACCGATGATGTACGCGTATCTTCACATGCGATAACATCAACAACAGACATCACCTCGGCCGATCGTCGTGTTACGTCTCCGAGATTGCCGATCGGGGTCGGTATTATGTAGAGTATTCCGTTCATATGTGAGGCTTAAACTACGGCAGAAAATCCAAAATTCTCGAAGATGATTTGCCGGCTCTGAATGTTCATACAGAGATGCGTGTTTGACCTCCCACTTTATCTGCAAATACGCTATTTTGGTATCACATTGCAGAGGGATCCATAACTCCGGAAGCTTATCTAAGTATAACCATCAATTAATAATATAGTGCTATGAGGCCTTTTTTACCCAGCGGTATAAACCATATTACTTTACGAGTGAATGATATTACTGCAGCAGAACATTTTTATGGTGAGGTACTTGGGTTTAAGCTTGACAAAAAAATGGGCCGCAGCATGGCTGTGTATAAGGCGGGATCAGACTCCATTGTACTGGTTGAGGCTGAAACAGCCTATGACCGTTCTTCCAAGGATTACAGGGTTGATCATTTCGGTTTTACAGTGACCAAACCCGACAAGATTGATGAACTGGCATCCTATTTCAGGGAAAAAGAGGTAACCATACTCAGCGGGCCGGCAAACCGGAAAACCGGGCGATTTGTTTTTATTTCGGATCCTGATGGCAACATGATTGAATTCATGTATGAAAAGCCATGATACAGCCTTCGGGGATGATTTAAACGGTTAAATTGGTTATCTTTCCCTGTTGTACACAAAAAGATAAAGACATTTAATCATATGCAGCGGGACCACGTCGATCTTACGAACAGGGAGCGCGAAGTTCTTCAGTATATCATCCAGAATTTTATCGTTACTGCTAATCCTATTGCATCAAAAACTCTCATTGAGAAGCACAATCTGAATGTGAGTTCAGCGACCATCCGTAACGACATGAACAATCTGGAGCTGAAGGGATATCTGGACCATCCACATACCTCTTCCGGGAGAGTACCAACCGAACTGGGCTATCGGTTCTACGTGAATTCCCTTATGCAGGTATCGAAACTCACCAACGAAGAGCAGAAGGTGCTTGATGAATTCAGCGAGACTCTTGTTAGTGATTTTGACGATGCGGTTCAGTCTGCTGCGAGGTTGCTTGCCAGACTATCAAATCTACTCGCTGTTACCATTACACCAAAACTGGCCGATGGCATATTCAGGCGGGTGGAACTCATCGAGCTCAGCTCCACCCGCATCCTGATAGTGCTGACGATAGACAGCGGCTTTATGCGCACGCTCACAATCGAAGCGCAGACCAGTATACATCGTGAAAACCTTGAAAAGGTTGCCCGTGTACTGAATGAAAAGCTGAGCGGGCTCAGGCTCAACAAAATCAGCAATAAAATTGGGGAGATGCTGGCTGAGTATGAGAAAGAGGATGACACGGGTTTAATCCGGATCTTCATTGACCGGGCCGACAGCATTTTTGAAGACCGCCAGGTCCGCAAATTTCATTTTGGCGGCGTAGAGTATATAGCGCTTCAGCCAGAGTTCAGCGATTTGAGCAATTACCGGGGTATTATTGAATTACTTGAGAAAGAAGACCTGATTGTACATTTGCTTGAAGAGAATTTGGACGAATCAAGGGATGCCGTCAGGGTGCGAATCGGCACGGAAAACAGACTTCAACAAATTGAACAGTGCAGCGTTGTATCTGCGAACTATAACATCGGCAGCATAAGAGGTACCATAGGCCTTGTCGGGCCTACCAGAATGGATTACGCAAGAATGGTTGCCCTTGTTGATCAGCTTGCAGACCGTTTCAACAGAGTAAAATATGATACATGAAAATGAAAAAGAGAACTGCAAAAACAAATCCAAAACCAGAGGACACATTGAAGGATCATACCGGAGAAGAAACTAACACAGCGGAAAGGGAGACAGACAGTACCGATACTCAACCTGAAGCCATTGAGAATGAGATCAGGACTGATGAATCAATTGATCCCAAAGACGAAATAATCGCGAATCTTATAGCCCAGATTGACCAGAAGAATGATCAGCTGCTCAGAAAAGTTGCCGAATTTGAAAACATGCGGAAACGTGTTCAGAACGAACGCATGAAATTGTTTGAGGATGCACGTATCGACGCGTTGCAGCAATTTTTACCCGTAAACGACGATCTTCAGCGAACAGTTCTTGCCTTGAAGGAAACCGGCATGGATGAGAAATACCTCAAAGGTATAGAACTGGTAGCCAACAAAATGGCGAATACTCTCAATCAATATGGTATCGAAATTATTAATCAGGTGAATGTACCATTCGATGTAAACCTGCACGATGCACTCATGCGGCAGAAGCCTGAAGATAAAAATACCGGCAGCGACATCGTTCTGCAGGTATTGGAAGATGGATATAAAATCGGCGACCGTGTAATTCGCCATGCTAAAGTAATCGTGAGCGAATAAATACAATGAGTAAAAAAAGAGATTATTACGAAGTTCTTGGTGTCGGCAAAAACGCAGAGGCCGATGAGATAAAAAAGGCCTACCGCAAGAAAGCGATGGAGTTTCATCCTGACCGGAATAAAGACAATCCGGATTCTGAAAAACTATTCAAAGAAGCAGCCGAAGCATTTGATGTTCTGAAAGACCCCGACAAAAGGGCCCGATACGATCAGTTCGGGCATGCCGGTCTGCATTCTGGAGGTTACCAGGAACCTGACTTCCAGAATATCAATTTCGAGGATATATTCAGCCGCTTCGGCGACATATTCGGTGGAGATATTTTCGGCGGGGCGGGTGGCAGCGGCAGAGGACGCAGAAGAGGAGCTGGTCGACCCGGTGAAGATATGAAAATGCGCCTCACACTCACCCTGAGTGAAATTGCATTCGGTGTGGAAAAAAAGCTGAAGGTAAAAAAGCAGATCAAATGCGACTCATGCAATGGAACGGGTGCTGAGTCGAACGACGACTTCATGACATGCTCCACATGTAACGGCATGGGCGAAGTTCGTCAGGTATCACGCACTATGTTCGGTCAGTTTGTAAATGTGCAGCCCTGCCCGACCTGTATGGGCGAAGGGCGGGTAATTCGGAATAAATGCAAAAAATGCAGCGGTCAGGGCAGGGTAAAAGGCGAAGAAACGGTATCAGTTAAAATACCCGCCGGTGTAACATCGGGAAATTACATTACACTTCGCGGCCAGGGTAACGCCGGTCTCCGGGGCGGACCAGCCGGCGATCTGATAGTTCTGATTGAGGAAGAAGAACATAAATATTTTGAACGTGATGGTAATAATATCATATACGATTTAAGAATCAGTGTTCCGCATGCCATTCTCGGTACAGAAGTAGAGGTTCCCACACTTAAAGGTAAGGCCAAGCTCAAAATTGATGCCGGCACGCAGCCGGGAAAACTTCTGAGAATGCGGGAAAAAGGAATAATCAGTCTCAATGGCAATGGAACCGGCGATCAGTACGTTCGTGTTAATGTGTACATACCCGGCAAACTCTCTGCCCAGGAAAAAAAACTGATTACAGAGCTGGAAAAGTCGGAACACTTTGATCCTGCTACTGAGCATGATGCTTCTGAAGGTTTCTTTAAACGCATCAAGAAAGTTTTTAGCTAATATATCCAATATACTGTATATCAATGAATTACATTAAATTCATACCGTCAATTTTACTGCTTCTAATCCTTACCCCATCGATCACTTCGGCACAAACTTTGTCTGGTGAACAGTTTGCTGCAGTTCAGGCATTTGAATTTGAATACTGGACTGGGGAAAAAACAACCATAGACGACCACAAGGGTAAACTCATACTGCTCGATTTCTGGGAGACCTGGTGTGTGCCCTGTATTGCCAGCTTTCCTGCATATCAGCGACTTACGGAAGAGTACCCCGAACAATTTGTTGTACTGGCCGCGACTCCGGAAATGATGGATGACAAAGCCAGGGTTGACCGTTTCCTCAGCCAGAACGAGTATGATTTCCAATTCGTCAGGGCAGGGTCACTTGCACGCGATCTGCGCCTTACCGGTATACCATTCAAAGTGGTAATTGCACCTGATGGCAGCCTGCTCATGACAGACCGCGGCAGCGGCGGTGAACAGAGGGAATATCAGAAATTCAAAAAGCTTCTTGAAGATCATTTTTAATACTGCTGGCACTGATCTTCTTTCAAACCCTTAAACGATAAAGGTGTGCACAGTATCTGAATGATTGTAATTATGTTTTTAATTACGTTTGCGATCCCATTGTATAGCACGTAAACGCTGATTAAATTTAATGATGATAAATCAATTAGAACTGGAGATTCTCCCTCAGCCCGATGATTACTCTTGCGGCCCCACTTGCCTCCACTCGGTTTACAATTTCTACGAGGACTATGTAGATCTGGATGAAATCATGGAGGAAGTCCCTTCCCTTGAAGAAGGTGGTACACTGGCGGTTTTACTTGCCATCCATGCCCTTAAAAGAGGTTACAGTGCAACTATCTACACATACAATCTTCAGGTTTTCGACCCGACGTGGTTCAATCTCAGGCGGAAAGAAATCCGGAAAAAACTGGAGGCACAACTTCGTGCGAAGACAGACGAAAAACTGCATTTTGCCACAGAAGCCTACATTGAATTTCTGCGCCTGGGGGGGCGGTTGCGCATGAAAGACCTGACTGCAGGTCTGATAAGAAAGTACCTGAAGAAATCAATTCCGATTCTCACAGGCCTCAATGCTACCTATCTGTATAATTGTGCACGTGAATTCGGGCCCAATATGGATTATGATGACATCAGAGGTTACCCTACCGGTCATTTTGTTGTTCTTTCCGGATATAATCAACCGGATCGTTCAGTTACGGTGGCCGATCCGCTACAGCATAACCCGGCATTTAAATCCCAGTACTACGATGTAACCATGAACCGGCTTATATCATCCATCTTACTGGGTATAATTACGTACGACGCAAATCTTTTAATCCTGGAGAAGAATCCTGTAATTTGATATGCAGATAATCATTGTGGTAAATAATCCAGCCGACTGGCCTTTTGAGCTTCCCAATGTGATGGTTGTGGCAGCACGAAGCTATCTCACAGATCCTTTTTATCTGGATTTGAAGAATACCAAGGTTTTTAACCTTTGCCGTTCGTACCGGTATCAAAGTACAGGTTACTATGTTTCACTATTGGCAGCGGCGAGGGGCCATAAGCCAATTCCTGGAATATCAACCATACAGGATATGAAGCTGCAAACCATTGTTCGTATAGTATCCGATGAACTCGACGACCTGATACAGCAGAATCTCACTCCGATAAAATCGAACAAATTTGTGTTGAGCATCTATTTCGGTCGGAATCTTGCGAAAAAGTATGATAAACTCAGCTCGCACCTTTTCAACTTATTCCAGGCGCCGCTTTTAAGGGCGCATTTCACAAACAATGGCCAGCGTTGGCAACTGCAAAGCCTGGGACCGGTTGCCGCAGCCGAGATTCCTGAAGATCACCGCGATTTCATTGTAGCAGCGGCTAAGGATTATTTCGCCGGAAAGCGAAAGGTCATCCCAAAAAAAACTGCGACACGGTATGATATGGCCATACTTCACAATAAAAAGGAGAAAGCACCCCCATCGGATGATAAGGCCCTGGGCAAATTCATGAAGGCGGCTGAGCAGCTTGGTATCGGAACAGAGCTTATTACCCGGGAAGACTACGCCCGGCTTGCTGAATTTGACGCACTCTTCATCCGTGAAACCACCAATGTAAATCACTATACCTACCGGTTTGCACGAAGGGCATCGGCGGAGGGTCTCGTAGTACTCGACGACCCGGACTCAATTCTCAGTTGCACCAATAAGGTCTATCTTTCTGAACTGCTCAACCGGTACGATGTGGCAACACCCAAAACGATGATCCTGCACAAAGACAACATCGAAAAGGTGATAACGGATCTTGGTTTCCCGCTCATTCTCAAGCAGCCTGATGGTTCTTTTTCACAGGGCGTGGTCAAAGTTACCGACCGTCAGATGATGATGGTTGAATCTGAACGGTTTCTGGATAAATCCGAACTGGTTATAGCCCAGGAGTTCATGCCAACCGAGTTCGACTGGAGGATTGGAATCATCGACAGAAAACCGTTATACGCCTGCCGCTATTTCATGGCAAGAAAGCACTGGCAGATTATAAAAACGGATGCCAAGGGTGGCTTCAGTTATGGTAATTATGAGACAGTTCCTGTTGAGATAGCACCGGCCAATGTGGTCAGAACCGCCCTTAAGGCTGCCAATTTGATTGGAGATGGTCTCTACGGTGTAGACATTAAAGAGTCGGGCAGCAAATGCGTTGTAATTGAGGTAAACGACAACCCCAATCTGGATGCGGGTGTTGAAGACCTTATACTCAAAGATGAACTCTATCTGAAGATTATGCAGGTATTCCTGAACCGGATTGAGGCACGCAAAGAGGGAAGGATCAAATACTGATGCCGAAACCATTAGGGCTTTTTCAGGGCTTCGGTGTAGAACTGGAGTACATGATAGTAAGGTCCGACACCCTCGATGTTTATCCTGTTGCCGATGAACTGCTCAGAGAGGTTTCCGGTTCCTATGAAACTGAAGTTGAGTTTGGGGATATGGCCTGGAATAATGAGCTGGCATTACATGTTATCGAATTCAAAACCAATGGTCCGGCAAATAAACTTGATGACCTCGCTTCCAGGTTCCAATCGCAGGTGAACCGTGTTAACGGCATCCTGGCCGGTATTGGTGGCAGGCTCATGCCCGGTGCCATGCACCCCTGGATGGACCCTTTTTCACAAATGAGGCTGTGGCCTCACGAATACAACCCAATTTACGAGGCTTACAACCGAATATTCGACTGCAGGGGCCACGGATGGTCGAATCTGCAGAGTACCCACATCAATCTTCCGTTTGCTGATGATGAAGAGTTCGGAAGGCTCCACGCCGCCATTCGAATTCTGATGCCTGTAATGCCGGCCCTAACAGCTGCATCCCCGGTAATGGACAACAAATTAACGGGTTTGCATGATAACCGGCTTGCTGTGTATCGTACAAATTCCATTAAGATACCATCGGTTACCGGTCAAGTTATTCCTGAACCTGTATATACACGCGTGGAATATGAGAATGAGTTGCTGAAAGGTATCTACGATGATATCAGACCCTTTGATCCGGAGGGTATTCTTCAGTATGAGTGGCTTAATTCACGGGGTGCAATTGCACGCTTCGACCGGATGGCCATTGAAATACGGATTTTGGATATCCAGGAATGCCCTGTTGCAGATCTGGCGGTTGCCGATCTAATAATAGCAGTACTAAAGGCATTGACCGAAGGAAAATGGAGCGGATTGGCTGAGCAGAAGAAATGGCCGGCCGGACGTCTGAGCAGCCTGCTCACCGAAGTAGCGGAAAAGGGCGGTGAATGCCTCATAACAGATCAGGAGTACCTTAATTTATTCGGGTTGAACTCCGGGCCGGTAAGAGCAACAGACCTCTGGGCTCACCTTCTGGATGCAGTACATATTTCAGACCTGAATCACCTGAAGGCATTGAAAACCATCCTGAATGAAGGTACACTGTCCGGCCGGATCATTAAGGCACTTGGAACAGATCCCGTTAGCGCAAAAATTTTTACTGTTTATGAAGAACTCTGTTCCTGTCTCCGTAAGGGCGAAATGTTCAGGTCATGACAGCCCCATCTGTAATACTGACTTGTGAACACGGCGGGTATGAGGTACCTGATGACCTCAAATCCCTGTTTGAAGGTTACAGTGAACGGTTGAAGTCGCACAGGGGCTGGGATCCCGGAGCCCTTGACCTCACACTGGGTCTCTCTGAAAAATTGGGATACCCGGTTTTTTTTTCTGAAATCAGCCGGCTGGTTGTTGAGCTGAACCGGTCTGAACATAACCGGGCACTATTCTCCGACATTACCGACGCCCTGCCAAAGGCAAAAAGAGAGCACATTCTGGAAGAGTACTATTACCCGTTCCGGAAAAAGGTATTCAGCCATATCAGCAGAATAATTCAGCAGGGGGGATTCGTTATTCATTTTTCGGTTCATACGTTCTCGCCAGAAGTTGACGGAAAGATCAGGAATGCGGATACAGGTCTGCTATATGATCCGGCCAGAAAAAGTGAAAGGGACGTGGCAGTAAGAATAGCAGAAGCCCTTAAACAACATTCGCCTCACATCAGAACCAGAATGAATTATCCCTATACCGGAAAAGCCGACGGGCATGCTACAGCACTGCGGAAAAGTTTTGGCCCCGGAGAATATGCAGGTTTAGAGCTTGAGATAAACCAGCAATTGGTTGTGGGGAGTGATGCCGGGACTTCGGCATTTCATGACAACCTGGCCTGTGCTATAAAACATTCACTTACTATACCACTTTTTTAACCTGCAGAAAGACCTTCGGGCAGGGTGGTGTGATCAGTGGAATCCGTTAGCGAGGCCGATTTTATTTCTAACGAGTGTATTCACCATATCAATAGCTACGTGGTTTTCACCGCCATGGGGAATAATGATATCGGCATAGCGCTTGGATGGTTCCACGAATTCAAGGTGCATAGGCCTTACAAACTTCTCGTACTGGCTCAGCACGCTGTCTACCGTACGCTGACGTTCACCTATGTCGCGTTTCAGGCGTCTGAGCAGGCGTACATCATCATCGGTATCAACAAACAGTTTCAGGTCCATTAAATCGCGCAATTCTTTTTCGGAAAAGATGAGAATACCGTCGATCAGGATTACTTCATGGGGAGTGATTTTGCGGGTCTCCTTTTTCCGGATGTGATTGGCAAAATCATAGATGGGCACTTCCACGCTGTAACCCTCCAGCAACGCTTCAATGTGCCGGATCAGCAGTTCGGTTTCAAGGGAGGAGGGGTGGTCAAAATTATTTCTTGCGCGCTCCTCGAATGGCAGATGAACCAGATCACGATAATACGCGTCGTGTTCAAGGAATACGATCTTTTCGTCGCTTACACCACGTCTTATATGGTTAATGACAGTTGTTTTTCCTGAACCGCTGCCGCCGGCAACGCCTATTACAAAAGGTTTCAACGCACTGTATCCCGTTCCTGTTGACTTCGTTCAATTTGTTCCTTGTAATCCCGTACTGCCCTGAAGATAGCGGATGCCAGAATACTTTGCCCATATTCGCTTGTAATAAATCGTTCTTCATTCGGATTGCTTATGAATCCAAGCTCCACCAGAACAGCCGGCATGGAAGCATGATACAGTACCTGGAACCCGGCCTGTTTAACACCCCTTGACCGTCTGCCGGCACGCTGCGAGAATTGATGGTCGAGTAGTTCAGCAAAATAAACACTGCTGGCCATATTTCCGCTGTTGGCCAGTTCATATATCATGAGCTGTTCCTGAGAAAGTTCCATGGCTGATTCGTCTTTATCTTCGAACCTGATAACACTGTTTTCCCGTTTCATTACCTCGAACGCTTCCTGTGTCCGGTGCATACCGAGTATCCATACCTCTGTTCCATAGGCATTCCGGCTTCTCACCGAATTGGCGTGAATGGAAATAAACAAATCGCCCTGAACGCGGTTACCGATACGGCCCCGCTCGTCGAGGTCAATAAATCTGTCGTCTTCTCTGGTATAAACAACTTTCAGTTCAGGCAGGAATTCGTTGATATAAGCACCGATCCTTTTGGCTAACTGCAGGGCTACATCCTTCTCCTTTGTGCCCCTTGTTCCGATCGATCCCGGATCCTTTCCGCCATGACCCGGATCAATTACAATAACCTCGAATTTCAGAGTCTGGCGCTGGTTGAATAGTCTGTCGAATGTATCTTCAGGATCGGGTGTTAATACAGAATCAATAACTGCAGTTATATCATTCACCGGTTGATTACCCCGCCTGATCAAATCAGTTTTAGCCGCGAGTGCCCTGGCTTCATCAGCACTTGTTCTGGTCAGGGCTATAAGAACATGCCGTTTATTGGCATCGAGATAGGTACGGGCCTGGTAGTATTCACCGTCGTGGAGCTGAAAGTCGATGCCTGTTCCGTCGGGTGAATCGGTTATAAGGATGTCGCTTAACGGGAAGACAGGTTGGGGTATCAGATCGGTATAGGTCACCGTGGTTCCATCGAAAGTGAACTGCAGCAGGTTTGTTTCCGGTTGAACTACTGAAAACCTGGCCGGAGCAGTATTCAGGTGTAACCTGATTACGTAACCTCTGCCATCACTTCTTGTTGCTACGGAAATCCTGTCAAGGCTAACCTGTGAAAACACATCATCCGACAGAAAAAGAGTAGAGATAAAAATGGCAGACAGAATACACCAGAATCTATTGAATCTGCGCTGAATAGAACCTGCCTGTCTGTAAGATAACTTCAATTGTTCGCGAAACGATTGTTGAGAAGGGATCATAGGAATAAGTGGCAAAATACGGAATCGGCCGGCATATTTCATTAGACATTATTGCCGGTATACTGCTCATTAATACGGTCAGGATTGACTTTTAATATAATCTTCCGGTAAAAAAGTTCAGAGTTATTCACCATCAGTTATATACTGGTCTGTCGATCAGTAGCGCCGCCTTTTTGTGGATTTGGAGGCAGACTGTATTAAATTTTCTGCATGGATCAGGAATATGGCCGGTTTTTTATCTATATCGGGCAGAACATCCGATTTCCAGGCAGCCACAGTTTTTGTAGCGATATACTCGTCTGGCATGGTAAGGTTTGAGGCCACACACAGAAGGGTACTTGCATTGCAGATCCCGAGAATATCTTTAAAAAGCTCAAGATTCCTGTATGGTGCTTCCATGAATATCTGCGTTTCCCTGTGCCGTGAAGAACGTTTTTCGAGTTCAGAGAGGGCAGATCTCCTTTTTTTCATTTCAATGGGCAGGTAACCGCTGAAAGCAAATTGCTGCCCATTAAGCCCGGATGCCATCAGGGCCAGCAGAATTGAAGAAGGCCCCACAAGCGGGATAACCCTGAAGCCCTGTTGATGGGCCAGACCTGCCATCATGGCCCCGGGGTCTGCAATGCCCGGGCATCCGGCATCGGTCAGAACACCAAGGTCGTGGCCTTGTTTGAGTACATCAAGATAGGAATGTACTTCCCTGGCCGGGGTATTTTTATCAAGGGAATAGAAAAACAACTCAAACTCCGGTGTCGGGTGTTCGCAGAATTTCAGAAATGATACGGCGTTCTTAAGGTTTTCCACTGCAAAATGGCTTACCGATTTTATTATACTGAGCGTATCTGCAGGTAATCCGGTTTGATCAGCATTTCTGCCGAGAGGGGTGGGAATAAGGTACAGGGTACCGGGTTGGTTTGTCAAAACTGGTATTATGTGTTAATTAGTTCAAATTCCGGTGAATCGGGTTCACCGGTTTTGTTTTTCCGGATAACGTAGCGTGAAACCCCAATACTGACAGCAATGAGCACTATGAGGGATGCGGCTATGATAGCAATATTGATGCGGATTATCTGCAACTGAATATCGAAAGTCGGGACAAGTATTACCTCCTGACCGGATCCTTTAAGATACCTGACCGGAATATTTTCAGTTTCCATAAGTCTGGCAGCGTGCTGTACGCCTAATGACAATTTTCGCTCTACCTCTTCGCCTGCTGCCGATGTAAATCTGACAACGATATAACCATTGGTTTGCGCTGCAATCTGCTTGATTTTAAAATCCGTTACAACGGCCTCCTGCAGTTCTCCATTGGCCATTGTATTCACAGCATCAATATGGACATTAATCTGATGCAATAGCAGAAACAGCAGGTATGAAGGGATCAACCATACAAGGTTGAGTAGATTTCGGGATCTCATTGAATAGAGCAGTCCTAAAAATGGTAAAAAATGGCATAGTAGATAACATATAACCAGCCAAGAACACCATGGATAATGGCCCAGAGCAGGGACTGATTTGCCGACCAGGAAATTGTGATTGCCAGTACGGTGCCGAATGTTATGCCGCCTTTAACGTAAGTTGCCTTGTATGTTTTCATTTATTTGTGATATCAGAGCATTTTCCTTGCTTTCATAGCATGTAACACGATGTCGGCCATCTCGTCAACGCTAAAAAAGTCGTTTCTCAGAATTAAGTGATAAAATGAGGGGTCAGCGATGTCTTTGTTCGTAAATCTGTAAATGAAATCTCTTCTCAACAGGTTCCGTTCCTCAACAAGGTTTGCAGCTTCTACTTCTGTAATGTTAAAAAGCTCGGCCACCCTGTTTACGCGAAACGACAGACTTCCGGTTACCCGTACATGGAAAAAGTTTTCCTGATTCTGAGCAACAACTGCCCCACCAGATCCCACGATGATCGTATTGCCCTTATCGCCAATGATTTTAAGATTCTGAGCAATTATCTTGAACCGGGTATAATCGGAAGGCTTTTTAGAAATGAGCACATCAAGATCCTGCTGGAGCTGGCTGCGGTAACTCTCATTCACGGATTCCATCAATTCCCTGTTATACTCATTCTTTTCTGAAATTTCCTTAAGCATGTCGCTGCTTAAAACTGACCACTCCGTTTTACCTGAGCTCAGTCTGGCAGATATTGTATTAGCAAGCGGAAATCCCTGACATCCAAATTCACGTGAGATAGTAATTGCAGGTTTACGCTTTCCCTTTGCCTTTCTTATATCACCGGAAATTTTTCTGACCTGAAAAGCTATACTCCGATCAATCTTCGGAGTTATTATAGGTTTCATTTCATACCTCGCAAATTTCTGAAATAAATTCTATGACCGGTAAAAAAGCACTGCATCTCTTCTGATAATAACGAATCCTGTTGTCAATAATTGACATAAATCACAAGATTTCATCAGTCATACGCTGCGCTTTATCCCACAAAACAGGATCTGTTATTAGCAGGCGCTGAAGTTCCTGGTTTATAAAGTTACTCGACATATGCATCCACATTGAAACTGGCAGTTGCTGAAACATTACAACCTGAATTTTCTCAGTTAGCCCGTCGTAACTGCTCCCCATATCGACGCCATTAAGCATACTCATTCTACTGTCGTAGGCAGCCGCGTATGTTTTCATTGAATTCCGGATAAGAGAACGGTTCTCAGGCCACCGCAGTTTTTCATGAACCCTGGCAGATACTTCGGAAGATACATAGGAACGCGATAGCACCGACTGCATGATTAATGCCATATCCATTGGTTTTATTTTTGGTAGCAGGTTATATAGCCTCCTCATCTGAATAAAATTGAGATTCAGCCCCGTCCGTTCTGTATAGGTGTGAACCTGGGTGCGGAAGTTACCATCATTCAGGAATTTCCCGGTGTAATACCAGGCCATATCAAAAAGGTTATCCGGATCAAGGCGTTCAAGGTACTCAAGTTGTTCTTCCTGCGACCTGTTAAAAAGACCGCCGACAGAAAGGATGTGCAACCCGGTAAATGGTATCGGTGCATCCATATCATATCCAAGATTCCTGACCAGCCTGTCTGTATTGTCCCTGCCCAGCAGCATCAGCATATAGTCATGAACATGCAGATTCCCCTTAACCAGATTCAGATAGAACAGATCTTCCAGCCTGATTTTCCCGTTCTCATTAATGTAGCCGGCTTTTTCTGCATCATTGACGGCATTCCTGAAACTGCTTTCATCAATACCACTTATTACATACCTGCCCAGTGCATCTGAGGAGATCAAAGAATCGGGGTTAATTATGGATTTTGAAACCTGCCGGTAAAACTCTCCGAGATGCAGTGCCATACCGGAAGAGCCGTATACCCGCGGAATATCTGAACCGTAAAATATCCCTTCAGTTGGATTTCCGGGCTGGAAACTGACGATTGATACCTGTTCCGGGTGCACAAGTACGTATTCGAGTAAACCGTCGATTGAATAGGTTTTTGGTACCCATTCACTCCCTTCTGAAATACTGTCCCTGTTGTCGTAAACGGTTCTGAAAGCATCCCAGTTTACATAAAAAATTAAACCGAGCATGGTACCGGCAACAATTAGGAATATGCCGGCAAATTTTAATAATCGCATTAATTGAGCTAAATTTGTTCCGAAATAGTTTGAACATATAATATACGGCAGTTCATCGTGACCTTTCACCTGTATGTTCGGCCGAACGGTAACCACAGGCATCCTGATGCCATTAAGGTATTAATTTACCGGGAATTCCATGATTAAGGAATCTGCTTTTGTTAACGAAAGAGGCGTAACGATTGCCGCTTATGAAGCATTGCCCCGTGAGGTTGCCAGGGCCGGTATACTGCTTGTTCATGGATATGCCGAGCATACCGGGCGCTACCGACATGTAATACGGGAACTGACAGCTACCGGTCTTGCGGTGTATGCAATCGACCATCAGGGTCATGGCAAAAGTGGCGGGATTAGGTGCTATATAAGCGATTTTGAACACTATATTGATGACTTGTCTCTTTATTTTGACAACCTCAGAAAAGAAACAGATCTGAAAAAATGGTTTATTCTCGGTCACAGCATGGGAGGAGCGATCGCACTCAAAATGGCCCTCAGGCACCAGAATGAGCTAAAAGGGATGATCCTAACCGGGCCGATGATTGAACTTGCAACACAAGTGCCAAAAGTGATCCAGGATATGGCCAGGTACGTAGCCGCTGTTGCATCCACCGTTCCGGTTGTTAAGCTTGAGTCTGAAGCGATTAGCCGCGACCCGGAAGTTGTCAGGAATTATCTGAACGACCCGCTTGTATATACAGGACGGGTGCGGGCGAAAATGGCTGTTCATTTCAGCAAAATTAACAGCGAAATGCCAGACCTGGTCAGTAAAATTGAACTGCCCTTCTGGGTCGGTCACGGAACTCTCGACCGGATAACCAGTCCGGAAGGTTCCAAAATGCTTTACAGACTTGCGAAATCGCATGATAAAACCCTGAAACTATACGATGGCCTTTTCCATGAGATTATGAATGAACCAGAAAAAGATATGGTTCTCGGTGAGATCTGTTTTTGGGTAAGAAAACAGCTTGAGAATGGCAAATGAAATCGATCACTTATCGGATCAGATCCATCTTATTTACAGCATTTTTTTCTATCAGCCATGTATCAGAAACCGGAAACAGGAATCTCCCGGAGTCTCTTGATCGCTGTTCTGATGAACTCGCTCGCGGAATTCGAGTTGCCCGTTTTTTTTCAGCATGATCACGGTTGATGCCCTTGTACCATATCCGTCCATTTCTATGAATGCTGATGACAGCTTTTTTTCGGCAGCCCTGTCAAGTCCGGTATCTGGAAGCTGATTCTCCGGTGCTGGTGTTCTGTCGTGCAGCAATCGGAACAATTTTTCGTGGTTTGGTTCATGGCTTGCGACTATTGCTGCCAGTGCTTCTTTAGCTTTTACAACCTTTGGCCAGGGTGTATCAAGCAGGTGATTACTCAGTCCATAAATGCCAGGGCCTAATTCTTTGGGCATATCCCGGATATTTGAGTAGTACCAAATAGCATTTCTGTTGCCGGTAATAAGATTGAAGCCGTTAAAACTGTCCGCACCGGATCTGATGGATTCTATATATGTGGAAGGGGGCTTTCTGCCGTTCAGGTAATTCAGGGGAAGTTTGCCCCGCGACGGAGCATTTTCTTTATGCAGTTTCATGTCGCGGTAATTGGTAATGGCACTGAATTTACCGTCGAGTGTAACACCAAGCCATGTGCCACCCCCCTCAAGATCCATGCCTGCCAGCAGTTCGGGTTCATCATCCCAGAACGTTGCTGACCGCGCCGGCCGGTTTAAAAATTCATCCCTGTTAGCAGCAAGAATGAGATCATAATCGGGGTGAACCTTCCAGGCAAATACCAGCAGGCACATAGCAGCAATTATTTTTTTTACAGTATCAAAAACCGGAACTGTCTTATCCCTATGCCAGATCCATTCTGAACAGGAAGCGGTCAAAAAATATAGAAAGTGTGAGGAGTAGTATACCCGGAAACAGGAACTGATAGTACAGCTCTTCGCGGTCGATATAGATGATTTCTTCAATATCTGTCCGTTCGAGTTCATCAATATCGCTGTATACCCTTCTCAAGCCCTCTGTATCCAGGGCCCTGAAATACTGACCTCCGGTCATTTCCGCCATTTCAGTGAGCATGGGTTCATCAATGTCCACTCTGATGTTATAGTAACGCCGGCCAAATACAGGGTCTTCGACAGGGTAGGGGGCTGTGCCCTCTGTACTGGCGCCGATAGTGTACATCCTGATGTTGTAGGTGCGGGCTAACTGAGCCGATGTAATGGGATCTATTTCACCGGCATTGTTTTCTCCGTCAGTGAGCAGGACAATGACTTTTGAATCTGCTTCACTGTTACGAAGTCTGTTCACAGCGGTGGCCACACCTACCCCAATTGCTGTACCGTCTTTAACTATTCCCAGATCAAGAGTCCGCAGCTGTTGTCTGACCAACCTGTAGTCGAGTGTCGGGGGTACAAGCGTTATGGATTCCCTGGCAAATACCGATAGGCCTATACGGTCGTTCTGGCGCCGGTTCACAAACTCTTCAGCAACATTCTTAACAGCCAGCAGCCGGTTTGGCTTAAGATCCTCTGCCAGCATAGAACTGGATATGTCAATGATCAGCATGATATCGATACCCTCGGCATACCTCTCAATCACCGTATTTCGCATCTGAGGCCGCGCAAGGGCAATAACTATCAGTATTATCGATAAAAGCTGGGTGAGATAGGTGAGCCAGTTACCAACAGACCGCCAGTTGCCGGGCAATTTTTTCAAGTCGGAAACATCGGAGTAGACAACCTGTGCCAGCCGGCGTTTTTTATAATGCCAGTATTGCAGCAATGCCAGTATTGGCAGAAATGCAAGTGCCCAGAACCATTCAGGATTAACCCATGTCATACCTGTATATTCTCCTGACTGGTGTGTGGGTTATTCGGTTCGGTTTTGTTGTCTTCGGGGAAATACTTTCGGTTATAGTCGTGCTGCATCTTCACAACCTTGTGGCGGTCCATGGTTTTTGCACGCTCCAGGAATAAAAATCCAGCAGCAAGAGATTTTTCAGCCTCATCCGGCCATGGAATGTATTTCGCGAATTTGACCATATCTGCTTCCCGAAGAATTCCGATCACAATCTGGGTGAGGTGTGAATCGACCATTTGGGCAACGAGTTCCCTTCCAAGATCACGTGTTGTTGATTCAAGGGCCGGAATAGTATAGAGTTCTTCAAAATAAGCCCTCAATGCATCACCCAGACTCATATAAAAGCCTTTCGGATCACGGTTATAGAGTTCTGAATCGGATTTAATGCTGATGAGTCTATTTTCAAGGTTTTCAATCGGATTCACAAACGGTGGTATCTTTACCGGCGTGGGAACAGGTTTTCCAACTGGTTTTGGCCTGTTTTTTAAATAGCGGTACAGAAGGAAACCGGCCACAAGAACGAGAAGTGCAAGAATTATCCATGGCCACCAGTTTAATGCAAACTCGAATATGGGCTTAAGCGGCCTGAACTCAGATTCATCCGCATCTTCTGCAGTTGGCCTGTAAACGATAGGAAAGGTGCCGGTACGAAGCAGTGCCGAGTCACTGTCGGCACTGTAGCGAATCGGCATATAGGAAAGTGAGGTATCGGCGGTGCCAAAAAATTGTATAGTGATCGCGAGGCTGTCTCTGTTGGGGGCGGGTTTAAAAACCCTCACATCACGAAGTTCAAAGACCGATGAGAAAAATGATGTATCGGGGGAAGCGGCCGTGCGCGTTGCTCCCGGATTGTCGATTACAATACTGTATTCAAACAGTTCGCCGACCCTGAGGGTGTCTTTATCGCTGAAGGTGTAGACCTGCTGTGAAAAAACCGCAGTGCAGGCAGACAGATAAAATATGCACAAAGAGATAATAAAGCGCATCAGTATCGGTTGATCCTTCTCTGAAAAAATTTCATAAGGGGTTCAATGTACGACTGATTGGTATTAACAGTCACGGTATCGACATGAAGTTTCAGGAAAAAATCGTCAAGCTCTTTCCTGCGTTTCAACCGTCTGGCCTTAAATGCTTTTCTGACCTTGCTGCTGGATGTATCCACCACCGATATTGTACCGGTTTCGGCATCCAGAAAGGGGATAATGCCCAGGTTTGGTAACTCATTTTCAAGCGGATCATCGATGCGGATACCAACCAGATCGTGCTTCCTGTTCATGATCTTGATCACTTTTTCATAACCGTGTGCCTGATAATCGCTGGCCAGTACAACAATTGAACGTCTGTTGAGGATTTTACTGGCATAGGTAACGGCCATACCGATATCCGTTCCTGTGCTGGATGGCCTGGTAGCGTACAGTTCACGGATAAGCCTGAGAACATGAAGGCGTCCTTTCCGGGGAATTACCACCTTTTCAATCTTGTCAGTAAAGAGAATCAAACCAACCTTGTCGTTATTCTTGATGGCGCTGAAGGCAAGAACGGCAGAAATTTCAGTTGCCAGGTCCATCTTGCTCTGATTTTTGCTCCCGAAAAACCCGCTTGGCGAAATGTCGACCAGCAGCATCAGGGTTTGCTCACGTTCCTCTTCGAATATTTTTACATAGGGTTCCTCGTTGCGGGCCGTTACATTCCAGTCTATCTGACGAATGTCGTCGCCAAACTGATAGGGACGCACTTCCGAGAAAGCCATACCGCGGCCTTTGAAGGCAGACTGATATTCACCGCCGAAGAGGTTGTTAACAAGGCCTTTGGTCCGTATTTCGAGCTTGCGGACTTTTCTGAAAATCTCTTTTGATATCATGAAAAAAAACTGCGCGATGTTTTAGGGCTCGCTAAAATAGGCAATAAGCGTGGAAAACGGGAATGGTAGTCATAAATTGCAACATCTTGCTACTTCTTGCTATCTTTGAGCACATTTTTATAGCGCGTTAAAGACGCATGTAATCCACCATTTATTTATACAAGGATATTTCGATGATTATTGGTGTACCAAAAGAAATTAAAACACATGAAAACCGGGTGGCACTTCTGCCCGGCGGAGTATTGGAATTCAAACGACGGGGTCATACCGTATTAGTGGAAAAGGATGCCGGTCACGGAAGCGGTTTTCCGGATGAACTGTATGTTGAAGCCGGTGCAGAAATGCTCAACACGGCAGATGAAGTATGGAGACGCGCCGATATGATCATGAAAGTGAAGGAGCCTATCGCGGTGGAATATCCAAGGATGCGATCAGGGCAGGTCATATTTACCTATTTCCATTTTGCTGCAAGCGAAGAACTCACACAGGCTGTAATCGATTCAAAATGTATCGCCATTGCCTATGAAACCGTTGAAAAAGCCGATCGTTCGCTCCCCCTGCTCATACCAATGAGTGAGGTTGCCGGCAGGATGGCCGTACAGGAGGGTGCCAAATACCTCGAACGCGTAACAGGCGGACGCGGTGTACTTCTAGGCGGTATTCCGGGTGTTAAGCCTGCTAACGTTATGATTCTCGGCGGTGGTATAGTTGGTGTAAACGCGGCAAAAATCGCTGCAGGAATGGGTGCAAACGTGTTCATTCTTGATATTAACGTACCACGTCTGCGTCATCTGGATGATATAATGCCCAAAAATGTAACCACCTTGTTTTCATCCGAAGCCAACATTAGGGAAATGCTGCCGCTCATGGATCTTGTGGTCGGTGCAATTCTCATACCAGGAGCCAAGGCCCCCCGGCTGATCCGCAGGGATATGCTGCCGTTAATGAAGCCGGGATCGGTACTTGTGGATGTAGCGATCGATCAGGGTGGATGTATAGAAACAGCAAGGCCTACTACCCACGATGATCCCATCTATATCATCGACGGTGTAGTGCATTACTGCGTAGCCAATATGCCGGGAGCTGTTCCTCACACATCAACACTCGGTCTGACCAATGTGACCTTGCCCTATGCAGTACAAATTGCAGACAAAGGGTGGAAGAAAGCTGTAAAAGAAAGCAAAGAACTTGAACTGGGCCTGAATATTGCCGAAGGAAAGATTACTTACAGAGATGTTGCTGAAGCTTTCGGCATGAGTTCGGTTACAGTAGCTGAGGTTCTATAGGCAACAGGTAATCTGACCAGTAACAGCCCGTCTGAAAGTATAATTATTAGGCACTGAAGGCAGGATTATACAAGTTCAGTATGCCTGTACTCTGAGACAAAATCTGAGAAATTGCGGATCATGCTGTCTAGAAATTCATTTGCCTTCGCGTCGGCAATACCTGAGTCCTTGTCGAAATTCTGATTTACTCTCTGGATAAATACCCGCTCGGGGAACATAAGGGCATTTCTGTACCCGCAGATTTGCTGCAGATGTTCAACTGCTCTGAGGGCTCCGAATGCACCTGCTGCTTCCCCCACGAATGCCAGGGGAAGGTTTTGGAATGCTTCCGGAAAGGGGAGATAGTCGATAAACATTTTCAGAATGCCGGGAAACGACCCGTTGTATTCGGGTACAATGAATACTACTCCATCTGCATTTATCACTCTTTCGTTAAACGCAGCTACCTCGGGAATGTCGGCTCCATATCTGCCACCGGCCACTAATTCAAGCGGATACTCTTCAAGCGAAACAATTTCGGGGGATGTGCCCGTTTGTTCAAATTTTTTTTTCAGGTAGCCGGCTATTTCAAGTGCTTTGGATGAGGGCCTGTCGGTAGCACTCAGTAGTACGATTCGTTTCATTGAATTCATTTTTTGGGGTTTTGTGTGTATTAATCAGATGCAGAGATAAAGAAATATTGTGTGGCAGCTATACAACGCCGATGCATGTTTAAACAAACAATATGCACTGAACATTCCGCATTGTGAACTCTGAAAAATAAAAGCGCTTTTTCTATTCGATATTAATAATTAAGGCCAAATCATTACTAATAATAAATTTATTTGTCTTTATCGTTTGTTAACCTAATTTATGTCGTTCATAAAACACTTATCGACTAATAAATTAACGGAGTATGAAAAAAACAGTAAACATAATGGTGATCCTTGCCATAATTGGCCTTGCTTTCTATACCGCTGTTTATGCGGGATCTGAAACAGTCGCAACAGAATCTTCAGCGGTAGCAATTGCTGAAGAAGTTTCGGCAACAACCGATAGTCAGGCTGCATATGAGGCATTTTTACAGTCGCCAGAGTATGTAAAGTTTATTATCGACAATCTCTGGATTCTACTGGCGGCCGCTATGGTGTTCATTATGCACCTTGGTTTTGCAACGGTGGAGAGCGGTTTCACACAGAGGAAGAATTCTATAAATGTGATTTACAAAAATGTATTCATTCTGAGTGCGGGTATACTGATGTATGCGCTGATCGGGTTTAAGCTTATGTATCCGGGCGATTTTAACGGCTTTTTCGGATTCGCCGGATTCGGCATCGGTTTCGATGGAGCTGACCCGGCAGGTATGCTCACACCAGCATACGGCGCAGAAATGACTATTTGGACTGATTTTATTTTCCAGGCCATGTTTGCAGCCACTGCTGCCACCATCGTATCGGGTGCAGTTACCGGAAGAATAAAACTTCCCGCCTTTATGATATTCGGCACATTACTGGTCGGCATATCATACCCGATAACGGGAAGCTGGTTATGGGGTGGCGGATGGCTTGATGAACTCGGCTTTTATGATTTTGCCGGATCAACACTTGTTCATGGTGTTGGCGGCATTGCGGGACTTGCCTGTGTCATTATTCTTGGAGCACGAAAAGGCAAATATGCGGATGGCAAGATATTTACGATTCCGGGACACAATATTCCTCTTGCCACAATGGGTGTTTTCCTGCTTTGGTTCGGCTGGTTCGGATTTAATGGCGGATCGGTACTCAGCGCGGAACCTGCCGAGGTATCTTTTGTATTTGTGACAACAGCGCTCGCGGCTTGTGCAGGTGCACTTTCAGCAATGGCGGCCACCAGCCTCTTCATGAAGCATCTCGATGCTCCTATGGCCCTGAACGGCATTCTTGCCGGCCTTGTTGGCATTACAGCAGGAGCCAATGTTGTATCTCCGTTGAGTGCAATTGCAATTGGGGCCATCGCCGGCTTACTGGTTGTTGTGTCGATCACATCTGGGGAACACTTGCCGTAGGACTTTTCTCGACAGAAGCTAGCTTTATCACCCAGTTGATTGGTACATCGAGCATTCTTCTGTTCACATTTCTGTTTTCACTTGGTGTATTCTGGGCAATAGATTCCCTCATGGGAGTCCGTGTTTCCAGTGAAATAGAATTTGGCGGGCTGGATATGGCCGAACACGGGAATGAAGCCTATCCGAATTTCGCCGGGGCCGAGGTATTCAACGGAAAGCCGGCTGAAAAGCTTGCTCCGGTATCACTATAATAAAAAGGAAGCAGAACCGGGTGGCTCCGGTCTGCTTCCGGTAGTATCTATCAAAGGACATCAATAGAAACCAACAGGAAAATACAATCATGAAACCTATTTATAAAGCATTTGTTGCATTTCTCATCGTTGCCGGTACGGCAATTCAGGAAGCTGAGGCCCAGGTAAGCCTTGGTGTTGACATAATGAGCCGTTATGTTTGGAGAGGCACCGATTTTGGAAATTCACCAAGTATCCAGCCCGACATTAGTCTCAGTTCAGGAAATTTCACTATTGGTACCTGGGCTGCCATCGCTACAAACGGGAATCCTGACGGCTCTGAAATTGACTGGTACGCATCATATGATATCAGTGTTGGTTCCGGCACATTGTCACTGATGGTTACCGACTACACTTTCCCTGAAGCCTCAAATGGAAATTATTTCAGTGAGTCATCTCATTTCGTCGAAACGGCCTTTGCATACCAGGGTTCAGAGTCGTTTCCGGTCTCTGTTATGAGCGGAATTTTTGTAACCAACGATGATGATTATTCCATTTACTCTGAACTTGGATATTCGGTCGGGGGGCTTGACTTTTTTATGGGATTCACACCCGCAAAGTCGGCACTTTACGGAACAGGAAAGGCTGGAGTGATCAATACAGGTATTGGTACATCAAGAGAGATCAGGTTCAGCGAATATTTTACGCTCACCCTGCTCGGCCAAATTGCGGTAAATCCCTACGCTAATGATACATTTTTTCTGATGGGATTCAGTTTGTAGTCACCTTTTCAAGGTTCGAGGGGCTCAGGGGCAGACGGGCGGCCTTACCGTGGTGTTGAGGTCGCCTTGTCTATCCTGTTTCTTAGGGTTGCAATAAGTTCATCCGGATTTTCATCATTAAATGGTTCAATTGCTATATGTGAATATCCTTCATGATCTGCTTTTCGGAACCAGTCATACAGCTCGCGGCCCATTCTCCTGTAATCACCGTAGAAATGAATCATTCTTGCAGCACTTGCACCCGAACCTGGCTTATTGTCATGCAGCAGGTAGAGTGTATCGCGATTAAATGCAGATTCATCTGCCTTCATCCACCGTACAGCAGCATTGGGGGAATAGTGCGAATATTTAACACCGGGACTTTTCGGTGCTTCATCAGGTTTGTATTCTGCCATCACAACATGAATTCCGGTCTGTTGCGCTATGGCTTTTGGTGTTATAAAACCAGGGCGCAGAATTTCAGGTACAACCGCTGTAAGATCCAGCACTGTTGATTCCAGACCGATTTCACATTGGCCTCCCTCAATAACCGGTAAACTGTTCCCGAAATCGTGTCTCACATGGTCAGGGTGAGTTGGTGATGGTCTGCCCGATGTATTGGCGCTGGGAGCCACCAGCGGGCCCGCCAGATCTATCAGACGGAGTGCCACAGGGTGAGCGGGCATACGGATGGCAACTGTATCGAGTCCGCCGGTAATCAGGTCGAGAACCTTTTTCTTCTTCCTGAAAATGAGGGTAAGAGGCCCGGGCCAGAATTTCTGCATCAGCAGCCGGGCATTGTCAGGAATTTCCTCAACGAATTCGTTGAGCATGGCGATCGAACTTACATGCACGATGAGCGGATTATCTGCCGGGCGCTTTTTTGCTTCAAATACCCTGCCAATGGCCATGGGGTTCCATGCAGATGCCCCCAGGCCGTAAACCGTTTCTGTGGGAAATGCAACAATGCTGCCTTGTTTCAGGAGCTCTGCATACGTATCAAGCGAGGGTTTCAACAGGTTGGTCTTCTGTTAGTGATTCCAAAAATAATGCTGCAGACTCTAATTTAGGGATATTATGAATAACTATCCTGACGGCATCATTCTTTTGGAGTAATTTAAAATCACCGCGTGTTTTCTGCTCAACCTGCTTAACGATGTTCTGGAATTTCCCGCTGTCATAGAACTCCCTGCCGTGGTCGGAGTTATGTGCCGGACAGGATATCCACATGCGGCCATCTCTAACTGTGATTTTATCGAAGAAATTTCGGGATGCAAAAATTTTAATCAATGATGCGTAAATGAGATTCATACCGCTGTCGGGAACACTGCCGAAGCGATCTGAAATTTCGTCTTTCCATTCCATTACATGCTTACGCTCAGAGGCCTGGGCCAGCTTCCGGTAAAGGTTCAGGCGCTCAACACTATCGCTGACGTAAGAGGAGGGAAGCATTGCCGGCAAGTCAAACTCTACAGACGTTTCGGGCAGTGTTACTTCAATCTTCACATCTTTGAAGATATCGCTGAACTCTGTTTCCTTAAGTTCATTCACTGCTTCATTCAGAATTTTGTTGTAAAGATCGAAACCGATATCGTTGATGAAGCCGCTTTGTTCGCCACCCAGTATATCGCCGGCCCCGCGGATATCAAGATCGCGCATGGCGATATTGAGTCCGGCTCCCAGGTCTGAGTATTCCACAAGAGCCATTAAACGTTTCCTTGAGTCCATGGGGAGGCTCTGGAATGGGGGAGCGATAAGATAACAGTAGGCCTTGCGGTTACTTCTGCCTACGCGTCCCCGCAGCTGATGGAGTTCCGACAGGCCAAACTGATGTGAATGATTGATAATTATGGTATTGGCATTGGCAATGTCGATACCATTTTCCACGATGTTTGTAGAAACGAGTACATCGTATTTGTGATGATAAAAATCGAGGATGATTTTTTCGAGTTGTGGCCCTTTCATCTGTCCGTGTGCAAACCGAACCCTTGCTTCGGGTATGAGATCGATGATCATGGAACTCATCTCCTCAATGTTGGATACCCGGTTATGAATAAAGAAAACCTGACCGCCACGGCTGATTTCCTGCCTGATCACATCCTGTACTAACTTTGTATCAAAACTGTGGATCTCCGTTCTTACCGGCTGCCGGTTTGGGGGCGGGGTATTGATAATACTCAGGTCGCGGGCACCCATCAGCGAGAACTGAAGGGTTCTGGGTATGGGAGTAGCTGTTAGCGTAAGTACATCAACCGTAGCCCTGAACTCCTTTATCTTCTCCTTAGTGGCAACACCAAACCTCTGTTCTTCATCAATAATCAGGAGCCCGAGGTCTTTGAATTTTACATCTTTGGATGTCAGGCGGTGGGTCCCGATCAGAATATCGACTTCACCATTAACCGTTCGCTTCAGAATATCGGTCTGCTCGGCTTTGGTACGGAACCGCGAAATGGCTTCAACATTGACCGGAAAATGCGACATTCTGTTCCGGAAAGTTTTATAGTGCTGATCGGCAAGTATGGTGGTTGGAACAAGTACAGCAACCTGTTTCCCATCGAGAACCGCTTTAAAAGCAGCCCTTACAGCTACTTCAGTTTTACCAAAGCCTACATCACCACATACCAGCCGATCCATGGGCATCTCACTCATCATATCCGTTTTAACATCATCTATAGCCTGCATCTGATCCGGGGTCTCTTCATATATAAATGAGGCTTCGAGTTCGGTAAGCATGGCATTGTCGGGACTGAATGCAAACGCTTTCTGGGTCCTTCGGACTGCATAGAGCCGTATGAGTTCGCGGGCGATGTCTTTGACCCTGCTTTTTGTTTTTGCTTTTTTTCGGGCCCATTCACCACTTCCGAGTTTGGTAACCCTGGGCTGGTGTCCATCCTTTCCGGAAAACTTCTGCACTTTGTGCAGGCTGGAAACATTTACATAGAGTGTGGAGCCCTCCTGGTATTTAATTACGATGGCCTCCTGCATACTCCCTATAACCTCAATGTTCCTGAATCCGGAAAACCGGCCGATGCCGTAATCGACGTGGACTACATAGTCGCCAGTCTTAAGGTCTTTAAGCTCTTTGAGGCTGATTCCGCCAGTCCTTTTTTTTTGCTTTAACTTTGGGCGGTGGTATCGGTTGAATATCTGATGATCGGTATACACCGCAATTCCTGACTGTTCAAGCAGAAATCCTTCATGAAGTGTGTCAACAGCAAGGTGGTAATTAAGATCATTGTTGCTCTCCCCGAGTAACTCTTCGAACCGTTCAAGCTGTCCGTCGTTGTCGCACAGTATGTAGGTGGATACATCCTTTTTGCTGAGCTGAAGTATGTGCTCACGAAGCAGTTTTACCGATCCGTTAAAGCCAGGCTGCGGTTTCGCACCCGCAGAGTGGCGGTACGCAAAGTCGTCCCGGTTCGTGATACCGCCCAGATAGAGTTTACCTCGGTTGTTAATCCAGTTTTCGTAATCGGTGTTGGAAATAAACAGGGACTCAGGGGGCTCAGAACTTCCGGAAAGGGTATAGGCTTCAGCCGCCTCGTCTATCAGATTCCGTAAGTTTGCAGCTATAAGGGCATCGTTAACCAGCACCACGGATGTGTCGGTCGGCAAATACTCAAACAAGCTCTGTCGACCGGCAATGGCAAGCGCATTAATATTGGGAACAAGCCTCACTTCGTCGCAAAATGAAACCGATCGCTGACTGTCAGGATCAAATTCCCGTATAGAATCTATCTCATTTCCGAAAAATTCAAGCCTGACCGGGTAATCGCCGGTGAACGGAAACACATCAAGAATTCCACCCCTGGAAGCAAATTCACCGGGCCTCTCAACGAAACTGACTGAATCGTATTGCTGTCCGACGAGTTTTTCAATAAGCCATGCAGGTTCCATCTCGTCTCCCTTTTTAACCAGTATGGTCGACTCGGAGAAAATGGATGGTGGAGCAATTTTTTCAAATACAGACTCGACCGAAGAGATAAGAAAAGTACTTTTTACCCTGGTGAGCTGTTCAAGTATTTCTGACCTTTGAACCAGTATCTGAGTGTTGAACGGCTGATTCTGGTCGTATGGTTTGTGAAAATAGGGGGGGAGCAATAAAGACTCCCTGCCGTTCAGTGCATCAATATCCGATTTGAAAAATTGAGCGCTTTCATGATCCGGGAATAATACCAGTAGGTTTCTGCCATCTGTTTTCAACAGCTCATGAACCAGGAAAGCCTGAAGCGACCCGTGATAGTGATCAAGCCGGACTGAACTTTTACTGTTCAGGTGAGCCACTATCTCAGGCAGGGGAAAATTACTGACTATTCGATTCTTTAGTTCTTTTACGGCCATTAAGCATTAAAAATTAGCATTGAGAGTACCTGGAAATAATCATGTAAACAGGCATTGCGTTCCGGTTTTTCAAAATCTATGGAAATTACCAGCCTTTTTCCCACCATTCAATGCGAATACGCAAAACTCATTATCATCATTAAAATTCAGTTGCTTTTAATTGAACTGTCTGTATTTAAGATTTGCCAAATATTGTACAGAATTATTAAACAAAAAAAAGGCCGCGCCTGATCAGAAGCGTGGCCTTGGGGGTTAGGTAAACATGATAGTAGGTATGTCTTAAAATATAACTCTTATTCAGTAAAAAAAGTGCATTAGTCAAAAAATTTAATAATTCTTTACGTTTGCCCTTGTATAAAAACTGCACATTATGATCAGTAGATAACGGTTAACAGTGTTATTTAATTCTAATACTAATATAATTAATTAATCATAAAAGCAACATTGGCAATAGTACTTTTTTTCACTGACCATATAAATTTGGAATAGGTATTTTGACCTATACCACTACATAGTCTTATTCGAAAATAGTAACCAGAAAAGTATCACTGTGAAAGAATAGAGAATATTTTAGTCAATAATATGAGATAAAATTGATACCGTTATTTTGATTTAAAATGCCCGATTATATTGGTAAAAAAACTTATTTTGAAATCGTGCAGATACATTTTTTTTTATTTCCATGAAGATGTCATTGTAGTTTAATAATTGGGGTTTAGTTCTTGCAAGCCGGCGAGTTGACCAAAGCTGGAGACCGATTCTTGTGTCTGATTGAAAATCATAAATCTGGAGTTTTCGGTTTAAGAAACGAAATATTCCGCTTTAAACCTTCAAACTTTGTTCTTTTAACAGCACTTCGCCTGAACAGCTCACGGTACAAATCCAGGTTTAATTCTTCCCAGAAATCATAAGTTCTGCCCGTCAACTCACCCGTAGGTTTCAGTCTGTCGATGTGTGTGTCGGGTGCCCGTCTGTTCCATGGACAAACATCCTGGCAAATATCGCAACCGAACATCCAGCTGTCCATATTTTCACGAAACTGTACCGGAATCGCATCCCTCAATTCTATTGTCAGGTATGAGATGCATTTGGCGGCATCGAGCTTGTAGGGTTCATACAATGCGTCGGTCGGGCAGGCATCTATGCATCTTGTGCAGCTGCCGCAATGATCAGCCGCAGGTCCGTCGTAGTTAAAAGTGGCATCCACTATCATCTCGCCAATAAAAAACCATGATCCCATACCTTTTCTGAGAACATTGGTATTTTTCCCGAGCCATCCCAGACCAGAACGTGTTGCCCAGGCTTTATCCATAACCGGGGCCGAATCTACAAATACGCGACCCTCCAGACCACCGTTAAGCTCCCTTGTGTATTCGAACAGCTGGTAAAGTTCACCTTATATGTGCGTTCAGTGTCTGTCAATTGGATATCCTTTATACCAGGGCGAACACGTACACTCTTTCCTGGGTAAAGCCGGGTCTATTTCACATCGACATCATCAAAAGAAGTATACACACTTCCGGGAAGTTCTCTGAAGACGGCAATATCCGAAATTTCCCTGTCGCCCCGGCCGCCTGACAGCATTATTTCACCATGACTGGTGTAATCTGTCCAGGATCCGGTAAAATTGGGCGTTTCCATATCGTATTCTCTGAAATAAGCCCATTGTGAAACGAGGTTGGTCTCTTTGTCGACCCAGACGTTGTATTTGTTATCGGGTGTATTGCCGACATTACTGAATCTGAGCTCAATGAGATCTGCTTCCACACCACTGTTGATTTCATCCGTTCCAAGATAAATAAGTGTTACTCCTGAGTCTTTTAATTTAAATGGCATCACCAGCCAGTAAGAATCATTGATCCAAATCGATTTGCCCTGCTGAATGTATTTTGCAACGGAATCGGGTTGCGTTATTTCTTCTCCATCCCTCCAGTAACGACCCGTGTTGTCGTTGATATTGAGAAGGATACGCGTATCAGTTGACGGTATTTCCACGCGTACATCGCCACTCCACTTATCCCAGTACAAGGTTCGGACCCCGAAGAAGTTCCAGCGCAGGTGGCGGGTGTTATCCCAGGCTTGTCTGCCGCCCATGGCCGCCATAACCCTGTCGGCGATGGCAATAGCCTGGGTATCTGAGCCCTCATGATCAAATCCTGGTTGTGCAGGATTGGGCCCGTCGGCCGGCTGTACCTGCCGGGCTGTATCGGATTGTTCGGAACCGCAGGATACCGTTATCATTGCAGCAAGTAATATCAAAAGTGCAGGATATTTCATTTTTTCAGGATTCGGGTTTTGTTTATTTAACATTGATTTTATTGCCAGACCGGGGGTCAGTTTAATGAAATCCTGATAATTATGGATGATTTTTATTTCAAAATACTAACATCAAATGCCGTATTGAACATTTACATGTAACATAATTGGCAAGCGTTTCGTAAACAGTTCGAAACGTAAGTACCCACCCAAGGCCAAGTTAGCATGAACACCTATCCAATTCTGTTCGTCTTTTTAATCGCGGTAAGCATCAGCCAGACGGGCTGCACAACCGAGAGTCAATCCAAGAATCCTGCTAAAGAGGAAGTTGAACCCACAATCCCGGTAGAGGCAGAATTCGTTAAGCGCGGTGATGTTG